>JBJLFR010000022.1:0-74037 GCA_045565285.1 Paracoccaceae bacterium
GCTTCAATAAATGACTTAATATCCGTAAAAAAAGCATTACCAAATACACCTGTTTTAGCTAATACTGGTGTTAAGCATAATACAATAACTCAAGTATTAACAACTGCTGATGGTTGTATTGTTGGGTCATCTTTAAAAGAGGATGGTGATACTTGGAAACCTGTTAATCCGAAACGTGCTATAGAATTTATGAATATAGTAAATAAATTTAGAAGTTAATGAAAAATAAAATATACAATAATTTAATTGAGTTAATGATGCTGCCAGGCTTATCTGGATATGAAAATAGAGTTTGCAACCATATTTCAAATAAGCTGAAAGAATTAGGATTATTTCCAAAAAAAGACGTAATGGGAAATTTGTGGGTAAGTTTCCCTGGGGAAGGACCTAACATTATGTTATTTACGCATATGGACCAAATTGGTTTCGTAGTTCGTAAAATTGAAAAAAACGGGTTTATAAGAATTGAAAGACTAGGAGGAGTACCAGAGAAAGCCCTTGCTTCTCAAGCTGTTATATTCCCTCTAGAAAATGGTAGTGAAATTTTTGGAATTATAGCTAATAAAAGTCACCACGCCACCCAACAGGATGAAAAATATAATGTTGTGCCTTATAAAGATTTATACATTGATGTTGGTGTTGATACTTTTGAAGAAGTAATTAACCTAGGAATAAATATTGGTTCTCCTATTGTTTATAAACCAACAGTTGAGGAGTTAAGCAATGAAAGAATTGCTGGTACTAGCATTGATGACAGAGCAGGTTGTGCCATAGCAATAGAAATTGCAGAAAAGTTATCGCTTAGAAAAAAAGGTCCGCCTATAAACTTAGTATTCAGTGTACAAGAAGAGTTTAATTTAAGGGGAGTAATACCTCTTGCCCAGCAATTATTGCCTGATATTGCTATTCAATTAGATTTAATTTTAGCAACTGATACCCCTGATATGAGAGATAGAGGGAATATAAGCTTAGGTAAAGGACCCGCAATTAGTTTATTTTCATTTCATGGTAGAGGTACTTTAAATGGTGTAATCCCACACCCTGCACTTGTGAAACTTTTTGAAAAAACTGCACTTCAAAATAAAATTCCTCTTCAAAAAAGCGCTCATAGTGGCGCACTTACAGATCTATCTTACGTACAATTAGTTGGGAAGGGTGTTGCATGTATAGATGTAGGGTTTCCTCTGCGTTATTCTCATTCTTCACTTGAGATTTGCGATTTAAATGATTTAATCCAACTTACGAAATTGTTAGGAGAGGTTTTAGATAATATAGATGGCAAAATAGATTTAAATAGATAATTTTCTTAATTAAAGTACTAATTTATTTGACAGCACCAGCAGCCATCCCTTTTATTATAAATTTTTCTAAAATTATTCCAATTATAACCAGTGGCAAGATAGCAGCAAATGATAAAGCAGCCATTGACCACCAAGCAATGCCTTGAGAACCAGTTTGGCTAGCAACCATAACAGGTAAAGTTTTGGCATGGGAAGAGGTTAGTAGAGCCGCAAAAAAAATACTCATTCCAAGTTAATACTAGTGAAATTATAAAAGCAGCTATTATACCAGGTAGAGCAATTGGCAAAATAATTGTAATAAAAGCCTTCCATAATGAAAGACCATCTACAAGAGCTGCTTCCTCTAATTCAACAGGTATTGATCCAAATTGATCACGCATAATCCATATAACTATTGGTAAAACTGTTAAAGTATAAAGAGCAATTAATCCTATTCTGGTGTCTAAAAGAGCTAACTCTTTATATAAAACCAAAAAAGGTAAAGCTAAGACAACAGGAGGTAAAATTAATTGAGATAAAAAGAAAAAAGAAATATCTGAGTTTCGCATGAACCCAAACCGATAACTAAACCTACTTAAACCATAAGCAGTACAACTCCCTAAAGCCACTGCAATTGTGGATGAACTAAAAGCAATAATTGTTGAATTCCAAAATCTTTTTAAAAATTCTTCACGAACAGTATTTTCAACAAATATAGTATTTGGTGATAATCCCAAGGATTTGAGACCTAACCACTTAGGTGTAAAATCCCACCAAGGTACAATATTACCTTTCATAACGTCTGGAGCTGCTTTAAATGTTGTAGTTATCGTCCAATATATTGGGAATAAACAAATAAAAGCCCATATAATTAGTATCCCATATATTATTAATCTGTTAAACATCCAATTTGGTTTAAAAGATAAATCTTTAGCGGTATCATGGAAAATCTGTTTATTCATGCTTTAATACCTGGGTTTCATCCATTTATCAGCAATTTTGATCAAAATTGTCATTAAAATTACTATTATGATTAAATAAAAAATAGCTAAAAAAGTTCCGTAACCTACATTCGAACGATCTCTGTATTCTCTAAATATAAAACTAGTCACACTATCAGTAGCTCCTCCAGGACCTCCTGAAGTGACATTGATTATAATATCTGCTAATTTCAGCTTAAAAATAATCCTAATTAAAATTGCAGTTATTGACACAGGTAACATTAAAGGAAAAGTAATTTCCCAAAATTTTTTCCAAGGTGGAGCTCCATCAACGTCTGCTGCTTCATGCATCTCTTTTGGAATAGCCTGTAAACCTGCTAAAATCATTATCATCATTAAAGGTATAAAAGTCCATGCATCCATCATCATAATAACTGAGCGTGCCATTTCATGGCTTCCAAAAAAGGAGGGGTTTTCCCAACCTAACTCTCTAGCAAGACGAGAAATAGGGCCAAACCTCGCCTCAAGCATTGATTTTCCTATCATCCAACTAACTGCAACTGGGGACAGCATTAAAGGCATTAAAAAAGCTACACGAAAAAATTTACGAGCTTTTATTTGAGTGTTCAAAAGAAGTGCTAAACCAAAGGCAATGACATACTCTACTAGAATAGCAAGAGTATAATAGATCATATTTTTTAAGGCATTCCAATAGAATGGATCAGCCCACATTTGATAAACATTAGCAAGGCCATTGAACTGCCTCCCATCAGGAGAGGAAAGATTCCAACTTGAAAAAGCTATACCTAGTGCAAATATCAAGGGAAAAATAACAACAGAAATTACAAAAAGAACTGCGGGTAAAATAAATAGTCGTCTTTTACCTTGTTCACCATATAATATTACCTGCCCCAGACATAAACAAAATGCCCAAAGTAAATACGCATATAGTGTAGGGCGCCAATTTTCAAAACCAAAAGTTAAAAAATTTGTTTGATCAAGGGATTGTAATAAAACAGTTAATATCAGGAATATCGCTGAGCCCCAAATAATAAAACGACCAAAATTTCTTCTCCCAAGAGATATTTGGTCTGACATAACAATGTGGAGGTAATTACCTTCAGATGAGCTCAAAGATGACTTTTCCTTATAAAAAATAAGGACCGGTATGTTTCCATACCGATCCAACTAGTTATATTGGTCAAATTTAGAGACCCATTGAAGCTTTATAAAGCTTAATTTGACTTTCTCGACCAATTGAGTCTGTAATTTTTTCCCATGCTGCAGCAATAGCATCTGCAGTTTCCTGAGCTGAACTATATTGGCCAGCAAAGCCCTTTGCTAACTCATCCTCAGCTACAGAATAATACTGAAAAATTCCAGGTATTCTAGGTTCATTTAGAGAATTTGGATGATTATATGTATCAAGATTTGATCCAAGATAATCTTCTATAAATGCTCGGTCATATCCGGCAGCTTCCCACTCATCATAAACAAAGTGTGAATTTCTGTATGGCTGAAAACCAGACGGATAGGCTGATGTCCATAAAGAAATATCTTTTCCTCCAATATGAGCAGCAGCAGACCATGCGGCTTTACGCTTTTTGCTATCACCTTCTACCCGGTTAGTTACGTAAACACCCCATCCAAGATAAGCATTGTTCGGAGCTTCATTATAGTTATTTTCCCATGCACCTTTTTTAGAGTTATAGACCTTATCCGATCCAGGTATCATACTAAAACCAACTACATCGCCGATTACAGATGAATCATTGGTTCTAGCATTAGACCCAATGTCACCCCACCAAGTAAGCATAGAACCTGTTCCAGCTAAAAACTGTTGGAAACCAGTAGTACCTGGGTCCGCATTTATTTGATCCGCAGGGTAAGCTCCATCAATCTTTATAAGATCCATAACATCTTGTATTGCTTGCACCCAACCTGGGTTGTTGATCCTAGGCTTCA
Organism: Paracoccaceae bacterium; assembly: GCA_045565285.1. Classification (GTDB taxonomy): domain Bacteria; phylum Pseudomonadota; class Alphaproteobacteria; order Rhodobacterales; family Rhodobacteraceae; genus CACIIZ01. The sequence goes on from JBJLFR010000022.1 coordinate 4,187, forward strand.
TAGTATCTATATCAAATAAGAATGCAGGATCATCTGGGTGTTTTACATATGGACCAGCTCTATCAGTAAGAAAGTACATACCAAAACCGCCCCAACCCTTTAATGGATCTAAAAATCCATGTGCCGGAAGCCCAGTTAAAGGATCAGTTTTTCCTACAACATCTTTTGATATTTGATTTACTTCTTGCCAGGTTTTAGGAGGATTTGCTCTTCCTGTTATTGATCCAGACCCGAAATAATCAGTTCTATAACAAAATGTATGACAATCACCATCAATGTTGATTCGATATGCTTTACCATCCCATGTTCCTACAGGAGGTTGTAAGTAACCAACCAAATCATCATAATCAATCTGGTCTTTTACCCAATCTGGCATTTCATTCAAAAGCCCCTGTCCAGCTGTATCGCCTTCAAACGGTGCCCCCATTTCAATAATATCAAAATCAACAGTTTTGGTAGCAATTGATTGCTGTAATCTAGGATTATAATCAGCTTGTGCTAAATCTATCCAGTTAATCTTAGCACCTGTATAAGCTTCCCAAGGTTTTAAAAATCCTCTAAATAAAAAATTATGTAGGTTTTGATTGTTCAAACCCATAAAAGTGAGCTCTACTCCTTTAAACTCACCTGGTTTTACACGATCTTTTACAGGACCTAAACACATTTCTCCAACTTTTTGCCACTCAGCATCACCTGGAGATCCCATTCCAACACCAGGAATTTTCATAATAGCAGCACGTAATGCAGAATGGCCATCTGCTAGTGCTGGTACGGCGCCTCCCATAGCTGCCAAAGCAGCGGTACTGGCAGCACCTTTAAGCATAGTTCTTCTTGTTAATCCGTTTCGAACTATGTGATTATAAAGTTCTACTTTCATACAGTTTTTCTCCCAAATTATGTTAAATCAGGAAATTAAAGGAATATTTAATTTCCTGATGATACCTTAATAGTAAAATAATTTCAGTGTAGCTCTATTTTGTCAAGCTTATCAATAAATAGAATTTTCCTATATAGACAGTATTGATTAGTTAGGTTATTTTTTACTAGGAGAATTTATTATGGCAGAAGTAAAAATACGCAACCTTTTTAAATCCTATGGTAATACAGAAGTAATCCATGGTTTAGATGTAGATATTGAAGATGGTGAGTTTGTTGTTCTAGTAGGACCTTCTGGGTGTGGTAAATCAACTCTCTTGAGGATGATTGCTGGTTTAGAAGGGATTTCCTCAGGAGACATAATGATTGGTAAAAGTATAGTAAATAATCTACCACCTTCTCAAAGAGACATAGCAATGGTATTTCAAAATTATGCTCTTTATCCTCATAAAACTGTAAATGATAACATGGCTTTTTCTCTTAAAATGAAAGGTTTGAGTAAAAATGATATCTCTAATAGAGTAAATCAAGCCGCAGAAATATTAGGTTTGACCCCCTATCTCAAAAGATATCCACGTGCTTTATCTGGTGGCCAAAGACAAAGGGTAGCTATGGGTCGTGCTATTGTACGTGACCCTCAAGTTTTTTTATTTGACGAACCACTATCTAATCTGGATGCAAAATTGCGTGTACAGATGCGTGCAGAAATTAGAGAATTACAACAGAGACTGAACTCTACTACAGTTTATGTTACCCATGATCAGATAGAAGCTATGACAATGGCAGATAAAATTGTAGTTATGAAAGATGGTCATATCGAACAAACCGGAAGTCCTTTGGAAGTTTATGACAAACCCGCTAATACTTTCGTAGCAAGTTTTATTGGATCACCTGCAATGAATATGATTGAAGGGACTGTGGAAATAAAAAATAGTAGTTATAAGTTACAAGTTGCTGGTACAAAAATTAATTTACCAAATGTTAAAGAATTAGAAAATGGCCAAAAAATAATCATTGGCATAAGACCAGAATATCTATTTCCTTCTAACAATGGAATTCCTGCGAAAATTGCAGTTGTTGAACCAACTGGTTCTGAAACACACCTTTTGCTTCGTGCAAACGATCAAGATTTAACATGCGTCATTAGAGAAAGAGAAAACTACATTCCTGGGCAAGAAGTTAAACTAACCACTGATCAAAATTCAATTCATATTTTTAATTATGAAAATAAGTTACGTATATACTAATATAAATAAATTTTAGTTTGGAAGGATAATTTAATATGTTAAAAGGGATAAATAGTCTTTTAAATGCTGATGTTCTTTATACGCTAAGAGCAATGGGACATGGTGATGATTTAATTATTGCTGATACCAATTTCCCATCTGATAGTATTGCAAGAGAAACCGTGTTGGGTGATCTTTTAAGAATAGACGCACCTGCTGCTGAAGTTGTTAAAGCTGTTTTATCAGTTTACCCTTTAGATACTTTTGTTGATGATGCTGCTGGTAGAATGGAAGTAGTAGGAGAGCCTAATTCAATTCTTCCAGTTATGAGTGAGGTACAGTCAGAAGTAAGTAGAGCAGATGGACCAAACCCAATGATATCAATTGAACGCTATGCATTTTATGAAAGAGCAAAAAAAGCATACGCTGTTATACAAACTGGTGAGCGTCGTTTTTATGGATGCTTTGCTTTCCGAAAAGGGGTAATTGGTCCGGAGGAAAATTAATAAATGGGTCATGTAGTAATTCTAGGCGTTTTTGTAGCGGATACAGCTTATCGTGCTGATAGAATGCCTGTTATGGGTGAGACAGTTTTGGGGAATTCATTCTCCTTAGGACCTGGAGGTAAGGGCTCTAACCAAGCTGTAGCAGCCGGCAGATTAGGTGTCAAAGTTTCTATGATAAGCCGTTTAGGGAAGGATGACTTTGGTCAAATGGCAATCGACACTTGGAAATCATCAGGAGTCACTCCTTATATTGAAGAAGATCTTAGTAGTTATACAGGGGCAGCTTATATTTTTATTGAAGAAAATTCAGGGGATAATGCAATAATTATTTCACCTGGTGCAGCTGCAAACATAAGCCCAAAAGATCTAGAAAAAAGAAAAGATCTAATTGCTAATTCAGATGTTTTCATAACTCAACTTGAACAACCATTAGAAGCTGCCAAAAAAGGTTTAGAAATAGCTAAATCTGCAAATGTAAAAACTATTTTAAACCCTGCTCCAGCTACAAAATTACCTGATGGATTTTTAGCATTATGTGATTTTATAACTCCTAATGAAACAGAAACAGAAACTCTTACTGGAGTAAAAGTTTCAACATTAGATGATGCAAAAATAGCGTGTGAAAAATTTAAAGAAATGGGCGTTGAAACTCCTATAATTACACTGGGAGAGAAAGGTGCTTATTTGCATGAACATGGACTTATACAAAGCTACAAAGTTGGACAAGTTTTAGAAACAACTGGAGCGGGCGATGCATTTAATGGAGGTTTTGCTGCCGCTTTATCTGAGGGCAGAAGTACATTAGAATCAATTAATTTTGGTTGTGCAACTGCAGGTATTTCAGTAACAAGAGCTGGAACAGCTCCCTCTATGCCAACAAGAGATGAAGTAGAGAAAATTTTATAAATTAAGTTTAAAATAATTTAAATTGATTAATATCTTGAAAATTAAAGCGTAAAATGATCAATCTAAATCAAGAATGGGGAAGACCAAAAAAGCATAGTCCGATTGTCATTTTTGGAGCTGGATCAATTGTGAATGATGCACATTTACCAGCCTATAAACAAGCAGGTTTTAAAGTTCAGGGTATTTATGATCCAGATATTAAAAAGGCAAAAAAATTAGCAAGTAAATTTAATGTCAGTATTTTCAACACTGTAGAAGAAGCATCTAACCAGCAAAATGTAATATTTGATTTAGCTACTCCACCCCAGGCTCATGCAAGCATTCTAGAAATATTACCAGAAAATTCTGGTGTTTTAATTCAAAAACCTATGGGTAGTAATCTGCATGAAGCCACTAAAATATTAGAAATTTGTAATGCTAGATCACTAAAGGCTGCATTAAATTTTCAACTTAGATTTGCTCCAATGATGATAGCTTTAAAAGATGCTATCAGCTCAGGTTTATTAGGTGAAATTGTAGATTTTGATGCTTGGCTAGCGTTAGATACTCCGTGGTCATTATGGAAGTTTTTAGAAAATTTACCAAGAGTTGAAATCCTTTTGCACTCAATTCACTATTTCGATTTTATAAGATCCATACTAGGTAACCCAAATGGTGTAAAAGCAAAAACACTTGGTTTCCCTGGGAAAAAAACTTCAAATACTAGAACTACAGCTATATTAGATTATGGAAGTGATATAAGATGTGCTCTAACCATAAATCATAATCATAATTTTGGTAGAAAATTTCAAGCTTGTGAATTCCGAATTTGTGGGACGAAAGGTGCAGCTTATGTTCAACTTGGGGTAAATCTTAATTATCCAAAAGGAGCACCTGATATATTAGAAATAAACTTAGGAAAAGAATGGGTTAATATTCCTTTAATAGGATCTTGGTTTATTGAAAGTTTTGGAAATAGAATGTCTCAATTGCAGCGATATATAAGTGGTGAAGAAAGTGAACTCATTGCATCAGTAAAGGATTCTTGGAATACAATGGCTCTAGTTGAAGCAGCATATAAGAACAGTGAAGATCCAGGGACATTAATTCCAAAATATATTAGTAGATAATTTTTTTGATAAAAAATTATTCTATTTGACCAACAACATCTCCTATCTGAACTAAATCTCCTTCACTAAAATTGATTTGAGAAATTTTCCCACTAACAGGAGCTTCAATTTCTAATGCAGTTTTAGTAGTCGATATTAAGAGTACTACATCACCCTCTTCTACTTCTTCACCAATACCAACTAGCCACTCTGTTATTTCAGCCTCTGATATTTCGTTACCTAAATTTGGTATCATTATATCTGTCATTTGATATATCCTTTTTGATTAAAATCCCTTTTTGGCTAAGTCTAAAAAATTCCAATCTTTTCGGAGACCTTTTTTGTTGACTCTTTTTTCTGGAAAAAAATCTCTAAAAACTGAATCTAAAATATCATCTGATTGTGGTGAATATGTTTTTTCCATGTCGGCGCCAGGTGCTATCCAATTGGGTGCACCAATTACGATAACAGGTGCCTTAAGATTATTAAAGGCAAACCTTGATACATTTGTAGCAATGGTATTTGCAAAACATCCTCTTTCAACTGCTTCAGAAACAATAAGCAAGCGTCCAGTCAAATTTACAGAACTTATCAACATATCATAATCAAATGGAACTAGTGATCTTGCATCAATAATTTCAGCATCAATTTTGTGGTTTATTAACTCTTCACTTGCATCCAAGGCTGGATATAATGAGGCCCCTATTGTTAAAATAGTTATATCTCTACCTTTTTTTCTTTTAACTGCTTTACCAATAGGTATGGTATAATACTCTTCTGGAACACCTTTATCATTAAAAACCTCTACTTTATCGTATAAACGTTGGCTTTCAAAAAAAATAGTTGGATCATTAGATTTTAACGAGCTTGCTATTAAACCTTTTGCATCATATGGAGTTGATGGATATACAATTGATAGTCCTGGAATATGTGTAAGTAATGATGTCCAATCCTGTGAGTGTTGAGCTCCATACTTAGATCCAATAGAAGCTCTTAAAACAATAGGCAACTTTAATTCTCCTGCAGACATAGCTTGCCATTTTGCCAATTGGTTAAATATTTCATCTCCAGCTCGGCCAATAAAATCTGAATACATAAGTTCAATTATTGCTCTACCTCCAGATATAGCGTAACCAATTGCAGTGGAAACTATAGCAGCTTCTGAAATGGGTGCATTAAATAATCTATTCATTGGAATAATATCAGCAAATCCCCTGTAGACACCAAACGCTCCTCCCCAATCACGACATTCTTCTCCATAAGCAATAAGTGATTTGTCATTAGACAAATGATAAATCATGGCTTCAGCCAGGCTATCTCTAAGGGTAATTGCTCTCATTCCAGATAATAAAGAACCATCACTAGTTTTTCCATATCGAGACTTTTTTTTCATATTTTTTATCTGATTAACTTGATTAATATCCATTAGCAAATCGTTTGCAGTTTTAGAAATTCTGTTAACTTGTTTATTAAAAGTAAAATCTCCAATAATTGTAGGTTTTTTTGTTATATCAATACTTGGAGTTAATTCTCTATCAACAACTTTACTTGTTAAAATCTCTATTTGATTTTGCACTTTTTCAATTATGTTATCTAAATTCTTTTTGTTTATAATATCTGCTTCAAGTAATTTTTGAGAATAGAGTTCAATAGGATCAAAAGATTTCCAACCTTTGATCTCTTCTCTTGACCTATAAGCATTGGTATCAGTTGTTGAATGTCCAGAAAATCTATAGCATTCAATATCTAATAATGCAGGACCATTTCCTTCTAACAATATCTTTCTTTTTCTGATAACTGCATCAGCAACTGATAAAGGGTTAGATCCATTGACAGTTTCAGCATGCAACTGCTCAGGATTCACTCCACTAGCTATCCTTGAAAGGCGGTCCCAAGACATTGTTTCTCCCAATGTTTGACCACCCATAGCATAAAAATTATTCATAAAACAAAATAACATTGGTGGATTATTATTAAATGGTTTGGGCCACAGGTTTTTGTATTGTCCCATGGCAGCAAAATTCATCGCTTCCCATACCAATCCACAGCCAGTACTTCCATCGCCTAAATTTGCAACACAAATAGATTTATTTTGTTTTAAATGTGCATGTAAAGCAGCGCCCACTGCAATTCCTGAAGATCCCCCAACAATTGCATTATTTGGAAAGGCACCAAAAGGTGTAAAAAATGCATGCATTGATCCTCCCATACCTTTGTTAAAACCAAGTTCACGCATAAAAATTTCTGCTAATACACCAGTTAATAAAAACATTTCTGCATCATTAAATTCTTTATTATTAAAATTTTTATGGATGTATGAAATTAATTTACCATCATGATGCGTTTCCATTATTGAGTTTATTTTATTTCTACTCAAACTATTAATAGCTGAAAGTCCTTTGGCTATCATTTCACCATGGCTCCTATGAGAACCAAAAATTTTATCTTCAGTTTTCAAAGCAAATGCAGATCCAACTGCTGCTGCCTCTTGACCAATAGAAAGATGTGCTGGTCCGTTATAAATATATTCTATATTTTTATAAGAACCCTTTGTTTTGAATGAGTTTAGCATGGTTTCAAACTCACGGACTATATACATATGCCGAAATAACTCTATTAAATTTTCTTTACCATATATCTTTAATTCTTCCTGAATTGATTTCTGATATTGATGAACAGGAATTCCTGAACTTTTAAGTAAACTTTTGTTGAAAGTTTTTATTGGATCTATTGGTATATTTTTTGGCATTTATTTAATTAATTTTTATTTTTTAAAAGTTTCAATATCTACTTTTGAAGGCGGATTACAACCTATTTTTTTACAATTTAATGCTGCAGCAATAGAGGCTTTATTCATCATTAATGATAGCTCTGTTTTTTTTAAATTTTCTATCAAATTACTATCAAAAATTTTATTATCTATAAACCAAGTTAAAATACTTGCCATGTATGTGTCTCCTGCACCAACTGTATCTTTCAAATCAGAAATCTTTTCCGAGGGCATATTTATTTCAAAATGAGAAGTTTTTCCAATAGAACCTTTTTCCCCAAATGTTAGAATAAGTAGTTTGGCATTAGTTTTTGATCGAAGGATTTCAAAGGAATGATCAATTGAATTCTTTGGATAAAGCCAATTTAAATCTTCATCACTTAGCTTTAAGATATCCACATCCAAAAACATTCTTTCTAATCTTTTAATATATGATTCACGATCATTTATAAGTATTGGCCGTACATTTGGATCTAAACTAGTAATAAAACCTTTTTGTTTGCATTTCTTAAAAAATATTTCCCAAATTTCGGCATCTTTGCCTTCGATAAGGCCTAGGGAACCAACATGGAAAATTTTAGTATTCATTGGTATTATATCCAATAAATTTTCTAAATTTACTTTTCTTTCAGCTGTTTCATTTCTATGAAAACTATAGGACGGAATGCCGTCATTTATTGATACGACAGCTAAAGAAGTGGGGTTTGAAATACTTTTTGACAAAATTTTAACACCATTTTCTTTTAGCCTGGATGAAAGTAATACTCCTAGTGTATCTTTAGACAGTGGTGTTAAATATGATACATTTCCACCCTGCTTACTTGCAGCTATTGCGACGTTATATGGAGATCCACCAGGATTAGCTAAATAAATTGGTAGTCCTTCAGGATTAAAACTTGAAGAAACTAAATCAATAAGATTCTCTCCCCCAATTGCAATCATCAAATTACTCCATCAAAAAATACATACATATTAGCAAACAGAATTATCAAGCTTGCGAGCTCTGTCAAAAATTATATCAATAAATAAACTTGTTATGAGTATAATTACTCCAAAAATTAAAAAAGGGGTAGTCACAGAATAACCAATTGTTATTAATGGGAAAATCATTAAAATAAAAAATGTAGAAGTTATTACTGATAAAAGTTTATTTGAAATAAATATAGGTACTAAAGAAACAATAAATAATAAAAAACATAATACTGAAATCCAAGTATTTGAAGCTATAATTTGTTGAAAGTAATCTATCTCTTTCGGTCCTAATAACCTAGCCGTTTGGCCATTAGCCAATTTTTCTCCAGCTTCTTGAATGCTTTTCGATGCATTATGCTCTAAAATAGAAATTTGTGCTTTTAAAAAAAGACTTGCAGGAGTCATAAGGGTTAAGAAAGCCATGAATGAACTCACTGAGACCAATAACCTCCTTACATTCTTTGGGTTTTTTGACTGACGAACTAAATCTATACCTACTGCTAAAAGAATTATTACACCCGTAACAACCATTTGCCAAAAAGTGTCTAATTGTGCCAATGTTAATCCATTGTTGATAAGTTTTAAAAGTATAACACCCATAAACGTGCCCCATAAGGAACCTCTTCCTCCAAATAATGAAGTACCACCAATAACAACAGCTGCAATTGCGTCTAATTCCCACATTTGCCCATAATCAGATTTTGCATAAGGAGCTCTTCCAAGAAATAATAATGCGCCAAATGCCGCTGAAAGTGAGCAAAGCATGTAAGTCATCATTGTATAAAGGGAAGTATTAATACCTGATTGTCTTGCCCCCACAGCATTTGATCCTATAGCGTATATATATCGCCCATATCTAGTATTAGTAATAATTAAACTTAGTATAAGAAAAAATAGAATAAAAATCAGCATTGACATTTGGAAAGTTCGAAAAAAATTTAACCAATTACTATCAATAAAACTACCAAATGTTTCCCAATAACCCTCAAGATTACCCTCCTTATATTCATTTCTTAAATTTACAAATGGATTGAATCTTCCGAATGAATCAAAATCTATTGGAAGTTTTGGAGTAGCTTGCGCACCAGTGCTAAGATGACCTGTACCACGCCATATAGATAAACCAGCCAGAGTTGCAATAAATGCAGGCATTCCAAAATAAGCCACTAATGTCCCTTGAAATGCACCGACTAATAATCCTAAAGAAAGGCCAGTAAGAATTGCCATCCAAGGTGGAAATCCCCAAAAACTACAAACGTATCCTGTTAGAGCAGCAGTCATACCCATTACAGAACCTACCGATAAGTCAATACCTGACGTTATAATTACAAGCGTCATTCCTCCAGCTACAACTCCAATGGCTGCAGAATTATTTAAGATGGTCATAAGATTTGTTGGATGAAAAAAAGGACGCCCTGAAGTTGAAAATTCTATAGCTAAAGCAAGAATTAAAATTGCCACAAAAGCACCAGACCATTCTGCTTTAAAAAACCTGACTAAAGCTCTAATTATTGAATCTGTAAAATTTTCTGACATAATTTTTATGAAATAAAAATGATATAATTATCAAAAAAATGATTTTTAATAAATATAGAAAACTGATAGGGCACAAATTATATTTCAAATTTGTGCCGTTTTTTTTGATATGAATTAATTAATTCCTACCATTTTCTTATAAACACCAGAAGTAGAAGGTGTTACAAGAAAAAATCCGGTATCTATTCTTGAAGATACGGTTTCACCTCTTGCAGCTGCGGCAGCAGCCTTGATTCCTTGATAGCCCATTTGATATAACATTTGAGCAGTATCTGCGTGAACCCATCCTTCATCCATTGCGGCTATAGCATCACTTGCCCCATCAAAACCAACTAGCTTAACATCACCTGCGCTATATCCAAGATTTTCTAATGCAGCTTTTGCACCCATGGTACCGCCGTCCCATGCATTCACAACCATTTTAACGTCACTATTTGAATTTAATAAAGCTTCAACTCCCTCTTGAGCTTGTTGACTGTTCCATTCTGTAGGAACTTCTAAAATTTTTGAACCAGGCCTAGCTGCTGAAAAAGCTTCCATAAACCCATTACGGCGTTCTTGACCAGTGGATTGTGCTTGATTACCTGTAACATAAATTACAGTATCACCATTGTTAACTAAGGTAGCAGCAACTGCACCTTGAACTTTTGCAACAGCATAATTATCAGTAGCTACAAAAGAGGTAACTTCAGCGCCTGAAACACCAGTATCAATAGCAATAATTGGAATACCAGATGACATTGCATCAGTAACAGCAGGTGCTACACCAGCACTATCAACTGGAGCAATTCCAATTGCTTTTGCTCCTTGAGCCACTAGATTTTCGAAAACCTCTAATTGACTAGATAAATCACCTTGGAAAGCTGGTCCAACTGAAACTAGTTTTACTCCTTCTTCAGCTGCAGCATCTTCTGCCCCCTGATTGATCATCATCCAACCTGCATTGGTAGCTGATTTTGTAATATAACCAATAACATCTTGTGCATAGATAGTGGCATTAGAAGTTATGGCAAAAAATGCTAGAAGTGCAAATTTTGGTAATAAATTTTTCATATTTTCTTTCTCCCTAAATTTATTTTACAAATAAAGTCCTGCATATTTGCAATCAATAATAGCATTAAGGTCTAAAAAATTCATAACTGTCAATAAGGATTTGTACTTGAGATTTTTATATATATTATATTGGATATATTTTATAAAAATCTAATATTAACGTTTAATTAATGAAAGAAATGAGTGATTTGAGTAAAGAAGTTATCCTCAAAACAGTTGGTTTAACAAAACATTATGGAGGAGTTAGAGCTCTAGAAGATGCAAATTTTTCTATTTCTTCCAATGAACATATTGCTATAGTTGGTGATAATGGTGCTGGGAAATCTACTTTTGTAAGAAGTATTACAGGTGTTGAAAGACCAACTTCTGGGAAAATCTTTTTTGATGGGAAGGAAGTTAATTTTAGATCACCGACTGATGCAAGAGAAAGTGGTATAGAAACAGTTTATCAAAATCTTGCACTTGCTGATGATCTTGATGTGACCTCAAATATTTTTCTGGGTAGGGAAATTGAATATTTCAAATTAGGACCATTATCATGGTTAAATAAATCAGCTATGAAAAAAAAATCATCAGAACTGCTAGCTCAGACAGGAATAAAAATAGGTAACTTAAACCAAGCTGTAGCAAGTATGTCTGGAGGACAAAGGCAATGCGTTGCTATAAGTAGAGCGGCTGGTTGGGGATCAAAATTAATTGTTATGGATGAACCGACAGCTGCCTTAGGAATACAAGAAACAAAGAAAGTGGAGGAAATAATAAAAAATCTTAAAGAACGTGATATCCCAGTTATCATAATTTCTCATAATCTACGCCAAGTTTTTGATTTAGTTGATAAAATAGCTGTATTCAGGCAAGGCAGAATAATTGATATTGTAAAAACCAATGAAGTCTCAGGCAACGATGTTGTTGCATTGATTACAGGTTTGGATAAAAAAAACAGGGCAGTTGGAGAATATATTTAAACTTTAGGGAGTTTCATAAAATGTTAAAAAAAATAAACCCAATTCTAGGTCCAGAAGTTTTATTTATACTTCGTGAAATGGGTCATGGTGATCAGATAGCACTAGTTGATGGTAACTATCCAGCATCAGCACATGCGAATAAATTAATTAGAGCAGATGGCATTGAACTTATTCCTTTATTAGATTCTATACTAGATATACTCCCTATTGATAACAAGACTGATGCAATTGTAAGAGCTATAAATGTTACCAAAAGTGATGGAATTGATCCAATTCATAACGATATTGAAAAAACCTGCAATTATTATAACTTCAAGGTAGTCCCGCTTGACGCTGAAAGTTTTTACAAAAGGGTCAAAAATGCATTTGCAGTTATAGCAACCACTGAGCGTTCTTTATACGCTAATGTAATTCTCACCAAAGGCATTATACTTCCGAATTAAATTTCGGTGATAATTCTATTTATTGTAAATTTGAATTTAAGATCTATAATTGTAAATTCTGGCAAATATTATTGATTAGGAGTAGATTTTGTCATTTATTGCATCACCAATTCCTGAAAATGAAGAGAGCAGACTTCAAGCAGTTGAAAAAGCAGGAGTTTTGGACAATATAAATGAAGAAATTTACAATGTTTATTGTCATCTCTCCAGACAAATAACTAAATGTCCTGAAAGTTGGGCAAATGTTATTGATAAAAATAGACAATATAACTTTGTCCTTGATGGAAAAAATATTAATGATGATAGAAAAGAGGAGCTAAGAAGTCATCCAAGGCCGTTAACATTTTGTCAATACGCTTTAAATAGCCCAAATCCCCTTATAGCGAATGATTTAACAAAAAATAAAATTTTTAAAAATCATCCATCAGTTTTAAAAAAAGATGGACCAAGATTTTATGCAGCATTCCCAATAGTTAATTCAGAAGGTTATATTCTTGGATCTTTATGTGTCCGTGATTATAGGGTAAGAAGACTATCCAAAAACATAATAATGTTAATGACAGGGCTTGCAAAAAAACTTTCACATCAATTAGATATTCAAGCAGAACAGAGGCAAATGTCAGTTGAAAAAATAACTAGAACTATAGAAAAACTTAATGAAGAAATTAGTAATCTTTCTTTAGATGAAGCAATAACGGTTTTAAAATGCCTTTCAAAAAATTTGTTAAATTCAGAACAACAAATGAAACTTATTGAAATAGGTCTTTTAGATAAAGATTTAAAGTTGACTAAAAAATCAAAAGATTTAATTCAATTTCTAAAATTAGATGCTGCAGTCTTAAAAAGAATTAAAATGCCTACTTTTAAAACAAATGAAATAGACGAATTATTTAAGGTTTTAGAAAAATAATGTATGGAAAAGTAGTTAATTTAAAATTTGCTAATATGGAGGAAGCTAAATTAGCTGCATCATTTTTTACTGAAAATATTGCATCAAAAATTTCTATATTAAAAATAATTGGATTTAATGTTTTTATTGGAAAACAAGGTGACCTTAATTTATTGGTTAAATTTGAAGATGTATCTTCCATTAAGTTATTCGAACAAAAATATCCCCAAATAATTGAATCATTAAGAAAAAGTCTTGTATTTAAGGAATCTGTTTTTGTAGGTGTATGCGCATTTACTTTTGAACAAGAAGCAGCACTCACTGAAAAATAATTATAATATTAAATTAGATAATTTAAGAATCTAATGGCAATAAAATTGGAAACCAATCTGTTCTTAATTTATCCCCCTCATTCATATTATGATTAGGAAATGGTGGAGAGGTTTTTCCTGGTCTTTTCGTGTAACGAGCGTCATCTCCGATAAGCCTTAATGAAAATGCCCTTCTTCTTTTAGTTGTATTATTTCCCCTAGCGCCATGCAAAATTTCAAAATGAAAAGCGACAGCATCTCCTGGCTCCATTTGAAATTCTAATACATCCATATCTTCCAAATCAGGATCAGGAATAGGCAAATATTGATCAACTTGTTCATAAAAATTTTCTTTTGAAAGCCATTTAGTAGGTAATACTTGTTTACCCCATTTATGTGACCTAGCTACCATCCTTAGGGAAGATTCTTCAACAGGGTCTAAGGGAACCCAAAAACTAATAGTCTTTTTTCCATTTACAAAGTAATAAGGACCATCTGAGTGCCATGGTGTATCTTTTGAAGTTCCTGGCTCCTTTACTAAAACATGATCATGAAAAAGTTGTACCGAATGCGATTGCATCAACTGAGCAGCTGCATTAATGATTTCACTGTCAAATATGGTTTTTTTAAATTCTGGTATTCTTGTCCAATTACAGTAGTCATCAAAAAAACGACCCCTTTCTTTTTGATGCAAATTTTCAGCTGCATATGGACTAGGATTATGCATGTTATATTCAACGCCTTTTCTTAAATTAACTACATGTTCTCTAAATAGACTAGGAATGAATACAACACCTAATTCTTGGTAATCTTTAATCATTTCCTCTGTTATTATTTTACTCATATTTTTAAATAACTTTAAAAATTAAAATAAACATTTATTTCTTTTACTTTTAAACTATAATTTTTATGTCCAATTTAATAGCATAAAAAAATAATAAGTTTAAATAATATAGAATAAAATTATGGAAATTAGAGCTGAAATTTTATTACCAACTAAAGAATTAAGAGACGATATTCCATTTTATACAAATACTCTAAAAATGAAAATGGATATGATTTATCCAGCTGATAATCCAACTGTTGCAGTTTTTTCAGGACATGGTATCCGAGTAAGGATTGATAAAGAAGCCAATGTTTCTCCGGGTAAATTAAGAATACTCTGTGAAAATCCTGATATTTTTTCAAAAGGAAAAAAGGTTCTAAAAGCACCTAATGAGACAATTATTGAAATTGATGAACTAAATCCGCCAATCATATTACCAACAACAAAACATAGTTTTGTGGTGAGGAGATTAACTGATCAAGCACCATGGATTATTGGAAGAGCCGGTATGCAGTATAGGGATTTAATTCCTGATAGATTAGGAGGATCTATAATTGCAAGCCATATAAGAATACCTGACGGTGGACCAGTACCCGATATGGTTCACTTTCACTCTGTAGGTTTTCAACTTATTTTTTGTTATAAAGGATGGGTAGATTTGGTTTATGAAGATCAAGGTGAACCTTTGAGGTTGTATGCAGGAAACTGTGTAATTCAACCACCTGAAATAAGGCATCAAGTATTATATGCTAGCGATAACATTGAGGTTATTGAAATTGGTGTGCCTGCAGATCATATTACGACTATTGACCATGATATGAAATTACCAAATGATGTAATAAATAAAAACAGGAGGTTTAAAGGTCAAAAATTTGTGCACCATAAGGCTGAACAGGCACAATGGGAAAAATTTAGAGTTCCTGGTTTTATTTCAAGAGATACAGGGATAGCAGAAAACACGCAAAACGTGGCTGGAGTTCATATTATCCGCCCCGAGAAAAACAAAAGTCCTGAAACTTATCATGACAGTGACATTTTATTCAATTTTGTGATGGAAGGAAGCATGATTTTAAGTGGAGAAGGGAAAGAACCCTTTAAGCTATCTCCTGGAGATGCATTTGTCATTCCTCCCAAAATGAAAACACAGTACAAGATGTTTTCTGAAGATTTAGAATTACTAGAAGTTTCATTACCTGGTAAATTTAAAACTTACTATTAATTTTCAATCATTGGGTTTTATAAAAGTCCCATTTTGCAGTTCTGAAAAAGCTTTCATTAATTCTTCTTTAGTGTTCATAACAATTGGACCATGCCACGCTACTGGCTCTTTGATTGGTTTGCCAGATACTAAAAGAAACCTAACACCGAGTTCTCCACTTTTCACAGATATTGAGTCTCCAGTATCAAATCGAACTAAAGTTCTATTACCTGACATATCTCTTATATTTAATTCTTGACCATTGATTTCTTTTTCTACAAGAACTCCAATAGGGTCAGATGCATATTGAAAATTGGCAGATCCATCAAATACATATGCAAAAGTATTTTTATATGTATCCACTTCAATAAACTTTTGGATGTTAGGGGGGATATAAATATCTAAATATTGCGGTTCACATGCAATACCATCTACTGGGCCCTTTATGCCTTTATAGTCTCCAACTATTATTTTTATTTTAGAACCATCATTGTCTTCCAAATATGTTACATCCTTTGATGCTATATCTTGATATCTTGGAGCAATGAGCTTTTTGTCAGATGGAAGATTTGCCCAAAGTTGAAATCCATGCATTTGTCCTTTAGAATTACCTGATGGCATTTCTTGATGCATTATGCCTGATCCGGCAGTCATCCACTGAACATCACCACTTAATAAGTCACCCTCATTTCCGATACTATCTTTATGTTCAACTTTACCCTCTAGAACATAGGTTATAGTTTCAATACCTCTATGGGGATGCCAAGGGAACCCTGCCATATAATCTTTAGGATTATCATTTCTAAAGTCATCAAGCATTAGAAAAGGATCGCTTTCCTTTGGGTCATTAAATCCAAATACTCTATGCAAATTTACTCCTGCACCCTCCATAGTAGGCTTGGCAAGAGTTTCTAATTTAACTGGTCTAAAAGTCATTTGTATCTCTTATATATCAATGAAGTCAATTAAGGTTATATTTAGAATATAATTTTTTTTTTAAAAGACAGGTCTTATAAATAATAAAAATTTTAAATCCTAATTATTAATATAAGATTTCATGTAGAACTACTATACCTCTATCGGCATTCACTATTGAGGGATTATCTTCATCATCTGGAATACCATTGAGTAGTTTTTGGCATGCAATAAAAGCCTTTTCGTCTTTATACGAATAATATATGCCAAGTCTATTATTTCCTTGCTTGTTCCATATTTGCGTTACAGTAAAAGAAAGTAAACCAGCTTTTTTAAATTGTTGTTTCATTTTATCAACATTGTTTTGAATTCTTTTTATTTCTGCCTCAAGGTGAAATTTAGATTGAAAATCTATTTGATTATAACTCATTAATTTTGGTGTCATTAGTTCCTCATATAGTTTTAATTATAAAAATAATTTCTTTAAGTCATCTAAACTCAAAATAAATATTAATTCTTGGTAAATTTTATTAATCGACTAGCTAAAAAGATACCTTCATCCTCCTGAAAAAAATGCCCGGCATTTTTTGTAATGAAATGATCCTGGCCAGAGGTACCTGGTATCTTCTGAATAAAAACTTTTTCTAAACCTTTCATAATAGGGTCCTTATCAGAGAAACATGTTAAAATTGGTTTTCTCAGTTTTATTAATTTTTCCCATGCTTTTTTTTGATCATGATGAGCTGGGTCGTCAATAGAATCTGGAACTAATAAAGGAAATTGACGTGCACCAGATTTGTATTCTTCATCAGGAAAAGGAGCATCGTAAGCATTTATTTCATCCCTAGAAAGACCTTTAAATGTACCTCTATGAATTACATTTCCAATTTTAAACGTTTCTGAATTTTGACTATAGTTTCTCCACTTATAAAATTCTGGACCCAAATTCTCGACACCAGTTGGGAAAGCTGTGTTACCTATCATTACTTTATTAAAAATTTTAGGTGACTCTACTAGTATTCTTAAACCAATCAGTCCTCCCCAATCCTGGCCAAATAATGCTGAATTCTTAATTTTCAATTGATTAAGAAATGAAGTTAGCCAACTTACATGAGATTTATAGGTATAATTATTTCTATCCTTTGGTTTATCACTTTTCCCAAAACCTATTAGATCAGGAGCTATAACTCTAAAACCATTACTTGAAAGAATAGGTATCATATGCCTATAAATATAGGACCACGATGGTTCACCATGCAAAAGAATGATAGCCGGATCAGTTTTTTTTCCTTCATCAACGTAATGAATACGAAGAATACCTATTTCCTTATCGCGAATAGTAATATATTTAGGCTTAAAATTATAGTCTTTAAGAGATTTAAACCTAAATTCCTGAGTTCTTAAAAATAAGCTCATAATTCATTATTTTTTGTTTAATTAAAATTTAAAATTAAGGTCTAGGTGGTTGAAAATTTACATTTTTGGCAATTTTTCTTACCTCTTCAATATCTAATGACTCCAATACATCCAACTTACTTACAGTTCCAGCAGCTTTTGCCTTTAGATTCATTGCTGCAATCTGATTAAAGTTTTCTGCCTCTGTTTGCATAGTAAAATCATAAATACCTCTAGTAATATTATAATTAATTAACTTTGCTCCAACACTTGAAGTGAGAATTTCCATAGCTTTTCTTCTGTCTGAGCTTCCTTCTACTAAACCTTCAGAACCTTTATTAGAATAGGTACCTAGAATGATATATAATGTCATCATTTTTCCTTTCATAAATTTAAGATATTTGTAATCTTTCAACTATTATTTTTCAGTGAGTACTTATATTATCTTTTATTTTATAATGTTTCAATTAAAGTAAGTTAAGGTTTTGTTACGCAAGGTTGATTTAAATGAAAATTAATAAAGGATTTATCGTTGTAGTAGATATTAGCGGATATACTTCATTTGTTAAAGCACATAACGTCTCAAAAAATTCTAATTTATTTAAAAAATTTCTTGATAAAATTAATGATGGCCATGGTGAACTTATTATAAGTGATCTATTAGAAACAGTCATAAATGAGTTAGATGGAACCCTAACTATCAATAAACTTGAAGGAGATGCGGCATTATTTTACGCTTTACCAAAAAATACTAATGAATTTTCAATTAAACTAATAAAAAAATTATTAACAAGTATTGAGATATTTAATAATAGAATTGAAGAACTTTTATTTGTTCAATCATGTCCATGTACTCCTTGTAATGACATGATAAATTTAAAATTAAAGTGTTTTGTTCATTATGGAGAATTCATTATAAAAAAAATTAGAAATTTTGAAGAGATTGCAGGACAAGATGTAATTATTCTTCATAGGTTAATGAAAAATTCGATCAGTAGTAATGAATATATTTTATTTACTGAAAAAGCCTCTAAAGTAAGTAGTCTTAAAAATTTGAAAAATTTAGAAAAAAGAAATGAAATTATAGATGATTTTGGAAAAATAAATATCCAAGTTTTCTATCCCTCAGGTAATCAAGTTGAATTTAGAAAACCCGATTTAAAATTTAAAATTAAGAATTTTTTTAAGATGCAGAAGTACTTTTGGAATAGAAAAAAAGAAAAAAACTTAAAAGAAAAATACCTAGAGAATAATTAAATCCATAAGAAATAAAAAATATTAAAAAATAATCAAATGTTATGATTTTTAATTAACCATCAGGATCTTGCATTTCCTCATTTGTAATATCATACATACTAACAAATCTTGGCATTTCGTTTGGCAATGTCATCATTAAAGAATTAAAGCCTGCTTTCTCAAGGTTTTCAAAAATTGCCTCCTCACTTTCAGCATACCAATGGCAGAAAAAAAAATCATCTTTTCCCATCCAGTGTTGAAGTGTTTCCGCTTTTTCACTTTTCAAAGCTTCAAAGAACATTTTGTCAGTCATTCCTTTAGTATTTTCTATCACAGTTTTTCTGGATTCGGGATTGTTCCAAGTATGAG
Organism: Paracoccaceae bacterium; assembly: GCA_045565285.1. Lineage (GTDB taxonomy): Bacteria > Pseudomonadota > Alphaproteobacteria > Rhodobacterales > Rhodobacteraceae > CACIIZ01. The sequence goes on from JBJLFR010000022.1 coordinate 23,667, forward strand.
TGCAAATGTAATGTTTTTTTTTGGACATGATATTTACCTTATAAATTAAAAATAATTGTATGACTAACGAGTGGGTTAAATACAGGCTTCCAAGAAATATCTAGTATTTAAATTCTAAAGCAATTATTAAATATTCTGTATTAATATTCTGTATTATTGGATAAAATTTTCTTTTAGTCAAAATTAACCCTTTTATTTGTAATATAACTCTATTATATCATGAAATGGCTGAGAAATTCTAACGTTATATGCGACATTTTTTCAAAGTTTAAAAAAGAATTTAGATGATAAAATCAAAAATTATTTTGAGAAGTTAAAAGTTAAGTTTAAAAAATAAGGAGTATAAATAATGGACCAGAACTTAAGACAATCTATTCAAACTAACACCTTCTATTACTTTCTAATAGTAATGGTTCTCACCACCATAAGTCAATTATCAACAATGATGGTGATAGTATTTGGTAATGTCACTGGAAAAGAATTATTAGTTGCAGCGTCAGTAGTGGGACCAACACTAATAGGTGCTTTTGGGATAATCCGTCTTTTAACAAATTTTATGGTACTGATTAAAGATATGGATGAAAAAATTGCTACTACCAATTATGGGAAAGAAGTGCAAAATATCCCAATTCATATCTTAAGGTTTGTATTTTCAGGTATCTTTGTAATTGTTGCGATAATTCAATTAATTGCTATCTACAACTAAACCCATAACCGTGCGATCATCTTACAGTAGGTCGCACTTATTTTTTGTTTGAATTTTTTCTATAAACAAAGTCTAATTACGAAATGAATCGAGTCAATATTGAAGCAGGGTAACAAATGAAAAATCATACGAAATCATATAATAATCAATATGAATATGAGGATGTTTACTTAGAAAATCTCGGTTCAAAAGAGTACTTTGAGTATTTGGTTAAATATTATAATTCATGGAAAAAGTCTTCGCCATCGGAATTTAGTTATTTATTTGGTGAAAACAGAGAACCTGAAGAACTGGCATATTGCCAAATGGATAAAGAGGACAGACAAAAAGTATCCCATTAAATACTCAAGTTAGATATATATGAAAAGAAGAACTTTTATATTAGCAACTATTTTTAGCCCTTTTTTAATTAATTCTAAATCTTACTCAATAGAATTAATTCCAATTCACGTATTTAAAGATCCTAATTGTGGGTGTTGTAATGAATGGATTAAAATTCTTAAGACTGAAGGATTCAATGTTACTTCAGAAAATATGTTTTCTACTGATTTAGTGCAATTTAAAATTAAAAATAATATACCTATTAATATGGTTTCTTGCCATACTGCAAAAGTTGATAATTATTTAATTGAAGGTCACGTGCCTTCTTCCGATATTAAATCATTAGTCAAAAAAAAGATTGATGTAATTGGTCTTGCTGTTCCTGAAATGCCTTATGGTTCACCTGGGATGGGTCCTGAGCATAAAAGAGAAGCATACGATGTTTTTCTCATTAATAAAGATGGAACAACAACCATATTTAATAGCTATAATGCAAATGTTTAATTCCTATTTAACTTGCTGAAGTTTAGTTTAATTTGAAATTTGTTTAAATAAACTGGTAACTTAAATTGAAAAATGAAAAATCATTCTCTTACGAAAAGTTTCGTTCCTCATTTAGTCTTAATTGTCCAGATGATTTTAATTTTGCGTTTGATATTATATCAAATAAATATGGAAAATCTGAAAAAACTGCACTCATAGCTATAAATGAAAATGGAAATGACTTTGAAAAAATAAGTTATAAGGATCTTGATGAAAATTCATCAAGATTTGCTAATGCCTTAAAAAATCTCGGTATTAAAAAAAAAGATAAGATATTAATTATTTTACCTAAAATTTCTGAGTGGTACTACTGTATTTTGGGTTGTGCCAAGGTTGGTGCAGTTGCAATACCAAGTACACCAATGTTAAAAGCGAATGATATTGAATATAGAATTCAAACATCGGAATCAAAGGCAATAATATCAACTTCAATGAATGTAGCAGAGATTGAGAAAATAAAAAATTGTCAATCTATTGAGCATAAAATTATAGTTCATAACAAAATAGATAATTGGTATAATTTTGCAGAAATTTGCAATAAATCAAATATATATTTTGATAGAAATATGGTGACACCTACAAAATCTTCTGACCCAATGTTAATTTATTTTACATCCGGAAGTACTGGAATGCCCAAAATGGTTGAACGTGATAATGCATATGCGTTTTCACATAATATTACTCAAAAATTCTGGCAAGATTTGCAATCAGATGATATACACTGGACACTAACAGATACTGGCTGGGCAAAAGCAGCATGGGGTTTACTCTTTCCACCCCTTTTAGCAGGGTGCACAATTATTTTATATAATGGGCAAGGGTTTGACTTAGAGATTTTATTAAAAATTATTAAAAAAAACAAAGTAACTACTTTCTGTGCCCCACCAACAATTTACAGGCTTATAGCTCAATCAGATTTATCCAAAGCTGAATTCAGGTCTCTCAGACATTGCTTTAGTGCAGGAGAACCCTTAAACCCCGAAGCTATGCGATCGTGGAAAAATGCAACTGGATGCGATGTCTATGATGGATATGGTCAAACTGAAACAATCAATGTGATTGCTAATTTCCCTGGTATGCCTATTAAGCAGGGATCAATGGGTAAACCCTGCCCAGGTTTCGATATTGAAATTATTGATAATGAAGCTAACATATTAGAAACTGATGAAATCGGTAATATTGGTATAAAAATTACCAATCCTTATCCTCCTGGTTTATTTAAGGGGTATTATAAAGATCAAATAAAAACATCTGAAGTATTTAGAAATGGTTGGTATTTTACAGGAGATACAGCAACAAAAGATAAAGATGGATATATTTGGTTTGTTGGAAGAGCTGATGATATAATTACTTCTTCTGGATATAGAATTAGCCCTTTTGAAATAGAAAGTACTCTACTTGAGCATCAACATGTAGTAGAAGCAGCAGTTATTGCAAAAAAAGATTATATTAGGGGGGAAATCGTTGTAGCCTTTATTGTTTTAGGTAAAAACGGCCAAGGCAATGAAAAATTGAAATCAGAAATCCAAGAATTTGTAAAAAATAAAACAGCACCTTATAAATATCCCAGAGAAATTATTTTTACAAAAAATCTTCCCAAAACTATTTCTGGTAAAATAAGAAGAGTAGATTTAAGAAATAAACTTAAGGAATAAAATTATTTTGATTTTTTATTGAAGAGTAAAATTATGAAAAAATTAAAAAAAACAGTAAAGAATATGGTTGCTGAGGCGAAGTTAAAAATTAATGAGATTGATGCTAAAGAAGCAATTAAATTATTTAATGATGAGAATGTGATTTTTATAGATATTAGGGATATTAGGGAAAGACAAAAATTAGGTTTTATTCCTGGTAGTTTTCATGCTCCACGTGGAATGCTGGAATTTTGGATTGATCCCGAAAGTCCCTATTTTAAGGATATATTTAATACAAACAAAAAATATATTTTTCATTGCGCAGCGGGCTGGAGATCTGCACTTGCAGTTTCCACATTAAAAGATATGGGTTTTGAAGCCTCTCATATAACTGACGGTTTTGCAGGTTGGGTAGATGAGAAAGGTCCTGTTGAATTTAAAAGTAAAAAGTAATCAAAAAATTAGGTAAAAAATGGAACACAAACTTTTTAGTCCAATATCAATAAATAATTTAAACTTAACTAATAGAATAGTAGTGGCACCAATGTGTCAGTATTCTGCAATTGAAGGTTCGGCTACTGATTGGCATTTGATGCACCTTGGACAATTATCAATTTCTGGTTCTGCTCTAGTATTCATTGAGGCAACTGCAGTTGAAGAAAAAGGAAGAATTACACCTGGTTGTTTGGGCTTATATTCTGACGATAATCAAATTGCATTAGAGAAAGTAATAAAGTTTGTAAAAAGATATGGGAATACAAAAATTGGTATACAATTAGCACATGCTGGACGTAAGGCTTCAACTGAAATTCCCTGGCTAGGAGGCAAACCACTAAGCCAAGATATTTCAGATGGTTGGGAAACTGTTGCTCCATCCTCGGAAGCTTATAATTCTAATTGGCCTTCACCTCTAGAATTAGATATTCAAGGTTTAGAGTATATTAAGAAATGTTTTGTAAATTCAGCAAAAAGAGCAATAGAAATTGGTTTTGATATTATTGAGCTACATATGGCACATGGATATTTAATTCACCAATTTCTTTCACCTATTAGCAACACGCGGACTGATAAATATGGTTCTACTTTTGAGAATAGAATAAGATATCCCCTTGAGATTTTTAAAGCAATAAGGGATGAAATATCTAGTGACTACCCCATTGGAGTAAGATTTTCTGCAACAGATTGGGTAGAATCTTCCTCATGGAATATAGAAGAAGCAACAAAATTTGCGTTAAAACTTAAAGAACTTAGTTGTGATTTTTTTGACGTTTCCAGTGGTGGTAATTCACCAAAACAAAATATAATTTCAGGTCCTGCTTATCAGACTGGATTTGCATCAAGAATCAAAAGTGAAGTAGGAATTCCTACTATTGCAGTAGGGCAAATAAATGAACCCTTACAGGCAGAAAGTATTATAAGTACAGGACAAGCGGATTTGATAGCAATTGGGAGAGGGATGTTATATAATCCAAGATGGGCATGGCATGCAGCTGAAGTGTTTAAAAAAGAATCTGCATATCCTCCACAATATGCCAGATCACATCACTCACTTATTGGACTTCCTATACCAGGAAACCCTCAAACAAAATAATTTGATACATATTTTTTATAAAAATATAAACAAAAATTTTATTATTAAAAATTATTTTTTTTTGTTTCTCATTAAATCGACGCCCCTTCTAACTGCATCTCTTTCTTTTAGTTTTTGTCGCCATTTTATGACATTTTGGTATGGATCTAAAGATATCCCCATAGATTTAGCAATTAAAACCCAAGGCCATGATATTATATCAGCAATGGAGTAATCGTTAATAATATAATCTCTACCAGTTAACTGATACTCTAAAACTTCTAAACATTTTTTGTATTCATCTGCGTATCTATGAGCTGCATAACTTTGTTTTTCAGAAGTTGGTGCATAATTCCAAAAATGACTATGTTGCCCACCCATAGGACCTAAATTACCAACTTGCCAAAATAACCACTGGGTAAGTTTTCTTCTTTCATCAATTGAATCTGGCATAAATTTTCCAGTCTTCTCGGCCAGATATAGAAGAATGGCTCCAGACTCAAAAACATTAATTGGTTTTTCATTTTCATCGTAATCCGTAATTGCAGGTATTTTTTTATTGGGATTAATTTTTAGAAAATCCGAACTAAATTGATCACCTTTTTTTAAATTAATTAATTTTGTATTATAATTTAAACCACATTCCTCCAGCATAATACTTACTTTCCATCCATTTGGAGTAGGTGAGTAATAAAAATCAATAGCTTTCTTCATCACAAAATGTATTTTAATTACTAAAAAAAGTTAGGATAATCAACTTATTCTGCAGCTTGATAAGTTTCAATAAAGCCACCAGATTGCCGTTCCCAATATTTAGCATATAACCCTCTCAAATTTAATAATTCTTGGTGTGTTCCATTTTCTACTATCTTTCCTTTATCCATAACTATAATTCTATCCATTTTACTAAGTGTGGATAAACGATGAGCAATTGCTAAAACAGTTTTCCCGTCCATTACTAGTTCTAGCGCATTTTGTATAGACGCCTCTACTTCACTATCTAAGGCACTTGTAGCTTCGTCTAATACCAGAATAGGTGCATCTTTTAGTATTGCTCTAGCTAAAGCAATTCTTTGCTTTTGCCCACCCGATAATTTTACACCTTGCTCACCTAAATGTGCTTCATAACCTTTACGACCCTGATGATCTTGAAGGTCAAGTATGAAATTATGAGCCTCTGCTTTTTTTGATGCTTCAACTAAAGTCTTGAAGCTTGCTGATGAGTTGCCATACAAAATATTATCTTTTGCAGATCTATTAAATAAAGCTGTTTCCTGGGTAACCATTCCTATCTGTTTACGAAGACTTTCTTGAGTAACATTAGACAAATTTTGATTATCAATTTGTACAATTCCTCTTTCTGGATCGTATAAACGTAATAACAATGATAACAATGTAGATTTACCCGCACCAGATGCACCAACTAGACCAACTTTTTCTCCTGGATTTATACAAAGAGAAATATTTTTTACTCCACCAATGTCTCTATCGTATGCAAAGCTGACATTCTGGAAATTCACCTCACCCTTTTTTATTTTAATAGCTTGTGCATTTTTTTTATCTTCCAAATCATAAGGCTTTGATAATGTTCTCACACCATCTTCAATCTCTCCAAAATTTGAATAAATTGTCATTAAAACATAACTAACCCAACCAATCATTTGAGAAAGTCTTAGTGAAATAGCTCCAGCTGCTGCTATATCGCCAGCACTTACTTGACCTGTACTCCAAAACCAAAGGCTTCCCCCAACCATTATTACTGGTAAAACTCCTGCTAAACCATTTAAACAAAATCTAAACCAAGCAGCAACCTCTCCATATTTAATCGAATTATATCTAAAACTAGCCATAGCTTTTAAAGCTTCACTGTCTTCGTGTTGATTGTGAGCAAATAGTTTAACAGTTTTAATATTTGTTACAGTATCTACGATTTGACCAGTAACCATTGCTCTTGAGCTTGCTCTATTCCCAGACCTTAACCGAATAATTGGCATAAAATATCTAATAAGAAAGAAATAACAAACCAGCCAAAATAGTAATGCAAATGTTAGTGTAATATTTACAGATGTCAGCATCAGTGCTGCACCAATCACCGAAGCAAGTGCAAAAAGTACCGTCTGTAAAATCTCAATAACTACATCAGTAATTGCTCTGGCAGTTTGCATCTCTTTTTGAGCAATTCTACCTGCAAAATCATTCTCAAAAAAGAGAATTGAATGACCTATACACCATCTATGAATTCTAGATAATACAAGATTAAATATATTTGGAGACACAATAACAGATTGCATATATGAAGAAGAACCAAAAATTATTGGTCGTAATAATAGAAAAAAAAGCAACCCTGCAGAAAACAATAAAATATTATTGCCTAATGGATCCTCAGCAGTTGAATTTAAAGCAGCATCAATTAAAAGACCTAATAATAAAACTGCTGATACCTCAGTAATTCCTGTTAAAATCGATAAAAAGCCAGAAAGATAAAGTACTTTATAACTACCCGATAAAGACCATAATAAGAAACCAAATGTACTTTTTGGAGGTGAACCTTTAGCAGGTTCTACATGGTTGATCCAATTAATGGGTTTCATAGATATTGCCTAATTTGATAGTTGATACCATATCATATAATACTATTATGAAATTGTTTTAGATCTAAATATTTAAATAGAAGATAAATAAAGATGTGTGGAATAATCGGTCTTTTTCTTAAAGATGAGAAATTAAATTCTAAATTAGGATCAATGCTATCAAGTATGTTAAATACTATGTCTGACAGAGGACCTGATAGTTCTGGCCTTGCTATATATAATAATGGAAATAATAATAAAATTAAATTGACTTTAAAGTCTGAAAATCCACAAGAAGATTTTAAAGAATTAAATAAAGAGTTATTACAAAAGCAAAAATTAAAGGTTTCGTTAAGAAACCATTTCAATCATATCGTTTTAACCGTAAATAAAAAAGATTGTAATAAAGTAGAAACTTTTTTGAAAAAATCTTTTTCCACCCTTTCTCTAATGAGCTCAGGTGAAAATATCGAAATATTCAAAGAGGTAGGATTGCCAAAAAATGTAATTCAAAAATTTGGTATAAGTAAAATGATTGGCACACATGGTATAGGACACACCAGAATGGCAACAGAAAGTGCTGTTACAACTTTGGGAGCTCATCCATTTAGCACAGGACCAGATCAATGCCTTGTCCATAATGGTTCATTATCAAACCATAACCAACTTAGACAAAAACTAATTAATGAAGGAATGCAGATTACCACTGAAAATGATACAGAGGTTGCAGCGAGTTACTTAAGTTTAAAAATAAAGAATGGGAAAACGTTGAAACAGTCTTTGGAATTAGCTTTATCAGATTTAGATGGGTTTTATACTTTCCTTGTAGGTACTAAAGACGGTTTTGGAGTGTTAAGAGATCCAATTTCATGTAAACCTGCCGTTATGGCAGAAAATGATTATTATGTAGCTTTTGGTTCTGAATACAGAGCATTCGCATATTTACCAGATATTAATCATGCTAAAATCTGGGAACCAGAACCTGCAACTGTTTATTTTTGGAATCACTAAAATGAACAAACTAGATCTTGATAAAATAACGCTTCGAGAGCTAAATAAAAAATTGCAAATGTCCAAGAGTAATGAAAACTGGCTGATATCAAATCCTAAAGGTGCACATGCTTTAGCAGTTGGATTAGATAGTACCATAAAAGTCAAAATTGAAGGATCTACTGGCTACTATTGTGCTGGAATGAATAAAAAAGCACTTATAGAAGTTAGTGGGTCCGTTGGTCCAGGAGCAGCAGAAAACATGATGTCTGGCAAATTAATTGTTCATGGAAATGCTAGTCAATATGCAGGAGCTACTGCTCATGGTGGTACTTTATTAATAAAAGGAAATGCATCGTCACGATGTGGTATTTCCATGAAAGGTATTGATATAGTTGTTAAAGGTAATATTGGTCACATGTCTGCATTTATGGCTCAATCAGGAAAGCTTATAGTATGCGGAAATGTTGGGGATTCATTAGGCGATAGTATTTATGAAGCACAAATATTTGTTAGAGGATCTGTAAAATCTCTCGGTGCTGATTGTGTAGAGAAAGAAATGTCCAAAAAACATAAAGAAATATTAGAAAAGTTACTTAACGACGCAAAATTAAACTTTAAACCTGGTAAATTTAGAAGATTTGGATCTGCAAGGAAACTTTATAATTTTGATATAGATAATGCTAATGAGTATTAACCAAAGATAAATAAATGACAAAAAAAAATAAAAAATTAAAAACTAAAACTGCTAGTACACTACCAATTTTTTCACAAACGTTTACTCCTGAAGTGAATGCCGAAATTAGAAGAGCTTCAACTACTGGTATTTATGATATTAGAGGTGGAGGATCTAAGAGAAGGGTTCCCCATTTTGATGATCTTCTTTTTTTGGGTGCGTCGATGTCTAGATACCCACTAGAAGGTTATCGAGAAAAATGTGAAACAGCATTAAAATTAGGAACAAGAAATGCAGAAAATCCATTAGAAATTGATATACCAATTACTATTGCAGGTATGAGTTTTGGAGCTTTATCAGCACAAGCAAAAGAAGCTTTAGGACGAGGTGCTTCCTTGGCAGGAACATCAACTACTACTGGAGATGGGGGTATGACAAAAGAAGAACGTCAGCACTCCAATAAACTTATTTATCAATACCTTCCATCTAGATATGGTATGAATCCAGATGATCTAAAGAAAGCAGACGCAATAGAAATTGTAGTTGGTCAAGGAGCAAAACCAGGTGGAGGGGGAATGCTTCTAGGTCAGAAAATAAACGATAGAGTTGCGAAAATGAGGACATTACCAACAGGTATTGATCAAAGATCAGCATGCAGACATCCAGATTGGACAGGACCTGACGATTTAGAAATAAAAATAATTGAGTTAAGGGAAATAACACAATGGAAAATTCCTATTTTTGTGAAAATTGGAGCTACCAGACCTTTTTATGACACTTCACTAGCTATAAAAGCTGGGGCAGACGCCATTGTGATTGATGGTATGCAGGGTGGAACTGCTGCTACACAAGATATATTTATTGAACATGTAGGGATACCAACCCTAGCTTGTATTCGTCCTTCTGTTGAAGCTCTTCAAGAGCAAAAACTGCATAGGGAAGTTCAATTAATTGTTTCTGGTGGAATTAGAAATGGGGCAGATGTTGCAAAAGCTTTAGCATTAGGTGCTGATGCAGTTTCAATTGGCACTGCAGCACTTATTGCACTAGGAGATAATGATCCTAAATGGCAAAGTGATTATGAAAAATTAGGAACAACTGCGGGCGCATTTGATGATTGGCATGAAGGAAATGACCCTGCTGGCATTACTACACAAGATCCTAAACTATCAAAAAGACTTAATCCCAAAGAAGCTGGGAAACGCCTTTCAAATTATTTAAAAGTAATCACTTTAGAAGCACAAACTTTAGCAAGAGCTTGTGGAAAAAGTCATTTAAGAAACCTTGAACCTGAAGATCTTTGTGCTTTAACAGTAGAGTCTGCAGCTATGGCACGTGTCCCTTTAGCGGGAACAAGTTGGATACCAGGTTCATAGATGACGGCTTTTTATAGAATGAATCAATAATTAATTAAGAAATTACAGCAGTATCAATTTAACTCATTATTTCTTATTACTCATTGACATTTATAGATGAACCTATAGCCTTAAAAAACATTGCTAATTAATTTAGGAGAAGACATTTGAAAAAAGTTTTAGTTACGTCAATATGCTCAATTTTTTTTATGATGAGCAATTTGGCATGGTCGGCTTGTGGTTCAATATCAATGGCTGACATGAATTGGCCTTCTGCCACACTTATGGCTAATGTTGACAAAATAATATTAGAGGAAGGCTACGGATGTGAAATAGAAATGGTTGCTGGAGCAACTACAACAACATTTGCGTCTATGAATGAGAAAGGGCAGCCAGATGTTGCAGCTGAGCTTTGGATTAATACCGTTAGAGAACCACTATTTGCAGCTATGGATGAAGGTAGACTACATTCCGCAAGAGAGATGCCTATAACTGATCTTGGTGAAGGTTGGTGGGTGCCATCTTATACAAAGGAAAATCATCCAGAACTTAAAACAGTTCTAGATATTTTGGAAAGACCAGATCTGTTTCCAGCAAAAGAAGATCCAAGTAAAGGCGAATTCATTGGCTGCCCAGCTGGATGGGGTTGCCAACTTTCAAATATTAATCTCTTCAGAGCATTTGAAATGGAAAAAAAGGGATGGATTTTAACTGATCCAGGTTCTCAGGCAGGTTTAGATGCTTCAATGGCTAAAGCTGTTGAAAGAGGTGAAAATTGGTTTGGATATTATTGGGCACCAACTGCACCAATTGGAAAATTTAATATGCAACTTATGGATTTTGGTGTTCCTTTTGCAGGTTCTGAGAACTGGGATGGTTGTATTGCAAAAGCTGAACAAGATTGTGCCGATCCAAAACCATCTGCTTGGACAAATTCAGAAGTTCACACTGTAGTAACAACAAACTTCAAAGATCAAGCATCTCAAGCTATGGAATATTTTTCAAAAAGAATTTATCCTGGACCAATCATGAACAAAATGCTTGTTTACATGGAAGAAAACCAATCTCAAGGTTATGATGCAGCAGTAGAATTCCTACTGTCATATGAAGATATTTGGACTACTTGGGTATCCCAAGAGGTAGCAGATAAAGTTAAGTCATCTTTATAACTTCTCTATTATATAAACCGCGTTTAGTTTAGGCGCGGTTTATAAATCTATAAAATCATTAAAGTAATAAAATGGATTTTTGGACAGAAATACCTAGTTTAGGAAAAAGGGATCTCCGAGATTTCAAAAAAAGTATAGATTCTGCTTTTAAGGGTTTTTCGCGTGAGTATGGTGAAAATATAGAGGCCTTTTTTGACCCTTTATATTTCTTCTTAGTTTGGTTGGAAAAATTGCTAATTGCTACACCATGGCCATTGATTCTTATTGCTGTAGCTGGACTTTCGTATCTTGGCTCTAGAAGTTGGAAATTATCTTTTGGATCGGTTTTATCTTTTATAATTATTGGTTATTTTGGTATGTGGAAAGATATGATGGCCACAATCTCCTTAATATCAGTTTCAACAATTATCTGCATTACAATTGGAATACCTGTAGGCATTTTGATGTCTAGATATGATAAGGTTCAAAGTGCTATCACACCAATACTTGATCTTATGCAAACAATTCCAATTTTTGTTTATCTACTACCGGTAGTAATGTTGCTTGGGATTGGTCGTGTACCAGGACTAATAGCGGTTTGTGTTTATGCTCTTCCTCCTATAGTTCGTCTCACTAATCTTGGGATTAGATTAGTTGACAAAGAAATTCTTGAAGCAGCAGATGCGTTTGGTTCGAATTATAGACAGAAATTGTTTGATGTTCAAATACCTCTAGCCTTACCAAACATTTTTGCAGGTGTTAATCAAACAATTATGATGGCACTAGCAATGGTAGTGATAGCATCAATGATTGGTGTTAAAGGACTTGGAATGCCGGTATTACAAGCCATACAAAATCAATACTTAACATTAGGTTTAATGAATGGACTGGCTATAGTTGCATTAGCAATAATTTTTGACAGAGTTTCGCAAAGATTTGGTAAAAGGCTACAAGCTCATAGATACGGTAAAGATCATGAGTGATTCAAAACTAAAAATAAATAAGCTTTTTAAAATATTTGGGACTAACGCAAAAAAATTTGTATCACATGTAAACGACGGTATTTCCAAACAAGAATTACTTGATGAATATAATCATGTTCTTGGTTTGAATAATATCAATTTAGAAATTCCAGAACAAAAAGTACAAGTTATTATGGGATTATCAGGTTCTGGAAAATCAACTCTAATAAGACACATCAATCGTTTAATTGAACCCACCTCTGGGGAAGTATTAGTTGACGGAGAAAATATATTGCAAATGACCTCAAAGCAACTTCAAGAATTCAGAAGAAAAAAAACCTCTATGGTTTTCCAAAAATTTGCACTACTACCTCATAAAACAGTCGCTCAAAATGTTGCATACGGTCTTATCATACAGGGAATAAGTGAAAAAACAGCCAAGCATGATAGTCATAAATGGATTGACAGAGTAGGACTCTCAGGTTTTGAAGATCGATATCCTGCTCAATTGTCTGGTGGCATGCAACAAAGGGTTGGTTTAGCAAGAGCACTAGCAACAGATGCACCAATTCTTCTTATGGATGAAGCATTTTCAGCACTTGATCCTCTAATAAGAACAGATATGCAAGATATTTTATTAGACCTTCAAAATGATTTGAAGAAAACCAATTATCTTCATAACTCATGATCTTGATGAAGCTTTAAGAATTGGTGATAATATAGCAATTCTTAGAGATGGTAAGATTATTCAAAAGGGTAATCCCCAAGATATAATTATGAAACCTGCTAATGATTATATTTCAGATTTTATTAAAGATGTAAACAGGGGAAAAGTTATAAAAGTTGCAACAATAATGAAAAATGGTACTTGCAAAGGTCCGGATATAGCAGCAACGTTACCATTGGAAAATGCTTTACAGATTCTGAATAAAACTTCAATAAAAGAGTGTAATGTAATTGATAAAGAGGGCAAAAAAATAGGTATTGTTTCTCTTAATAGTGCTATAGCTGCATTATATACTAAAGAAGAAAAAAGCAGCCAAAAAAGATATAAATAGGTGGTTGATAATATCTTTGCTTACAATTTAGTAACTATAATTTAGAGCAAAAATAGTAGTAATATTATTCTCTTTTAATACTATAGGGCTTTTTGCAACCTGCCCTATTAATTTTTTGTAACTTAAATTTGCAGTTAAGCTCAACTTATCATTTAGTTTATAAATCCCTATTATATTTGCTGAAATATCTTTTATACCATCACTTAAACTATATACTGAATATCCAGAAGAAATATTTTCATTACTGTCTATCCCAAAATAGTTATTCAAGTATGTTTTATCAGCATAAGTGAATGAAATTGAGGGGGAATAATAAATGTATTCAATCCAATAATAGGAAAACCACTTCCTAATGATGTTTTCAAATAAGAACCTTTATGACCTTTTTGAAATATATCGTAAGCAAGTTCTGAAGAAATTGAATAATACTTGCTCTTATATTTAGCTCCAACTTTAGGTTCCAAAGTCCAATTAATTTTATTTAATCCAGATAAATTATTATCTTGTTTTGGATCTCTTCCAAGATTTAAACCGACACCATAATTGAATGACCAGCTTTCATTATTAAAAAAGTCAACCTTAACTCCCGCTATAGGATTAACTTTAATTTTTTTGTATTTAAAGTCTAAAAATGGGACAGTTCGGCTTAAAGAATTATCAGATCCTTCATATTTAGGAGTATTTATAATTCCAAGACCTATATTTAAGTCAAAATTTCTACTTTCATTTAAGGTATAATTTTCTTTTTTTGATTCAGCATTTATAGAAGAAATCATAAGAAAAAATAATATAAAAGAAGTTTTTAAATTTTTGATAAAACTAAATGAGAACATATCCAATAATAATAAAATTTTTAAATTTCAATTAATATCTTATCTTATAATTAATTTTTATTCATTAGTGAATACGTCTTCTTCTTTTATTTTTTGAAGTACTCTTAACTTCAGAACTATCAGATTTTGATGAAAATTTACCAAAACAATCCTCAATCAAATCCAAACTTACTTCTCTTGAAGTTAGCTTTTTAGATAAGGATTTTTTCATTGCTCTTATATGTAATGGGGTAGTGCCACAGCAACCTCCAATTATGCTAGCACCTAAATCTCTTGCAAAGCAAGCATACTTAGCCATAATTTCAGGAGTACCATCATAAACAATTTTTCCTCCTTTGAATTTAGGTATACCCGCATTACCTTTAGCTATTATTTTAATTTCTTCATTTATGAAGCTTTTAATAGTTCTTAGAAGATCTGAAGACCCCACCCCACAATTAGCTCCAAAAGCTAACGGCTTATAATCTAGATTAAAGATTAAATTTTTAAACTCTAATGGAGTTATTCCCATCATTGTCCTACCAGAAGTATCAAAACTCATTGTCCCACACCATTGCATATTTAGGCTTTTTGCAGCAGCAACCGCTGCTTTGAATTCATCAATATGTGACATTGTTTCAATCCAAAGGACATCTACACCACCATCTTTAAGGCCTTTAGACTGTTCTTTAAAGATATCAATGGCTTCACTATACGTCATTGAGCCTAGAGGTTCAATCAATTCACCTGTAGGACCTATAGATCCAGCAAGTACTATAGAACGATTATAATTATATATAATTTCTTTGCCAATTTCAGCTGATTTTTTTGAAACCATATATGAATTTTTTTCTTGCCTGTGCAGTTTTAATCTAGCTGAATTTGAACCAAATGAGTTAGTTAAAATTAAATCACTTCCCGCGTCTAGAAAGCTTTCATACAGCTGCCTTACTTTATCTGGATATTCTATATTCCATAACTCAGGTGCGTCTCCTGAGGTAAGTCCCATTTTAAATAATTCTGTTCCTGTTCCACCATCAGCAAGTATCCAATCATTTTCTTTTAACATTTTGGAAAGTAGGTTAATGGACATTTTTTACCTAAATAATTTAAGATTCGTTGATACTCAAAAAACTAAAAAACAATAATATAAATTCAATTTATATACCAAATTCATATAAACCTCAAAATAAGTCATTAATACAAATTTTTTTAGTAAATAATATTAAATAAAGAAAGTTAATTATTATGAACTATGGAATACTTTTCCTTCCTGCAGCTTTATTTCCTGCGGATACCACTAATGATGATAAATTATGCTAACAGATATAGCTCATTGCGTGCACTAATTAGAAGAATAAATGACGATCTAGTAGAAAATCGTGAATCAAAAGTAAAATTTATGTTAAAAAATATCTTGAACAAATTCAAATTTTGAGAAGAAGACTTTATCTAAATAGAACATTTCAAACATTAGGATCGGTAAGCTTTTTTTAATCTATTAGTTATATTTTTTGGACTTCAATTAATTTCTGATATACCTAATCCAAATATGGTCAACATATTTATTTCTTTTTTTATTGCAGCTTTATTAATTCTTTCAATATCAATAGCGCTCTTCATTTTTGAACTTCAGTTGTCAGTTAAAGCATTAAATAAATACCTAGAAGACTTAAAAGAAACATGCTACTCCACTAATATGAACAATATTATTTTGATAAAAAAATGATTACACCAACAAGAAAAGCACCAAGCTTAGTTTTACCCACTGTTTACCATGGTGAGTTTAATTTGTTCAATGAATCTCCGAAAAAATTCACTATGGCAATATTTATAAGAGGTTTACATTGTCCACTTTGTATTACTTATCTCAAAGAAATTACAACTTATCTTTCAACATTAAGTGATCTTGGAGTCGACTACGTAATTATTTCTGCAGATGATCAAACCCGTGCAACACAAATGTTGCAGAAAGTTGGATCGACAGAATTAAGATTTGCATATAACCTTGATATTGAAAAAGCAAAGGAATGGAATTTGTATATATCTAAAGGAAAAGGTAAAACTTCAATTGGTGTTGAAGAATTAGATTTTTTTCCAGAACCAGGCCTATTTTTAATTAAACCAGATAAAACAATTTTTTCCGTATACATACAGTCTATGCCCTTTGCCAGGCCACAATTCAAAGATATAGTTAATTCTTTAAACTTTATTATTGAAAAAAAATATCCAGCTAGGGGAAATATTACTTAAGATTAATAGTAAACTATTTTAATTAAATTAAAATTATGAATGATTTGTATTTAACATCAATCTTTGCTTCACTTTTTACATTTATCTATCTTTTTCTTTCATTCAGAGTTGGATATTTTAGAGGGAGTCCCGTTATGAGACTTATTTTTAAAATGGGTCATGAAATCAATGAAAAGAAGTTGAATCGTAATGTCAGATCACATGGTAATTTTTCAGAATATGTACCTATTTTTTTAATACTGCTCTTAATACTAGAAATTAAAAATGGGACACCATTTTTATACTTATTAACTATATGTTTAATATTTTTATATGGTAGATTAGCACATGCTATTTGCTTTTCTTTCTATGCATTCAACCCCTTTCTTAGAATATCAGGTATGCTTTGTACATATCTTGGATTAGGCACATTAAGTCTATTATTAGTTTATCAATTATCATAAATAGTAATTAATTATTCATTCTCTATTAGAAGAATTCTTATCTAAAATTAGGAGAGCAATTGGAAAATATTCGTGGAATTTTTTTTATGACAGTTGCAATGGCTAGTTTTGCATTAGAAGATCTTATTATAAAAATTTTATCAAAATTTATGCCAGTTTCCCAAATTCTAATATATGTTGGAATAGTTTCGGTTTGTTTATTGATCATTATGGGGAAAATACAGAAAATTCCTATAATAAGATCTCAAGACATCAAAAACCCCTTAATACTTTTTCGTACAATATCTGATATGCTTGGGGCGATTTTTATAGTTTATGCAATATCTTTAATTTCTCTATCAACGGTTTCTTCCTTTTTGCAAGCTATACCTCTACTAGTAACAGCAGGATCTGCATTTTTTTTAAAAGAAAAAGTAGGGTGGCGTCGTTGGTCTGCAGTTGTAGTTGGTTTTTGTGGAGTAATTTTAATACTTAAACCTGGAATGAATGGTTTCCAAAGTTCTTCAATATTAGCATTTATAGGGATATTTTTTTTAGGATTAAGAGATCTTATCACAAGAAATATAAAAGATGATATACCATCCTTAACAATCTCGATATATGCCTTTTTGGCAACAACAATAGGTGGGGTCTTATTAATACCAATCAGTAACACTTTTGTTGTAATATCAACTGTGCAGTCGTATTTAATATTATTAAGTGCAGTTGTAGCAAGTTTTTCGTATTTTATGCTTGTTTTAGCAACTAGAAAAGGTGATGTGTCAGTTATATCTCCTTTTCGATATACTAGGCTTCTTTTTGCATTAATCTTAGCTGTTTTTATATTGGGAGAAAGGCCAGATTTTTATACTTTAGTAGGTGCTACAATTATAATATTGTCCGGTTGTTATACCTTTTGGCGAGAATATTTGATTAAAAAAAAGAAAATTATATGAATATAAAGGGAGGACTTTTCATTGCATTTGGCATGCTGATACTAGCAATTGGTGATAATTATATTCGTTTTCTAACTGATAAAATTGGACTTTGGCAATTTCACCTCATAAGAAGTTTAATTGCAATACCATTACTAATATTATTTTCTATATATCAAAATTGGTTAATAATTTTTCCTAAAAATATTAAATTTGTTTTTTATAGAACAGCTTTAATAGTAATTGCCATGTTAATATACTTTGGTTGTTTAGCCTTTTTCCCAATCTCTCAAGTTGCTGCGGGACTTTTTACTTCTCCTTTTTTTGTAATTATATTTTCTAACATTTTGTATAAAGAAAAATTTAACTTTATAAAAATATTGTCTATTTTCATAGGTAGTATAGGTGTTTTTATGGTATTAGATATTAATATTTATAATTTTACTTATGGAGCATTATTTCCAATATTTGCAGGAGCATTTTATGCACTTTCATCAATAACTACCAGAAAATGGTGTAAGGATGAAGATCCTCGATCACTTATGTTTATGTTTTTTACGGGAATTGGTCTTGCATCATTTCTGATCATTATTACACTGGAATTAAACTCATTCCTTTCATTAGTACCAGTCTCAGAATCTTTTATATCGTTAGGTTTTACTTCCATGGATAATGTATCTTTATTTATAATTATATTTCATGCTTTAGTATCAGTTATTGGTGGTATTTTTATCACCTACGGATATCAAAAAGGAGAAACAAGTTTTGTTGCTATTTTTGAATATTCATTCCTATTTTTTGCTACCTTTTGGGGTGTTTTATTTTTATCAGATTTTATTTCTACTTATATAATTGCTGGAATGGTACTTATTCTTTTATCTGGAATCTTAGTTTCAATTAAAGAAAAAAATAAAGGGAGATGAGATAAAAATGGTTGGAATGATTAACTGTATAAGGTTTAGACCTAAAGAAGGTCAAGTGGAAGCTTTGTTTAAGGCTTATGCAGAATACGTTAGAGATTATCCATTTGATGACATAATGCATCAAATTATTGATCTAGGAACTGGAGAATACGCCCTAATAGGATTACATCATAGTATTGATACTTTTGTAGATATTATGAATAGAGATAATCGAGTAAGTGATATGTTGAGAGTGTTCGTAGAGCCATATGAAGACGGAGAAAGTTTTCATTCAATCTCGGGGCCTGTGGTAAATTACAATGATTTTCTCTAGTGAATAAATAAAAAAAATTTTACTTTCATATGATCCTATGATTCAGTTTATGTATAATTATTCTATTTTTCATCAAATAATTGGAACTTCTATTTCTACTTTAGCTTGAACTTAACATGAAATAAATAAAGCTGGTAGTTTAAAAACTCATAAAATAGTTGGTGGTAGTGGTATGAATACGTATTACTATTACTATCCGTCTTGTAGTTTTTTTACATATAATAAACCCAAACTTTTTGAAAGAATGGCTTATTTACCAGCTGAATTATTATGAAAGCAAATAGAATTCAAACCAACAGTTGAATTATTGTTAGGTAAAAGACCCAATTGAATGCAGAGAGATCCTTCTATGATTGAGTCTTTTAGCGATAATGGTAACTTAGAAAAGCTTCAAGATTTATTAGGAAATCTAGATCAAAGAGAATAAGATAATGATATTTTTTTATACTGATGCTAAAGAAAGTATAACTACTAAAATCAAACTTATTCCCATAAAATATCTTACTATATTTTTAAAAGTTTTACTCAAAGGTAATTCATAAAATAAGACACCGGCGTATAACCAAATTAAATGTATAGGAACCCAAATTAAATTACTTATCAATAATTTCAATAAAATTTCTATTAAGAAATTTGAAGGATAGAAAGCGAAACCTGAATAAAAAGATAAATTAACTATGTAAGCTTTTGGATTAATGAGCTGTAAGATTATACCATGTTTAATTCCAGGAATACTTTTCGATTTTAAGAAATTTAAATTTGCACCCTTAAACATAATTTTTAAAGATAGATATATAAAAAAAATTGATGATAAAAATAAACAAATAGTTCTAACCATTGGATAAGAAAAGATAATACTCGATAACCCAGAAATGACTAATAAAGCAACAAGGTTAGTACCTAAAAAAAGTCCGAAAACATATCTTATTCCAGATTTGAAACCATAAGCAGTACCTACTCCAGCAGTTGATAAAACCCCAGGACCAGGAGTAATTATTAGAAAGAAAACAGCAAAAGCAAAAACGATCAAAAGGATAAATCTCTACTATAAATAGAAAATATTTATGATTAGATAAAACATATGGACATTATTTTAAAGAATAAAATTAATTCATCACTTTAATGTAAATAATTCTTCTCAGGCAAAACTAAAATTAGTTTACTCAAGTCATTAAAATATATAAAATATAAATGTTATATTTTTAATTAAAGAGAAGATTATTGGACGATAAAAAATTTGGTACTCTTGATAAACATGGTGATTGGGCTCCAAATAAATTATTAGAGCCAGCCCCTATTTGGTTATTTCCACCTAAGCCAAAAAAAATATTGGCTTGGGTACCAGCATATTTTTTCCCTTATAATGTCCTCTTTATGATTTCCTCAATTATCTATTGGTTTCTTGTTATACCCACAGTGGAAACCATGTCTAATTTTTCATTGGATTGGACTATTAATATTTTAGTTGTTAATTTGTTTCTGGTTTTTATTTGGTATCAGGGATAGAAACCCCCCCTTTACATAAAGAAAAAACAAGCAAATAGATTTAAATATAATAAAAGTTTTCCTCAAGATATTAAAAAAAAGTTTTTTTGGTTCAAAAACCAGACCATAGATAATATGACAAGATCAATGCTTTTTGGCGTTCCAATATGGTCTATTCTTCAAATACTAATGCTATGGACTTTTTCAAACGGGTACATACCTTGGATCAATTTTTCTGAGAATACAATTTGGTTTATTCTAATGGTTTTAGTTGTACCTATAATTCATGATTTTCACTTTTATTGCATCCATAGACTAATACACATTCCTATTCTATATAAATGGGTGAACTCTGTTCATCACAAATCAGTGAACCCAAGTCCATGGTCATCACTGTCAATGCATCCAGTTGAACACATTCTATATTTTGGTACAGTTTTTTGGCATTTCTTGTTACCATCAAACCCGATTATTGCCCTTTATCAACTACATTTTGCAGGTTTTGGAGCTGTCCCTGGTCATATTGGTTTTGATAAAGTTGAATTATCAAAAAATAAAGCATTTGATACCCATGCATATATGCATTACCTTCATCATAAGTACTTTAACGTAAATTATGGTGGTGACGGGTTAGTTCCATTTGATAGAGTTTTTGGTACATACCACAATGGATCCAAAGATTCAGACATTAGATTTAAACCCAAGGCTTAATTGAAAAAGCTTTCCAGAAAAATGTTATAAAAATTATTTGAGAAGAAATGATATTTATAAAAGTTATAGAGATCGTTTTTCCAGTTTTTTTTCTTTCATTGCTTGGTTTTTTTTGGGTAAAAAAGGGATTTGAATATCCTATGCAATTTGTAACTAGGTTATGTATGAACTTAGCAGTTCCTTGCCTAGTATTCGTTTCTCTAATGAATACTGAAATAAACATAAAACTTTTGTTCAATTTTACTCTAGCAACTCTTTTTACCTATACATTAATAATTATAACTTTTTTTGTTATCATTAAATTAATTAAAATAAATTCTAAAACATATTTAGCACCTTTATCTTTTGGTAATACAGGCAATATTGGTTTACCTTTAGCTTACTTTGCATTTGGAGAAACCGGCTTAGGTTATGCTGTTTTAGTTCTATCAATTACTTCAATTTTATCCTTTTCTATTGGAATTTGGTTTGTTTCAGGAAAGACTTCATTTCTTAATATACTTAAAAATGAACCTCTGCTAACAGCAACATTTATAGGTTTATTTTTTTTATTAACAGGATACCAAACTCCATTTTTTTTAACCTCTACATTTGAGCTAATTGGACAAACAGCTATACCACTGATGTTAATTACACTTGGAGTAGCAGTAGCTAGTTTAAATGTTACCCATTTTTATTGGGCTCTAAAATTAGGTATTCTAAAGTTATTTGTCTGCATATCATTATCTTTAATTATCGGATACATTTCACAGCTTGATCACATTCCTTTTTCTATTCTTGTTTTGCAAATGTCTGCTCCTGTTGCTATAACTTCTTATCTTTTGGCAAAAAAGTACAATGCTGATGATAAAGCCGTTGCTGGAATTGTTATTGCGTCCACAAGTTTATCAATTTTATATTTTCCGATTATTTTATATTTTCAATTAAGCTAAAAATAAAAAATTAATTAAAATCATATCAATATATAATGGAACCTAAATTAGGTAGAAAAATAATTATATTTCCAGCAATAATTAAAAATATTCTATTTAATGTTAAATTTTTTCCAATTAAACCTTTATTAACAAAAAATAATCCTAACCCAATTTGAATTGATGTTAAAATACTTAAAACTGGAAGATTAGCAAAATCAATTAACGAAGGGTGACGTACCATAGCAAGTGGAATAATATATAATCCTAGACCCAAAACTAAAGCAGTTTTGGCAACTTTTAACCAATTTTCTTCTACCATACTAGCCGCAATAAAAACACCTCCACAAACAGGTGGTGTGATTGTAGACAAAAGTGCGAACCAGAAAATGAACAAATGTACTAATAGTGGTTTAAGACCTAAATCAATTAGTGCTGGACCTGCTACAGATACACAGATCACATATGCCGCAGTAGTAGGAACTTCCATTCCTAAAATGAGACATGAAATGGCTGTGAGAAAAAGAGCTAACCATAAATTACCATCAGATAGAGTAATAATTGAAGATGTTACTTTTATTCCCAACCCTGTTATTCCTAGAACCCCCACTATTAGTGAAGCACAAAGAATAATAGATGCTATGATTGATACTTGACGACCTGCAAATAATGAAGCGTTAACAATCCTTATTTTTGTCGTTTTCCAATTGAAATTTAAATTTATATCAACGAATAAAAGAAGAAATCCAGATAGTATTGCAATTGCTGCTGAAAACTGGGGGGTATAGCCTGAATACATAAATGCCAATAAAACTGAAAATGGAATAAGAAAAAAAAGAGCTGTTTTAATTACAGTGGAAATTGGGGGCAACATTTCAATTTTATAAGGTTTTAAATCATATATTTCTGCATAGCGATTTACACCAAGCCAGATAGCAAAAAAATAGAGTAAAGCTGGAATAAAGGCCGCTAATATGATTTGACTATATGGAATTCCTGTTAGTTCAACCATTACAAAAGCACCCGCGCCCATTAGAGGTGGCATTATTTGACCACCTGTAGATGAAACAGCTTCTACTGCACCTGCTATTCTTTTTGAGTAGCCTAGTTTTAACATGGTAGGTAATGTAACCATTCCAGTTGAAGCAACATTTGCAGAAGCAGAACCTGAAATTGAACCAAATAAAGCTGAGGAAATTATTGAAACTTTTGCAGCACCCCCCCTTAGTCTTCCAGCAGCTGCAATCGCAATGTTCATAAATCCCTGACCTGCCTCACCTGCATTCAGAATAGCTCCAAAAATTACAAAAATGGCGACAATAGATACAGATACACCAGTTAATTTACCCCATAACCCTCCTTCAGTAATGACTAAAGTACCAAAAAAACTATTAATTGGAATTCCTGGATGACCAAATTCACCCGGGATCTTATCACCAATTAGTCCATACAAAAGAAAAATTAGAGTAATGACTGGAAGAGGCCAACCCACTGTACGTCGGGCCATTTCTAGTGTGATTAAAATTAATATTATTGAGATTAAAAATTGATCCCATCCATTCAAAAATCCGTACTGTTCTGATAATAGTGGTTCATGAATTACTATATAAAAACAGCTAGAAATACCTAAAAATGAAAAAATATACCCTAAATAAAGTTGCGGTTTATTTTGAGAGATAAAAATAAAAACCCAAGGTATTGCTAAAGCCATATGTAAAGGTCGAGAAATCAAACTAGGAACAAGTCCTGAGAAAATAAGATAGATATGAAATAAGATTGATAATAATCCTAGTCCAATCCATAAATATTTTATTTCTTTAAGATTAGTCATTGTGATGTTCCTTAGGTTTATTAAGTGAACCTAAGGAACTAATGAGTCATTCTAATGGTGAGATTCTAGCTTGGCACCAACCTCTTCATAATATTTTTTTGCGCCTGGATGAATATCTGTGAGAATATTATTCAACATATCCATAGAAACACCATTCCACCATTTAGCTGCTTCACCTAGAGATTTTTTATTTTCCCAATAGGTTTTAGTAAGAAGGTAAGCCGTCTCATCATTCATATCCGATGTCGTAAAAGCAATTACAGGAAGAGACGTTGTTATAATATCTTTATCTTGTCCAGCATAAGTACCAGATGGAATTATTAATTTTGTACGCTTAGATGCTTTAACCTGATCTTCACTCAAAGATATTACTTTGGCACCAGAGGATGCAGCAGCCTCAATAACATTAGGTGCAGGAAAAGATCCAGCAGTTACAAACCCATCTATCTGTCCATTTTTTAGTGCTGGAACTGCGTTAGAGAGCTCTACTTCTGCTAATTTTACTTTTCCTTCAAGTCCAAAAAGTTTTAAATACTTCGCACCTTCTTTTGCACCAAAAGAACCCTTTCCAAGCAGAATTGTTTTTCCTTCCATTTCTTCAAAACTACTTACTCCAGAGGAGTTAGACATTACAAAATGCATTGTCAAAGATGGGATAGGAAACAAAGCTCTTATTTCATCAAATCTAGGATTTGATTTATCCTTAAACATTGCTTTACCATTACGAGCTAATTTTATAAGAACAGGAGGAGTAGTGAAAACATAGTTATTGGTTCTAGCAATTGCTTCCATAACATTTTGAACTGAGCCTTGACTTTCTTCTATAGTAATAATTACCTCACCATTAGAACCTCTTTTCATTGCCTCTGCTATTTCCACTGCCATTTGATAGTATGAAGATGTGGATTTAGCTGACTTATATGTAATTCTTGTTTCAGATATTCCATACGAAAAAAATCCAAAAAACAATAAAATGCTAACTGCAAATCTAATTAATTGCATAATTAACTCCCTATAAAATAATTAATTTACTTTCTATAGATTTACATTAAATTTGAGTTTTGAAAAGAAAAACCGTCTAAATGAATTCTTTTAGTCAAAATTTAAAATAATTTAATTATTAAAAACATAAAAAAAAATCATTTATTATATGCATGAAATTAAAAAAATTATAAATGAGATAATAAAATATCTTGAAAAAAATAGTAAAACTACCGAGGAAAAATTTGTTGTTAATTCAATAAAAAAATGTGTTTTAGATAAGAAAATACTCAACAACGTTACACCAAATTTACCTCCAAAACATAAATCACTAATAAATGGTTTATTATCAATATCTTCAAAAAAAATAATACCACTAAAAAACTCTATACTAGAGGGTTACGCCAAATTAAAATGGAAAACTGATGATGGAGAGTATTATGAGCAAACCTCAAGTATAGGGAGAGATTATTTGAATGGAAATATGAACGCTGAACTTATTGGACCAAATGATGGATACTTTAAATCTGATGAATTGAAGTTAGGAATTTTTTTATTAGAGCAGAAAATATTTTATAAAGATCACAAACATGCGGCTCCAGAATTATATTTGAATTTAACTAATGGAACTAAATGGAGATTTAAGGAAAAAAAATGGGTAGAAAAGAAATCAGGCTCAATAATTTACAATTCCCCTTACAATCCTCATGGTATGAAAGTTGGTAAAGTACCATTTGTATCAATATGGTGTTGGCCGCATAATCTTAGTCAAAAATGTATAGTTATAGATAACATTCATTAAATTAAAGTTTGTAAATATTAATTTTCTATAAATATTTGTTGTTTTTAATTATTTTCACCATTAGCATATAATTAGCAAAGTTTGGATAATTAAATGTCTAAAAGTCTAGCCATAAAACTTAGTGAAAGAGAACTTATAACTGTAGATGAAAATGATCAGTTATTAGAGGCTATTAAAAAATTAGCAAAATATAACATTGGTGCAATTCCTGTATTAAACAGTGATAAGCAACTAGCTGGTATTATATCAGAAAGAGATATAGTTAAAGAATTAGCAAAAAATGAAAATATGGATTGTTCAATTTTATTTGTAAATCAGCTTATGACAAAGAAAGTTATATACTGTGAAAATGATGTTCTCTCGGATAAACTAATGGAGTTAATGACAAAAAATAAAGTCAGGCATATTCCAATTGTAAATAAAAATAATTATCCCATCGGAATTGTATCTATTGGGGATGTAGTTAATAGATTAATAGAAAAAATTGAATATGAAAATAAGATGCTAAAAGATTTTGTGAGTGGATAATTCTTGTTTGAAAATATTTAACAATATAAATTATAATTTAAATGTTTATTAACAGAAGTAATTAAGAACTATTACACTTCAAACAAAGATATAATTATCAAGAGTTAAAAATATACTAATATTCATTATTTAGTTCCAAACATACGATCTCCTGCATCACCTAATCCTGGCATTATATATCCAATATCATTTAACTGACGATCCAAAGCTGCAGTAATGATTGGAACATCTGGATGAGCCTTATTTAAAGTTTTGACACCTTCAGGAGCTGCAAGCAAACAAAGGAATCTTATCTTTTTTGCTCCAGATTTTTTTAGTAGATCAATTGCTGCACAGGCAGAATTTCCCGTAGCAAGCATAGGGTCTAAGGTTATAACCACTCTCTCATTTAGCTCATTAGGTACTTTAAAATAATATTGCACTGGTTCTAAAGTTTTTTCATCCCTATATAGTCCAACGTATCCTACTCTAGCAGAAGGTATGAGATCTAAAACACCATCAAGAAGGCCATTACCTGCTCTTAATATAGAAATTAGTGCTAATTTTTTACCATCCAAAGAAGGTGCTTCAAAATTTTCAATTGGTGTTTCTATATTAACTTTTGTCATATTGAGGTTCCTAGTTATTTCGTAGGCGAGTAATAAGCTTATCTCTCTCAATAATTGTCTAAAATGATTTGTTGGTGTATCCTTTTTACGCATTTTGGTTAATTTGTGCTGTACAAGAGGATGATCCACTATCTTTAAGTTTTGCATTTTTTCTCCAATTTACTCATTTTCAAAAATATTTTTTCCTTTTAATTTTCCTTTTAATCGAAGAAACCTAGCCATAGTTGTACCAACATCTGAAAAGGCTATATTCCCATTATTTCCTTTTTTAGCATAATTTCCAACCATTAATACTGGGACTCTTTCTCTAGTATGATCTGTTCCACTAAAAGTAGGATCATTTCCATGGTCAGCAGTAATAATAACAAAATCATATGGATTTATTATGCTTAACAATTCTACAATTTTTAAATCAAAATTTTCAAGCGCTGAAGCAAAACCAACTACGTCTCTCCTATGACCAAATAATGAATCAAATTCAACAAAGTTAGCAAAAATTAAATCTCCATCCTTGGCTCTTTTTATAATGTTAATCATCTCATCAAATAAAAAATCATCTCCTAAACCAGAAATACTTGTAGAAATTCCCCTTTTGGAAAAAATATCAGAAATTTTTCCAATTGCATGACACGATCTGTTATTTTCTACAACTATATCACAAAGTGTTTTTTCAGGAGGAGCTAATGTATAGTCTTTTCTATTTTTTGTTCTACAAAAGTTATGAATATCATCTCCTAAGAAAGGTCTGGCAATTACTCTTCCGACTTTAAGAGGATGAAAAATTTTTGCAGAAAATTCACATAATTTATAAAGTTTTTCTAACCCAAAAATTTTTTCATGACATGCTATCTGAACTACACTATCTTTTGATGTATAAAATATAGGCTTTTGGGTGATGATATGTTCTTTACCATATTTTTCAATAATTTCAGTCCCCGAAGAATGACAATTTCCTAAAATACCTTTTAATGAAAACTCCTTTATTATAGAGCTAATTAGACTATCAGGGAAAGATTCAAATTTATTCTCAAAATATTTCCACTCCCACAGCAAAGGAAAACCTGCCAATTCCCAATGCCCTGTAGGGGTATCTTTACCCATACTAACTTCTGTTGCACAGGCAAAAGCCGCATTTTCTGAGCAGTAATAATTTTGATTTTCTGAATAATAATTATTAGCTAAAGCATGAGATGCAAAAATACCTAACTTAGCTAAGTTGGGTATTTTTAATTCACCAAATCGTCCTAAGTTTGCTTTACCTTCTCTACAAGCTTTTTTAATATTCCCTAATGTGTCTGCACCTTGATCATTGAAATATTTTGCATCCGGAGCACCACCAATTCCAACGGCATCTAAAACTATTAAAATACCTTTGCCAATCATTCAAAATGCTCAACAATTATCTTTTTTTTGAAATTTTCTTCACATTCTCCAATTTCAAATGATTCAATTATTTCTTTTTCAGCTATATTAAATGACTCTTGATCTCGAGCATAAAGTGTACATAATGGTTGGTTTTTCTCAACATAAGCACCAAGTTCTATTAATAAATTCATCCCAACAGAAAAATCAATTGTATCATCAACCTTTTGACGACCACCTCCCAAAAGAATTAAGATATTACCTAAATTTTTTGTATTAATTTTTTTTACATAACCAGATTTTTTACTGCATATATTTTTTTGTATATTCGATGGTTTTAAATAGTTTTGAGGTTTTTCAAAAAAATCATTTGCACCGCCTAACTCACCAACCATTTGTGAAAATTTTTCAGCAGCTTTTCCCGAAGATAAGACTGAAGAAATTAATAATTGAGCCTCTTTTTTATTTTTACAGATATTTGAAGAACAGAGTATACTTACACCAAGTGAGTTTGATACATCCAATAATCTATAGTCTTTCGTACTTCCTTTTAAAATATCAATTGCAGCTAAAACCTCTAATGAATTTCCTATACTTTGAGATAGAGGCTGATTCATATCTGTCACTAATGCAGTTGTCTTACATCCACTTTTATTAGAAACAGTAACAAGAGACTTAGCAAGATTACTAGCTTCGTTAAAATCTTGCATGAACGCTCCATTCCCATATTTTACGTCTATCACAAGTCCTTCCAAACCAGCTGCTAATTTTTTTGAAAGAATTGAAGCTGTTATCAAATCTATAGATTCAACTGTTCCTGTTACATCCCTTATTGCATAGAGTCTTTTATCTGCGGGTGCTAACTCATTAGTTTGTCCAATTATAGCACACCCAACTTTGCTTACTACTCTTCTTAATAGTGCCTCATTTGGTGAAGTATTATAACCAGGAATGGAGTCGAACTTATCTAAGGTTCCACCAGTATGCCCTAACCCCCTACCCGAAATCATTGGAACATAAGCTCCACAAGCTGCTAAGACTGGTGCTAATATTAATGAAACAGTATCTCCAACACCACCTGTTGAATGTTTATCAATTATAGGCCCTGGTAAATCCCAAGATAGTGTTTTTCCACTATTCTTCATTGCCAAAGTAAGTTGGACTCTTTCTTCAAAAGTCATCCCTTTTAAACAAATAGCCATTGCTAAAGAAGCAATTTGTCCTTCAGATAGAAGATTACTAGTGAGATTAGAAATAAACCAATTAATTTCGTTTTTAGTTAACTCTTTTCCTAATCTTTTTTTTGATATTAATTCTTTAAATAACATGATTGTTTTATAATTGGTCTTATTTTAAATGATCAAATTCAGAAAAACTAAAAGGGAGGAGTTCTTCAAGGGAGAATAATTTATACTCCCATATTATATTACAAAGATAAATCTTAGTCTTTTCTGATGAAAATTCTCTGATTTTTTGCCTACATCCTCCACATGGACTTACTATATTTTCAGATCTAGAAATAACGTAAATTTCTTTAATAGTTTTACATCCACCTGCTATCATCGCACTTATTGCACCTGCTTCTGCACAGGTGCCTTCTGGGTAAGCTGCATTTTCGACATTACATCCACCAAACAACCTATTTCTTTCTGATAAAATGGCAGCACCTACTAAGAAATTTGAATAAGGAGCATATGCATTTAACATCATTGCATGAGACAATTCTAATATCTTTTTATTTTTTTGTGTTTTAATAAGTTTCAAAATCTTGCATCTCTAAGTTTTTTCAAATTTTCTTTACCATAGAAAATATAAGAGGTAATATAAACATAGTTTATTAATTTTACCAAACAAATTGAAAGGCACTAATAATTGTCTTATTCTCAGCAAATTGACTTAGATATTAATCTAATTCTAAGTCAGAAAGTCAATTTAAGTGCTGTTGAAAGACGCTGTGAGACTATTATTAAAAGAAGGTCTGTTAAGAAAAAAAGTCAAGTAGAGTGGTTATTAAAAACAATCGAATTTATGGACTTAACAACTTTAGCTGGTGATGATACGCCAGGGAGAGTAAGTCGTATTTGTCATAAAGCATTAAATCCAGTAAGAAAAGATATTCTAAACGATTTAGGAGTTTCAGATCATATCTCAGCAGCAGCTGTTTGTGTTTATCCTAATTTAGTTAAAGATGCAAAATTATCTATTGGAGAATACAGAATCCCAATAGCCTCTGTTGCAACAGGATTTCCCACAGGTCAGATACCTGAAAGTATAAAAATATCTGAAATAAAAGCTGCAATTAGAGATGGAGCAACAGAAATAGATGTTGTTATCAATAGAGATAAAGTACTTACAGGTAAATGGAGAGCACTATACGAAGATATAAAACAATATAAAAAAATTTGTGGGCAAAACCATTTAAAAGTAATAATTGGTGCTGGCGATTTGGGAACTTTAAGAAATGTTGTTAAGGCTAGCTGGGTATCTATGATGGCTGGAGCTGATTTTATTAAAACATCAACTGGGAAGGAACCTACTAATGCAACGCTACCAGTTTCCCTCGTAATGATCAGAGCAATAAGAGATTTTTATGATTTAACTGGAAAAAAAATTGGATTCAAAGCAGCTGGTGGTATTTCTAAATCCAAACAAGCAATTAATTATCTTATTCTAATGAGAGAAGAGTTAGATACTGATTGGCTTAATAAAAACTTATTCAGAATAGGAGCTTCTTCTCTTCTGGCTGATGTTGAAAGACAATTAGAACATCATAGTACAGGATCTTATTCTGCAAATAATCGTCATCCAATTGTATAGGATTTTGATATGAATAAAGATATACGTGAAATGAATTATGGTCCTTCTTTGGAGTCCTCCGAGTTAGCTCTTAAATGGCTATCTAAAAATAATAATAAATTTGGACACTTCATAAATGGAAAAATGACAACTCCAATGAATACTTTTGAAACTATAAATCCTGCTAACTCACATATACTGGCTAATATATCGGAAGGATCTCTTTCGGATGTTAATAGCGCTATAAACTCTGCTAAAGTAGCTTTTAAGAGCTGGAAAAATTTAAAACCATTTCAAAGATCAAAATATTTATATGCTTTAGCAAGACTAATTCAAAAAAATAGTAGGATTTTAGCAGTATTAGAAACTTTAGATAATGGTAAACCTATCAGAGAAACTAGAGATTTAGATATACCATTAGTAGTAAGACATTTTTATCACCATGCTGGTTGGGCTGAAATTTTGAAAGATAAATTTCCAAAAAAAGAGCCATTAGGTGTAATTGGGCAAATAATTCCATGGAATTTCCCATTACTGATGTTATCTTGGAAGATAGCTCCCGCATTGGCTGCTGGAAATACAGTTGTATTAAAACCAGCTGAAACCACACCTCTTACCGCAATGTTTTTTGCAGAGCTTTGTATTGAAGCACAAATTCCACCTGGAGTGATTAATATAGTAAATGGCCATGGGGAAACAGGTTCATTTATTGTAAAAAATAAGCAAATTTCCAAAATTGCATTTACTGGTTCAACTGAAGTAGGGAGATTAATTAGGAAAGAAACTGCAGGAAAAGATAAAAAAATAAGTTTAGAGCTTGGTGGAAAATCAGCTTTTATAGTTTTTGAAGATGCAGATTTGGATAGCGCTATAGAGGGTGTTGTAGATTCAATTTGGTTTAATCAAGGAGAAGTTTGTTGTGCAGGTTCTAGATTACTTGTTCAAGAAGGAATTCAAAATAAATTCATTACTAAGCTCAAACGAAGAATGTCCAAATTAAGGTTAGGTAATCCCCTTGATAAATCTACAGACATTGGAGCAATTAATTCAGTTCAACAATTAAAAAAGATTAAATCTCTTGTAGCCAGTGCTTCAAAAGAAGGTGCCAATATTTATCAACCAAAAATTGAAATACCAAAAAAAGGATACTTTTACCCACCCACATTATTAGAGAATACTCATCAATCTATGAATATATGCCAAACGGAAATTTTTGGTCCAGTACTTAGTGTTATACCTTTTAGAACTCCAAAAGAAGCAGTTTCAATTGCCAATAATTCTAGATATGGCCTATCATCAAGTATTTGGACTGAAAATATTAACCTTGGATTAGATATCGCCCCAAAAATAAAGGCAGGAGTAGTATGGATTAATTCAACAAATCTATTTGATGCTTCAGTAGGTTTTGGTGGATATAGAGAGAGTGGTTTTGGTAGAGAAGGAGGAGAAGAAGGATTATTAGATTATTTAAATGAATCTAGTAAACCAGCAATTTTTATTCAAAAACAGAAAAAAAATAAAAATAAAAAAATAGAAAAAAATAATCTAAAGAGTATTGATAGAACCAGAAAATTATTTATTGGAGGTCTACAAAAAAGAAGTGATAGTGGCTATGATAAACAAATATATTCATCTAATAAACTAATTGGTCAAGTACCACTAGGAAATAGAAAAGATATTAGAGATGCAGTTGAATCTGCTAGCAATGAAAGCAAATGGAGGGGTATGTCTGCACATGCAAGAGCACAAGTGCTTTATTACGCAGCTGAAAATTTAGATTTAAGAAAAGATGAATTTGCACAAACTATTCAAACAATGACTGGAGAAAATGGAAAAGATGAGGTTGACCAAGCACTAGAAAATATTTTTTATTTTGCTTCTTGGGCTGACAAATTTGAAGGGACAATTCATAATGTACCAATTAGAGGTGTTTCATTAGCAATGAAAGAGCCTTTAGGGGTAATCGCTATAGTATGTCCTGATAATAATCCTCTTTTATCATTTATACATCTAGTTTTTAGTGCTTTATGTATGGGTAATACTGTAGTTGTTGTTCCATCAGAGAAATATCCTCTTTGTGCTATCGATATGTATCAGATATTTGAAACATCTGATTTTCCACCTGGAGCCATAAATATAGTCACAGGAAATAGAGATGAGTTATCAGAAACATTATCTATGCATATGCAGGTTGACGGAATTTGGTATTTTGGATCTAAAGAAGGTTCAAAAAAAATTGAAGAAAACTCAATTTCTAATTTGAAACAAACATGGGTTAATAATGGATTAAGTTATTCTTGGGTTAATTTACCAAAGGAAGTTAAAATGAAATCTCTTCAAAAATCTATACAGATAAAAAATATTTGGATACCTTATGGAGAGTGAATCTTTAACTATTTTTTGGATAGTCTAAATCAATTAAGGCTTTTTTTATTTCCTCTAAAATTGAAGGATCATCTATTGTAGCTGGAACTTTAAATTCTTCACCATTTGCAATTTTAAGCATTGTGCCTCTAAGAATCTTTCCAGACCTTGTTTTAGGAAGACTTTCTATAATTACAGCCATTTTAAAACTTGCTACCGGACCAATTTTGTCTCTCACCAGTGATATGGATTCTGAAATTATTTCCTCATGATTTCTATTTACACCTGAATTGAGACAAATAAACCCTAGTGGTAATTGCCCTTTAAGATCGTCATTAACACCAATTACAGCACATTCAGCTATATCAGGATGTTCTGAAAGAATCTCTTCCATAGCTCCAGTTGATAATCTATGACCAGCAGTATTTATAACATCATCTGTACGTGCCATTATTGAAATGAAACCTTCATTATCAATAAAACCTGCATCACCAGTATCATAATAACCTGGGAATCTTGATAAATAAGATTGTTTAAACCTGTCATCTGCATTCCACAGAGTTGGCAAAGTTCCTGGAGGAAGAGGCAATTTCACAACTATTGATCCTAACTCATTAGTTCCAGAAGTTTTACTATCTTCATCTAATACCTTTACATCATAACCAGGCATAGCTAAACCAGCTGTTCCAATTTTTACTGGTGGGGAATTTAAACCTTGAGGGCACCCAACCATAGGAAAGCCAGTTTCTGTTTGCCACCAGTGATCAATTACTGGGACTTTAAGTTTATTTAAAGCCCAATTTATAGTATCAGAATCTGCTCTTTCACCAGCTAAAAATAAAGTTTTTAGTGAACTGGTATCGTATTTTTTTATAAATTTACCTGCAGGATCACTACGCTTTATCGCTCTAAACGCAGTTGGAGCAGTAAATAGTATATCTACATTATATTCTTCAATTATTCTCCAAAAAGTTCCAGAATCTGGTGTTCCAACTGGTTTTCCTTCAAATAAAATTGTAGTGTTTCCAGCAAACAGCGGTGCATAAACTATGTAAGAGTGTCCTACCACCCAACCAACATCAGAAGCTGCCCAAAATACATCATCTTCATTAGCTCCATAGAAATTTTTCATAGTCCACATTAAACTAACTAAATGTCCTGCTGTTGGTCTTACCACACCTTTTGGCTGCCCTGTTGTACCTGAAGTGTATAAAATATATAAAGGGTCATTTCCCAAAACTGGCATACATGGGCATTCAGATGATGATTTTTGAAACTCATACCAATCATAATCTCGATCAGAAACTAAAGGGGCTTGAAGCTCGTCTCTTTGGAAGATAACACAAAAATTGGGATCATGTTCTGCTTGTTCTATAGCTGTATCAAGTAGAGGTTTATAAGGAATAATACTACTTGGCTCTATGCCACAGGATCCAGCAATAATAGCTTTAGGTTTAGCATCATCTATTCTAACGGCTAACTCATTTGCAGCAAAACCTCCAAAAACTACTGAATGAATAGCTCCTATTCTTGAACAAGCAAGCATTGATACTATAGCTTCTGGTATCATTGGCATATAAATGATTATTCTATCACCTTTTGTGATACCAGCGTTACTCATTGCATGGGCAAATTTAGTTACTCTCTGGAGTAATTGACTGTAAGTGATTTTTTCTTTCACTCCTCTGATCGCACTATCATATATAATTGCAGTTTTGTCACCTTTTCCTTTTATCACATGACGATCAATAGCGTTGAAGCATGTATTTACTAAACTATCAGGAAACCACTTATAAAATGGTTTATTGGAAGAATCTAAAGCAAAACTTGGAAATTTTATCCAATCTATATTTTGTGCAGCATTAATCCAGAATTTCTCAGGATCATTTTTCCATTCATTATATAAATCCTTATATCTCATATAAAGTACGGCTAACTATATGTTTGAACAGGTGTGCCTGCTAAAGCAGCTATATTAAGCAATCCTCTTGCAGTAATTGAAGAGGTTACAATATGAGCTTTATTACCCATCCCCATAAGAATAGGGCCTACTTCAAGACCATTAGCACACATTTTTAAGATATTCCTGACACCGCTAGCAGCATCAGTATTAGCAAAAACCAAAGCATTTGCAGCACCCTCTAATCGGCTATTAGGCATTATTCTTGATCTTAGTTCAGGGTCAAGAGCTGCATCAGAATGCATTTCTCCTTCGTATAAAAAATCACATTTACTCTCATCCAAAATTCTAAGAGCCTCTCGCATATTTCGACCTGATTCACTATCCAAATTACCAAATTGTGAGTGAGAACATAGTGCTATCTTAGGTTCAATACCAAAACGTCTAGCATGCCTTGCTGTTGCAATTACTGTTTGAGAAATTTGATCAGGTGACGGAATAGCGTTAACCTGAGTATCTGCTATTAGTAAAGGACCATTTTCTAAAATCATAAGTGAAAGGGCTCCTATCGCATTTAATCCACTATTTTCAAGAACCTCCTTTATGTATTTTAGATGCCACAAGTATTGTCCAAATGTTCCACAAATCATACTATCAGCTTCTTTTCTGTAGACCATTATCGCAGCAATAGCTGTACTATTAGTTCTCATTATAGCTTTTGAAAGCGCTGGAGTAACACCCCTCCTTTCCATAATTTTATGATAGGTTTCCCAATATTCTCTAAAGCGAGGATCACTCTCAGGATTAACTAATTCAAAGTCTTTATTAATTCTTAATGGAAGACCACATTTTTCTATTCTGCTCATTACTACTTCTGGCCTACCAATTAATATTGGGCTATCACCAGTTTCCTCAATCATAGAAAATGAAGCTCTTAACACACGCTCATCTTCTCCTTCTGCAAAAACAATCTTTCTACTTGCAGATCTAGCAGCCTCAAATACTGGACGCATTAATAATGAAGATTTATAAGCTGAATTCTCCAATTTTTTTATATATTCTGATATTGAACCAATTTTTTTAGTAGCTACACCAGATTTGATTGCAGCCTCCGCTACTGCAGAAGCAACAATAGGTAGTAATCTTGGGTCAAAAGGTTTTGGAATAACATAATTTGGTCCAAATTTCATATCTTCACCTTGATAAGCAGCTGCTGCTTCTGCTGAAGAGTGTTCTCTAGCTAATTTTGCTATTGCTTCAACACATGCTATTTTCATTTCTTCATTTATTTCTGTAGCTGCAACATCAAGTGCACCTCTAAAGATGAAAGGAAAACACAAAACATTATTTACTTGATTAGAATAATCAGATCGACCTGTAGCAACAATTGCATTAGGAAAAACCTCATATACAATTTCTGGCATAATTTCAGGTATAGGATTAGCAAGTGCAAAAATAATTGGAAGCTTATTCATTTTTTTTAACATTTTTTTTGATAGTGTATTTGGACCTGATAATCCTAGAAAGAAATCTGCTCCCTCAATTACATTTTCTAATAATTTACTTTCAGATTTTTGTGCAAAAAAAGCCTTATGTATATTTTTTTCTTTACGATTTTCTGTTACTAATCCAGACCTATCACAAAGCCAAATATTTTTCTTTTTACATCCCAAGCTAATTAACATCTCTAAGCACGCAATACCAGCTGCACCGCCACCTGTACATACAACTTTTATTTCTGAAATTTTTTTATTAACTAGTCTAAGTGAATTTACTAATGCAGCACCAACAACAATCGCTGTTCCATGTTGATCATCATGAAAAACAGGAATACTCATCTTATTTTTACAAATCTTTTCAACAATAAAACAGTCAGGAGCTTTTATATCCTCAAGATTGATTGCTCCAAAAGTAGGCTCTAAAGAAACAACAATTTCAGCTAATTTATCTGGATTTTCTTCATTAATTTCTATATCAAAACAATCAATACCAGCAAATTTTTTAAATAATACAGCCTTACCTTCCATAACTGGTTTAGAAGCTAAAGCTCCAATATTTCCTAAGCCTAAAACAGCAGTCCCATTAGAAATAACTGCTACCAAATTAGCTTTAGAAGTATAGTTACCTGATTTTTCAAAATCATTTTTAATTTCTATACAAGCTTCAGCAACTCCAGGGGAATAAGCTTTAGCTAAATCACTCTGATTGGCTAGAGGTTTAGTAGCTCTAATTTCTAATTTTCCAGGCTTTGGAAATTCATGAAAATCTAATGCTGCTTTTCTTGCTGTTTCATTTTTAATTTTACTCATTTTTAAACTTTCTAACCACAAAATAATTATTTTAAACTAAAAAAATTAATTCCCTAAAAGAATATCCATTAAATTATTTGCAGCATCTAAAATGTTTGTACCAGGACCAAAAATAGCTCTAACTCCAGTTTCTGAAAGAAACTTATAGTCTTCTTTTGGAATCACTCCTCCACAAACAACTATTATTTCTTCCCCATTTATCTTTTTTAATTGATTGATCAAAATAGGTACTAAAGTTTTATGAGCAGCTGCTTGTGATGAAATTCCAATAATATGAACATCATTATCAACAGCATCTTGAGCAGCTTCCTCTGGTGTTTGAAATAAGGGGCCTACGTCTACATCAAACCCAATATCTGCAAATGCAGTTGCTATAACTTTAGCACCTCTATCGTGCCCATCTTGGCCCATTTTAATAACTAATATCCTTGGCCTCCTACCTTCTTTTTTTTCAAAAAGATCAACTTTTTTATGAATTTTCAAAAAATCCTCATCATTTTCATAAGCATTTTTGTATACTCCAGATAATGTTTTATTATTGGCTTTATATCTACCAAAAACATTTTCTAAACATGACGAAATTTCACCAAGGGTAGCTCTATGTCTGGCAGCTTCTATCGCAAATTCTAATATATTGCCTGATCTATTACTACATACATTCTCAAGATCTTTTAATTTTTTTTGACAAACTTTATTATCTCTAGCCCCCCTAATTTGATTTAGTCTATTAATTTGATTTTTTCTGACAGATATGTTGTCTACATCTAGTATGTCAACATTTTCCTGCTTTTTTGGTTTATATTTATTGACACCTACTATTACCTCCAAACCTTGATCTATAGCAGCTTGTTTTTTAGCAGCTGACTCTTCAATTCTAGATTTAGGTAAACCAGCTGATACAGCTTCCGTCATTCCACCTAAATTTTCAATTTCTTGTATCAATTCCCAAGCTTTCTCTGTTAATTGGTGAGTTAAACTTTCCACATAATAACTTCCAGCTAAAGGGTCAATTACTTTAGTTATTCCTAATTCTTCTTGCATGATAAGCTGAGTATTTCTAGCTATTCTAGATGAAAATTCTGTAGGAAGTCCCATAGCTTCATCAAAGGCATTAGTGTGTAAACTCTGTGTTCCACCGAGTGTAGCAGCTAATGCTTCATAAGAAGTTCTAACAATATTATTATAGGGATCTTCTTCCTGCAAACTTACACCTGATGTTTGGCAATGTACCCTTAATAAGGACGAACTAGTTTTTTTGGGATTAAATTCTTTCATAATCCTTGACCACAATATTCTGGCAGCTCTTAATTTTGCAACTTCCATAAAAAAATTCATACCTATTGCAAAGAAAAATGATAGGCGTCCAGCAAAAGCATCTATATCCAGACCCTTAAAGAGTGCAGCTTTTACATACTCCTTTCCATCTGCTAAGGTAAAGGCTAACTCTTGCACTAGATTTGCACCAGCTTCATGCATATGATAACCAGAAATTGAAATTGAATTAAATTTTGGCATTTCAATACTTGTATATTGAATTATATCCGAAACTATTCTCATAGATGGCTCTGGAGGATATATGTAAGTATTTCTTACCATAAATTCTTTAAGAATATCATTCTGAATTGTTCCAGTTAAACTTGATTTTGCAACTCCTTGTTCTTCAGCAGCCACTATGAAGTTAGCCATTATTGGAATTACAGCACCATTCATTGTCATTGAAACGGACATTTTATCTAGTGGTATTTTAGAGAATAAAATTTTCATATCCTCTACGCTGTCAATTGCAACACCTGCCTTTCCAACATCGCCTAGCACTCTTGGATGATCACTATCATATCCCCTATGTGTCGGTAGGTCAAAAGCTACAGAAATTCCTTTCTGTCCAGCTTTTAAATTTTTCCTATAAAATTTATTACTTTCTTCAGCTGTTGAAAACCCTGCATACTGCCTTACAGTCCAAGGTTTTCCAAGATACATTGTTGCTCTTGCTCCTCTACTATAACTATCTAAACCTGGCAGTTCATTTAAATGCTTTAAATTTTTTAAATCATTTTTAGTATAAAGAGGTTTTATACTTATACCTTCTGGTGTCGCACAGCTTAAAGAATCAATAGTTTTTTCTCCTAATTCTTTATTAGCTAGCAATTTCCATTTATTAATTTGATCTTTGTTCACTCAAACTCCAATATCGTGTCACCATCTGACATTATATCGCCCAATTTAAAGTTTATAGACTTAATAATACCACTTCTCTCAGAGTAAATAACATTTTCCATTTTCATTGCTTGTATTGAACAAAGTCTTTGTCCTATATCAATTAATTCACCAATATTAACATCAACAGAGACCAATAATCCAGGCATTGGTGATATTATTTCTTTTGTACTATTAACACTACTTTTTCTAGGGACTATTGTAAAATGAGAAGATAAAAAGTCAGGAAAGATTTTTATCTCCCCTTCAAATCCATTCCACTTTACAAAAAAACCATCAGTTATCTTTTTGCACCAAAAGTATAAATTTTCTGAATTTACTTTTAATTTAATGGGTTCAGCAAACGAAAATTTTAAAATTTTAATGTTGAAAATTGTATTACCTTTTCCAGAAATCTCATGATTCCCATTCTTAAAATTCCAAAATAAGTGAAATTGATTTAGTCCAGCATCTACTAAAAAATCACTTTCATTTATTTCATTTTCTATATTTTTTTCCCCCTCAGCATGAGTTAAAATTTCATAATTTTTATAAAGAGCAAGAACTGAAGCTGATAATTTACATAATTCGTTTTCATTTAACTGATAGTTTTGATAGCCATTAGGAAACTCTTTTTCTAAAAAATTTGTAGAAACTCCCCCCCTTTGAAAACTTTTATTCATCAAAATAACAGACAAAAAATTTAAATTATTTTTTATCCCTTCAATATAAAACTTATTAATTGCATTACTTAATAAATCTATTGATTTATCTCTGTTTTCACTCCAAGCGCAAAGTTTAGAGATCATTGGGTCATAATGTAATGAAATAATGCTACCTTCAAAAACTCCTGTATCATTCCTAATAATCTCTGATTTTAATGATGTTTGTTCTGGTGAATTATATTTTATCAACCTACCAGCTGATGGCATAAAATTTTTTGTTGGATCTTCCGCATAAACTCTTGTCTCTATAGCAGAACCCTTAAAAGATATTTCGCTTTGTTTAATATTCAGCTTTTCTTTTGAAGCTATTCTTATCATCATTTCAACAAGGTCAATCCCAGTAACTAATTCTGTAACAGGGTGTTCCACTTGAAGACGTGTATTCATCTCTAAAAAATAAAAATCTTTATTTTTGTCTACTATAAATTCAACAGTACCCGCTGAGAAATAGTTAACTGATTTGGCTAAAGCAATAGCCTGATTAGCCATTAAATCTCTTATCTTTGTATTTATGAAAGGACTAGGACTTTCTTCAATTATTTTTTGATTACGCCTCTGAATAGAGCAATCTCTTTCACCTAAATGTAGATAATTTCCATATTGATCACCAATTATTTGAATTTCAATATGCCGTGGTTCTTCAATAAATTTTTCAATAAATACTCTTGAATCACCAAAACTTGTTTCAGCTTCATTTTTTGCGGAGTTTAATTTATCACTGAGTTCTTTTTCTTCATAAACAATCCTCATCCCTTTACCGCCACCGCCAGCTGAAGCTTTTATCATTAAAGGAAATCCAATTTTTTTTGCAGCATTAATAGCATCTTCAAAACTTTTTATTTCATCTTGTAATCCTGGGATTGTAGATACATTGGTGTCTCTAGCATGTTTTTTTGAAATTATTTTGTCACCCATAATTTCTATTGCTTTATATGGAGGACCAATAAATTTAATACCTGTATCTTCAACTAATTTTGCAAAGTTAGAATTTTCAGACAGAAACCCATAGCCAGGATGTATTGCTTCAATTTTATTTTTTTGAGCAATACTAATTATTTGCTCACTATCTAAATATTCCTTTTTTTCATTATTATTAGGTTTCAAAAAAAAAGCTTGATCAGCTAATTTTACGGCTAAAGAACCTTCATCTTCAGTAGAATAAACTACATAACTTGTTATTCCAAGCTTCTTTGCAGTACTAATAATTCTACAAGCTATTTCACCTCGATTAGCAATTAATATACTTTTTATCATTAACTTATAAATTTTTAAATTACATTAGAATTAATTCTGGATAGTTCAACTTAACTGCATCAAAATCTATTTTTAACACAGCATTATAATCAACTGGACTAAAATTATCATCTGCAGGTACAATTTCGTTTCCAAACAACCAACTTAATCTAGCTGTATCTAGGTTACCTCTGACAAAAGGTTTATCTCCAAAATAATCAATCAAACATTTTAAAAAAGTCATATCCACTTTGACATGAATAGAAAGTGCGTCAAGTTTTCTTTTTCTTTTTATTATAGGAGAAACATCTTTTTTCATATGTCTTACAGTGAACTGGAAATCTGTACCTGGCATTCTTGAAGGGAAACCCTTATGTTTAATCATCTGAACTCTTTAAAGTGGAATATTATCGTGTTTTTTCCAAGGATTGGTAATTTTTTTACTTTTTAACCTTTTGAAAGCTCTAATCAATCTTTCTCTTGAACTTCTTGGTATAATAACGTCATCAATATACCCTTTCTCAGCTGCAATAAATGGGTTTGCAAATCTTTCTTCATATTGCTTTGTTTTCTTTTTGATTTTTTCTTCATCTTCTAAATCTGACCTATATATTATTTCTACTGCTCCTTTTGCTCCCATAACTGCAATTTCTGCTGATGGCCAAGCGTAATTTATATCACCTCGCAAATGCTTTGAAGACATTACATCGTAAGCACCACCGTAAGCTTTCCTAGTAATAATAGTTACTTTAGGGACGGTTGCTTCGCCATAGGCAAAAAGTAATTTTGCACCATGTTTTATTATGCCACCGTATTCTTGCTGAATCCCTGGAAGAAAACCAGGCACATCAACTAATGTAAGAATAGGTATATTAAATGCATCACAAAACCTCACAAAACGCGCTGCTTTTCTTGAACTATCTACATCAAGGCATCCGGCAAGTACTTTTGGTTGGTTAGCCACTACCCCGACAGCATCACCGTCTAACCTTATAAAGCCAATTAAAATGTTTTTAGCAAAATCTTTTTGCAATTCAAAAAATTCATTTTCGTCTGAAATTTTGAAAATAAGTTCCTTCATATCATAGGCAATGTTTGAATTATTTGGTATTAAAGTATCTAAACTATGTTCTAAT
The DNA here is from genome assembly GCA_045565285.1 of Paracoccaceae bacterium. Classification (GTDB taxonomy): domain Bacteria; phylum Pseudomonadota; class Alphaproteobacteria; order Rhodobacterales; family Rhodobacteraceae; genus CACIIZ01. Next base: position 66,733 of record JBJLFR010000022.1, read on the forward strand.
CTATTAGGATTATCTATAACTTTTCTTTTTGGTACCTGTGATCGATTATTAGCAGGGAGAAAAGAGAGTAGTTTTCTTACTTCCCTTAAAGCTAAAATATCGTTATCAAATGCTAAATCAGCTATAGAAGACTTGGAAGTATGTGTTTTAGCACCACCTAAATCTTCTGAAGAAACTGTTTCATTTGTCACTGTTTTAACCACATCTGGACCAGTAACAAACATATAAGAGCTATTTCTAACCATAAAAATAAAATCTGTAATTGCAGGAGAATATACTGCACCTCCGGCACAAGGCCCCATTATGACACTAATTTGAGGGATTACACCTGAAGATAATATATTTCTTTTAAAGACTTCAGCATAACCACCAAGTGATGAAACTCCTTCCTGAATTCTTGCACCACCACTATCATTTAATCCGATAAAAGGTGCTCCATTTTGCAACGCCATATCCATAACTTTACAAATTTTTTGAGCATTAGTTTCAGATAAAGAACCACCAAAAACTGTGAAATCTTGACTAAATAAATAAATTAATTGACCGTTTATTGTTGCCCAGCCAGTTATTACACCATCTCCCAGATAGTATTTTTTATTTAAATCAAAATCATTACATCTATGAGTAACAAACATGTCAAACTCTTCAAAAGAACCAGGATCAACCAATATTTCTATTCTTTCTCTAGCAGTCAGTTTGCCTTTTTTGTGTTGGGATAATATACGGTCTTTCCCTCCACCTTTTTTGGCTTCAGACTTTTTATTTTCTAGCTCATATAAAATCTTATTCATATAAAAACCTTAAAACTGATGTATAATCCAAAGTAACTATTATTAAATTTAGGTAGTTAAACATTATAAGTCGAAATTAATTATATTAACAATATTATTAATCATTTAGTAATGTGTTGGCATATATATTCTGAACATCATCTTCGTTTTCTAACGCATCCATTAATTTAATTAAAGTTTGTTGCTGATCAGTAGAAATTGATAAATAATCCTTTGGCTTCCAAATTAGTTTGGTTAATTCACTTTCACCAAGATTATTTTCTAAACCTTCAGCTACCATAGATAAAGATTTATCTTTACAGTAAAATGAATAAGTTTCATTATCTATTTCCATATCTATTGCTTCAACTTCAATAGCTAAGTCCATCATTGTTTCTTCATCACCAGTCGAAATTTTAAAAACAACAACTCCTAAACGATCAAACATAAAAGAAACCGAACCACTTTCACCAAGATTACCCCCATATTTTACAAATAAAGATCTAATATTTGATGCTGTTCTATTTCGATTATCAGTTAAAGCTTCAACAATTATTGCTACTCCTCCTGGAGCATATCCCTCATATCTTATATCTTCATAATTAGCATTGTCAGATCCTTGAGATTTTTTTATTGCTCTTTCAATAACATCTTTTGGAACAGAATTGGAGCGCGCTTCTTTAACAGCAAGCCTTAATCTTGGGTTTTTATCAACATCTGGATCTCCCATTTTTGCTGCAACTGTAATTTCTTTTGAAATTTTAGAAAATAACTTTGACCTAACAGCGTCTTGTCTACCTTTTCTATGTTGGATATTAGCCCATTTTGAATGACCAGCCATTTTAAAACCTCAATCTATTTTTGAAGTTAATAATATTTTTTATTAAAAAAATCAAATCAATTGGATCAGATGTAAAAATAAGTAATAATTATTGAAGTTACTATTCCAAATATTAAATTCAATGGCAGTCCAACTTTTAGAAAATCAGTAAATTTATAACCACCAGCCGCATAAACCATAGTATTTGTTTGATAACCAATTGGTGTAGCAAAACTTGCAGATGCAGCTATCATTATGACCATTACAAATGCTCTAGGATCATACTCTAAATTAGTAGCTAAAGTTATTGCAAAAGGGGTAACCACAACTGCTACAGCATTATTAGAAATTGTTTCAGTAAGAATAGATGTAAGAAAATATAAAAACCAAATAATTATAAATAAAGGTAAAAAACTTAAATATGGGTCTACGGTTTTTGTTAAACCACTAATCAGACCATTCAATTCTAAAGATCGACCAATTGCAAGCATAGAAAAAATCAATACAAGAATTTTGCCATCAATAAATTCATAAGCTTCTTCAATATCAATACATCTTGAACATAGAACAAAAACTACAGAAGTGATTGCTAAAACAAATAATGGGGCAATACCTAAAGAAGAAAATAACACTAATCCTATAAAGGCACTCAAAACTAAAGGAGCATGTTTTCTTCTATAAGCTCTAACATTAGATTCTGCAAGAACCACTAAATCAACTTCAGTAGCCATTTTTTGAATATCCTCAATTGCACCTTCTATTAAAAGCGTATCGCCAACTTTAACCACTACATTTTCTAATTGTTTGCTTAGATTTTTATTTCTTCTATGTATAGCTAATGCATATACTCCAAATCTTCTTCTCAACCGTAAACTACCAAGAGATTGCCCAACTATTCGGCAACCGGGTGGAACAAGGGTTTCTACAGTAATCGTTTGTTTAGAGGTTAATGTATCAACCATTCTTAGGTCATTACTTTCCTTTAAACTTATAAGTTCGTCCATTTGTGTTCTTAAAACAATCCTATCACCAGCTCTGAATGAAATTTCATCTGAAAAATTACCTCCCAAGGAATTATCATTTCTTAAAATATTAATAACTCTCATACCATCTCTATTAAAAATATTTGTATCGGTAGAAATTTTATCAATTAGTGGAGACCCCCTTGGAATTACAACTTCTGTCAAAAAACTCATACTATCTCTCCCAGATAAAATATCACTCATAGAACTTCTTTCAGGAAGGAGAAATGATGAAAATAAAAACAAATAAATTATACCAATTACAGCTAGGATAGCTGCTATTGGAGTAATTTCAAACATACCAAATGGTTCTAAATTATAGGATTGTGCTACACCATCTATTAATAAATTTGTAGAGGTTCCTATCAATGTAAGCATACCTCCCATAATCGCCAAATAAGATAAAGGAATTAAAAGTTTTGAAGCAGAAATTTTCATTTCATTAGCGAATTTTAAAACTATAGGGATTAAAACTAAAACAACTGGAGTATTATTTATAAAAGCAGAAGATATAACAGTTATAGCTATTAGTAATATAATTACTAATAAAGGACTTTGTTTAGTATTAGACGAAATAAAATCACCAACCTTATCCAATACACCTGTCCTTACTAAAGCTCCTGATAGGACAAACATACAAATAATTGTCCATGGGGCAGGATTTGAAAGAATATTTAAAAATTCGTTGCTAGGAAGAATTCCCAATATGACCATAAGGACAGCTGTACTTAAAGCTGTAACCTCAATAGGTATTATTTCGGTAACAAAAAATACAATCATTATAACAATTAAAATTAAAGAAAAAATTACTTCAAAATTTTCAAATATGATCATTTATTTGTCTTATTCCATCCCACTTTGGTTTAACAATCCTTTGTACCTAAATGGTAATATTTTATTTGCTAATCCCTCATTATTGATATCAACAACTATACCTGATAATGTCGGTTCCCCATCAGCTGGTCGAAATCTTTCTTTTGTCATACCTGTAATAAACCTTCTAATAGGTTCTGTTTTTTCCATACCTATAACACTTTGATAATCTCCACACATACCTAAATCTGTTTGATAAGCAGTTCCATTGGGTAAAATACGCGTATCTGATGTAGGAATATGAGTATGTGTACCAGCAATAACCGAAACTCTCCCATCAAAATTTAATGCTAGTGCATTTTTTTCAGAAGTAGCTTCTGCATGAAAATCTATAATTATTGCATCTACATTAGCTTTTAAACTAAATTTTCTTAAGTATGATTCAATTGCTTCGAAAGGATCTGAAAATGGTTTTTTCATAAATACTTGACCTAACACTTGAAGAATTAAAATTTTCTTACCCTCTAAATTGAACAATCTAAAACCTGATCCAGGCGCAGATTTAGCATAATTAATTGGTCTTATTATCCTATTTTCTCTTTCTGCAAAATTCATCATTTCATTTTGATCAAAAGCATGGTCTCCTAGGGAAATACAATTTACACCAGCTTCAAAAAGTAATTTTGCATGAGGAACAGAAAGACCCAATCCTGATGTAGCATTTTCAGCATTTACTAAAACAAAATCTAGAGATAATTGTTTTTTGATATTCCCTAAATTTTCAGCTATTGAAATCCTAGCAGCCTTACCAACAATATCTCCTAAAAATAATAATCGCATAATCTTTTATAAAGCTTGGAAAATATTTATACAACTAATTAAGTTTAGTTAATATTATCAAAGAATTGAAAACCTTCTTCCGTTAGAACAGAGTCAATTTTTTCATCATTTTTTTCTGTAGGTAGTTTTCCAAAATATTTTTGACAACTAAAGGCTAAACCTAAGGTGAATATTTTTTTTTCAGGATTTTTCTTTAAGTTAAAAATTGTTCTATCATAAAAGCCTCCTCCGTATCCTAACCTCGAACCATAATCATCATATCCTAATAATGGAATTAAAATCATATCTGGAATTAATGAGTTTCCTTCAATTGGTATTTTAGCTCCAAAATAAGATTTAATTAATTTAGTATCATCTCTCCATTCTCTGAAAGTAAGTGGTGAATTTGAATTTTGAACAACAGGCAAACAATAATTCAAAGATCTTTTTTTTAATAAACGTAAAATAGGGAAAGGATCAACTTCTGTATTAATAGGATAATAAAATGCCAAATTTTTGATATTTTTTTGATTTTCAAACCAATTGTTAAAATGATTAGATATAATTTTGGAAAAAAAAACTCCATATTTAAGAAACGTTCTTTTCCTTTCATTTTTTAAAGTTTTTCTTAATTTGTTTTTTTTTTCCGCTATAGATAAAGAGATCAGATTAACCCGCAAGAATTTTCAATAATTTTATGTGAGATCCAACACAAGCGTTAAAAATAATCCTCGAGAGCCTGTTTTACCAGGTGGGCACCGGTATATTATGGACCACGGTCCTAAACAGAGCCAGTTCCCTTTCGAGAATGTAAGGCCACTAGGATATTTCTTAACTGGGAGGCCAGAACTCACTTTTATTGAATAGCAAAAATATATTTCCAATAAAAGCTAAATTTTTAATATATCAAAAAAATTGATTAATTATCTCTTAAAACTTTTTTATTCTATAGATCACTTGTAATTATTTATTTTTTTTTGTATTTTTTTTTTGTGCCGAGGTAGCTCAGTGGTAGAGCAGGAGTTTGTGGAACTCTTGGTCGTAGGTTCAATCCCTACCCTCGGTACCACATTATATAATAATATTTTTTTATCATGAATGTAATTAACTCAAAAATTAATAATAAACCAACTTCCGTTTTGCAACGACTTGATCTTGAACATCATTTGCACCCATTTACGGATCATAAAGAGTTGAAATCACAAAAACCAAGAATAATAACTCGCGCTGATGGCGTTTTTATTTATGATAATGATGGGAATAGATTTTTAGACGCTATGTCTGGCCTTTGGTGTGTAAATATTGGCTATGGAAGAAAAGAATTAGCCTTAGCAGCAAAAAAACAAATGGAAGAATTACCCTATTATAATACTTTTTTCCAATCAAGTCATCCTCCTGCAATAGAGCTTTCTGCAAAAATTGCTTCCTTAGCTCCCAAAGATTTGAGTGCAATTTTTTTTAGTAGTTCTGGATCTGAAGCAAATGAAACTAACATTAGAATAGTTAGACACTATTGGGCAAGTTTAGGAAAGCCAACCAAAAAAATAATTATATCTAGAAAAAACGCTTATCATGGTTCATCTATGGGAGCGGGAAGTCTAGGTGGAATGTCTACAATGCATTCTCAGGGTGGATTACCAATACCTTATATAGAACATATAAACCAGCCTTATTGGTACGGCGAAGGAGGCAATCAAGATCCTGAAGTTTTTGGGAAGAAAAGAGCATTAGAATTAGAACAAAAAATAAATAAATTAGGTTCAGAAAACGTTGCTGCATTTATTGGAGAGCCTATTCAAGGTGCTGGAGGTGTTATAATTCCACCTCATTCATATTGGCCTGAAATTCAACGTATATGCCAAGAGCATGATATATTACTTATAGCAGATGAAGTAATTTGTGGTTTTGGTAGGTTAGGTTTTTGGTTTGGATGTGAAAATCTGAAGATCAGACCTGATATTATGACAATTGCAAAAGGTCTGTCATCTGGCTACCAACCAATTGGAGGATCGATTGTTTCTGATAAAATTAAAGAAACCTTAGAACAAGATGGTGGTGAATTTAACCACGGATATACCTATTCCGCACATCCAGTAGCTGCAGCAGTTGCATTAGAAAATATAAGAATATTGGAGGAAGAAAAAATAATAGAAAAAGTTCGAAAAAATACATCGAAATATCTTAAAGAAAAATGGCTTCTATTAAATGACCATCCCCTAATTGGTGAAGCTAGAATAAAGGGTATGATGGGGGCATTAGAGCTTACCCCTGATAAATCAAATCGATCACCTTTTCAACTGCCTGAAGGTAAAGCCGGCATGATAACAAGAGAAATTTCTTTAAAAAATGGGCTAATTATGCGTGCAGTAGGTGATAAAATGATAATATCACCTCCCCTCATTATAAATAAAAGAGAAATTGATGAATTAATTATTTTGGTGTGGAAATCGCTTGATGAGTCAAAAAATCAGTTAGAAAAATTAGGAATTTCTTTTAATTAAAAAATCATAATAATTTTCTAAATCTATTTCAGAAGTTGAAGATAAATTTAGATTATTTGAGAACCTATTAATTAGTTGAAGAAAATAATCACAATAACTTTGGGGTAAAATAAAATAACCAAGATTATCTTTTTTAAAAAAATATGCACTTTTGGAGTCAATTGAAATTAGCTTACATGATTGATCTTCAATTAAATTAGGTTCAAAACCTAAAATTTTAAAGATTTCGTAATCTGTTCTAATGTTAATAGTAATTATATCTGTGCCTGATGAAAAATTACGAATAGCCCCAATTTTATGAATCTCTTTTACAAAAATTATAATTGTTTCAATAAATTTACATTTATGAATATTAAATTCCTACTTTCAGAATTTAAAACTTTACCAGATCCGCAATTTGCATAAAAACCTATTTTAGGATACTTAATATCATACTTCACAAATAGCTTATAAAGTTTCTGCTCCAAACTTAATCTTTTATAATTTAAGATCCAAATTTCATTTGCTTTTAAAATTTGCTTAGTTTTCAAATTTCTAACCTACAGTATTTTAATTATTCA
>JBJLFR010000023.1:0-203999 GCA_045565285.1 Paracoccaceae bacterium
AACTGAGGATGATGATAATTGGTTTCATAATATATTTTTTTGTAATCAATATTATCTTTTGGATTTAATGATACAAAAAAAGGGTAGTTATTATCAATGCTTTGAAGTCTGTTCATCCAGTAAATAATACCAGGAGGATCTTTCCTCATATCACTTAAACTACTATGAACAAAATTCCAGCTTGACCAAACTTTTTTTAATTTCGGCATTAATTTAATATCAGAATGAAGTACAGCTTTGTTTTTTGAAACCTTAAATTTTGATAAAATTTTGATCTCAGTTATTGTTTTATTACTTAGAATATTTCTAATTATTGTTGGAGATATAGCAAATACTACATGATCAAACTCTTTTTTTTGACCATCAGCAAAATATACTAAGCATTTTTTATCATTCCTATCCACTTTCACAACATTAGAATTCATTTTGGATTTTATTTTTTTATTAGAAATTATTTTTTTGACATACAGTTCGGAACCATTCTCAATAGTTCTCCATTTTTGTGCAGGTTTTAACCCACTCATCAAATCATGGTTAATAAAAAAACTTACAAATCTATCCGCAGGAAAATCTAAAATATCATTCAGACTTGTAGACCAAATAGCTCCAGCCATTGGTAAAATTAGATGCTCAGTAAAAAACTTACTATAATTAAATTTTATAAGAAATTCTTCAAGGTTTAATCCTTCCAACTCTCCTCTGCGAAGTTGTCCAGGTGCATCTTTGTTAAATCTTAAAAGTTGTAGTAGAGAATGGATATAATTATAATTTAAAAAGTTTTTGCGTTGTGCAAAAAGTTTATTCAAACTATCACAGGCATATTCAAAATTCTTATTATTAAATGAAAAACCAAGTGACATATCAGACCACTTAGATCTAATTTTTAAATGTGTTAATAATTTGGAAAAGTTTGGATAATTATTATCATTATAAACAATAAAGCCTGTATCAACTATAAATTGTTTTTCTTCTTTATTAATTGTTATTGTATTAGAATGTCCTCCAAATTTATTGTTTTTTTCAAAAAGATAAACTTTATGGTTTTCACTAAGAATTAAAGCCGAACCTAACCCAGAAACACCTGATCCAATTACTGCAATTTTTTGGGTACTCATTTATTATTCATAAAATCTTAAATTTGTGATTTATTTAGTATTTTAATTAATATGAAATTCAACATTTTGCATTACTTTGATTTTAAATATAAATGAGATATTATAAAATTTGATCTAATTCTTCTATTAATGAAAATACTTCTTCGGATGAAGTATAATGGACAAAACTTAATCTAAGCACACCTGCAGGTAATTCAATACCTAACGCCTCAAGTAGTCGAACAGCATAAAAATCACCTGAACCAGCCATTAATCCTTTTTGATTTAATTTCTCAACAACTTTTTCTACTTTACCATTTATATCAATTGAAATAGTTGGAACTTTATTCTCTATAGAAAGATCCATATCACCTAAAATTTTAATTCCTTTTTTGTTTTTTAAAAAATTTAAAAGAGGCAGTAGTATTTCACTTTCGGCCTCACGCTGTAATTTACCAATTCTTTCTGCTTTTAAAAAAGTATCCACATGTTCGCTATCTTTAAAGTGGTGTTTATCAATTACCTCAATGTAATCAACTATTCCAGCAACTGAAGCTATTTGTGCATGATCCGGTCCGGCTGGTGTTAGAGTTTTAGTTAAGTCTGCTGCATTAAAATAATGACCCTGGAAAGGTAGTAGCCTATTTAAACTTTCATCAACATACATTATGCCAAGATGTGGACCATAAGTCTTGTAAGAAGAAAACATATAAATATCACAACCCAATTTTTTAATATTTGGAAATGAGTGAGGAACATAACTAACACCATCCACACAGGTATAAGATCCATTTTTTTTTGATAATTCACATATTTCCTTTACAGGATTTATCTCCCCAATGATGTTAGAACAATGGGGAAATGTTATAAGACAAACATCTTCATCTAATATTTTTTTCAGATCATTAATGTCTAAGGAACCAGTATTTTTTCTAACCTTCCATTCTTTTATTATATAACCATAATTTTGCAATCTTCGCCAAACACCAGTATTCGCTTCATGATCCTGATTAGTAACTATGATAACTTTTCTATCTGACTTAAGATCTCTAAAAGCATTAGCTAAAACATATGTATTTTGGCTAGTAGAAGCACCAAAATGTAAGCTAATCGGTGGTATATTTAACAATGCAGCAAGTCTTGATCTAGACTCATCCATTTCATCCCCAGCCAACTTAGATGAATTAAACACCCAATAAGGTTGGACTCTTCTCTGATTATGGAATCTATTAAGTCTATTAATTACTTGTTTAGACATAAAACTACCGCCTGCATTTTCAAAAAATCCATTACCAGCAACTTCCTTAAACTGAAAACTGGGAAATTGTTTTCTTACAAAATCAACATCTAGTTTATTCAAAACAAATAATCTTTCACAAAAGAGTAATGTAAATTGAGCCTATATAGGTAATTAAATACATCATTATGTACTTCCTTGTCCTTTAGTTAAAGAATTTACCAGACAAGCCATATTTCCATGCGGATGTTTATTATCATGCATTAACTGGTGTGCATGCCCTATTTGATCAAAACTATAGGTTTCAGATAAGCATGGATCTACTTTTTTTGCTATTACTAATTCATTTACTGATCTAGATTGTTCATCGTTAGCTACATGGGATCCTTGAAGTCTTTTTTGCTGCATCCAATGATATCTAAGATCTAAAGAAACATTATAACCTGAAGTACCTGCACAAATAACTACCATTCCACCTAGATCACAAACATAACAAGAAGTAGGTAAAGTGGCTTCTCCTGGATGTTCAAAAACTATTCTAGGGCTTTTACGTTCTCCTATAATATCCCAGATAGCTTTTCCAAAAGCCCTAGCACCTGAAACCCAATCTTTAAACTCAGGAGCGTCTGTATCTGGTAAGACACCCCAGTGATTAAAATCATTTCGATTAATAACACCAATAGCTCCTTTATCTAAACAAAACTGTCTTTTGTCTTCACTTGAGATAACAGCGACAGGCTTACCTCCTAAAGCTGCTACAATTTGAAGAGCTAAAGCACCCAACCCACCTGCAGCACCCCAGACTAGTACAACATCGTCTTTTTCTACAGTGTTACCAGTCCATCCCATCAACTGACGATAAGCAGTAGATGCACATAGCATGTAGCAAGCGGACTCTTCCCAAGTAAGATGTTTAGGTTTTTTTAATATTTGATGCGATTGTGCTTTAGCAAACTGACAGTATGATCCATAATTTGTCTCATAACCCCATACCTTAACACTAGGAGCCAACATTGGATCCTTTCCAGCAAGAACCCAAGGGTCATCTGGAGCCCAAGTCCCAGAGTGTATAACAACCTCTTCACCAACTTTTACATCGTTAACTTCACTTCCAACTGCCCAAACAATTCCTGAAGCATCCGAACCTCCAGCATGAAAATTTTCAGGTTCCCCCTTTTTTTGTCTTATAGCTATAACATCGATAGGGTAACCTAATGCAGCCCATACATTATTATAATTTATTCCAGTCGCCATAACATAAACTAAAACATCCTTCGGGCCAAGACTTGGAACATCTATTATTTCCCTCTGCCAAGCATCTTTCGGATTACCAAATCTATCTTGTCTTACTAAAAAAGCATGCATTTTTTTTGGAACAACACCTAATTGTGGTTTATCTCCTAATTCATAAATTTCTTTTTCATCCAATTTTCTTTCCTCCCTTTAATTTTTTCATTCTAAAAATATTTTAATTAGGACCGTGCCAATCAATTTGACAAATTTCTGAACTTAATCCTTTAAAATCCCATATTCTTCCATATGCTCTTACTCTTCCTTTGTCTGCTGCAGATACTGTTATGTCAGAGCCCATCCAGTATCTTGTGTTTTTTACCATTACCTCTTCATTGGGGTCATTCCCAACAATAGGAGTAATTGAACCTTGAATCTTATTACCTACAGTAAGATGTCTTGTTTTACCTTCAGTAGTATAGGAAATAGCTGCACTTTCCACTCCAAGAATTTCACTTACTAATTTAGTAAAAAGCCCTGTAGTTCCTCTTGCCTGCCCGCTTAAGATTTTAACTAATCCATCATAAGCTTCTGTACTTGCATTTTCATCAATAAATACAGCTGCCTTCCAATTACCTCTAGCCATTCTACCAGGAATTTCCAACATCATAGCAACATTAATTCCCGATAAGCTGTATTTATCGTAAAAGCCATCATCTATTCTTATACCAGCCCAAGCTTGGCAAAAACCTTCCGTTGGTGGATGTTTGCCTAAGCTAACAACACAAGGACAAAAAACGGTGCAATTACAATTTAATATAAGTTCTCCTTTTATTTTCCACTTTTTTAAAAATGCTGTTAATGCTGGCTTCATTTACTACTTCCTTCTAAATTAAATTCGATATAACAACTATTGATCCAGAAATCAAAAGTAAAACAGATAATGGCAAAGTTACGTAACGTCCATAATCTGGTAATTTTTCGGCTATCATTACTAACGTTGCTAATGCCATAAAACCCAAGTTCATAACTCCCCCTACAAAAGCAAGCATCATAAGCAACCAACAACAACCTAAACAATAAACTCCAACCTTTAAACCAATAAAAAAAGAAGCTTTAAAACTTCCATTCCAATCATTTAAAAAAAATAAAAGTGGATGGCGACATCGATGCAAACATGCTTTTTTAAGATTAGAAAATTGATATAATGCTGTTAATATAAGTAGAGTAACCGAAGGTATAAAACTTATAAAGATACCGTCAGCTCTGATTAAACTTATTTGAGTAAAATAAATTTGTATCAATGAAGCTACAACTGAAAAAATAACCCAAATTACTATAAAACCAGTTAAAATTGATAAAAATCCAAGATTTGAAGCATTATTCAATTCACTAAGATCATCATAAGTTTTTAATGTAGGCTGTATTGTAGGAACCATCATTGCAATACCCATTATTGACCACATAAGAAATGCATAAGGCCAATCACTGATTTTGTATATTGGTTGACACAAGGTCGCTAGAAAATCTGATCCATAGAAGTTATCAATACCTTCTGTACTATCAGATGCCAGAATCATGAAAAATACGAAAACCCAACTGACTACAATTATAAAATAAAAAATCAGCCAGTTAATTTCAGTAAATTGTTTTTGAAGATATTGCATTTTTTCTTTAAGAATAATTCAAATTTTTAAATTTACTAATTTTTAAATCTCGATTACTGGTCATCTTTTTTATAATAAAAAACAAAAAAATAATAAATAGATCTCAACATATATAAAGATCAATTACTACTAAAGATTTTAATAATTAAAACATTTTATTACAAATTCATCATATAGCTTATTAAATCTATTAAATAAATTCAAAAATTAGTTTTGCTAAATAAATTTTCTAATGGGTTTAAATTTTTAAAAAGAAATTATCCAGATGTACTAATCATATTATATTTATTTTAGAAGTGTATGGATGATCCAGTGCTTTTATCTTCATTTAAAGGTATAAATTTCGTAAGGTTAATTCCTTTTACAGCAAATTTATATTCTTCTAGCGTTGGAGTTCTCCCCAAAATAGCAGATAAAACTACCACTGGTGTAGAAGCCAAAAGAGATTCACCTTTTTTATCTTCAGAATCCTCTACTACTCTTCCTTTGAATAATCTAGTAGATGTAGCTAAAACAGTATCACCTTTAGCTGCTTTTTCTTGATTACCCATACAAAGATTACAACCTGGCCTTTCTAAATATAAAATATTTTCATAATTTATTCTGGCAGTATTTTTAGGATTCTGATCATTGAATTCAAATCCAGAATATTTCTGAAGAACTTCCCAATCACCATCATCTTTTAATTCGTCAATAATATTATAAGTCGGTGCTGCTACAATTAAAGGAGCATTAAACTGAACTATTCCTGATCTATCCTCAATATTTTTAAGCATTTTAGCTACTATTTTTATGTCTCCTTTATGAACCATACAAGAACCAACAAAACCTAAATCTACCTTTTTATTTGCCTTATAATAAGAAATTGGACGTATTGTATCATGGGTATACCTTTTGGATATATCGATATTATTAACATCAGGATCAGCTATCATTGGCTCGTCAATAATATCTAAATTAACAACAACTTCTGCATAATATTTTGCGTCTTGATCGGGAAAAAGGGCAGGTTTTTCACCAGTTTTTAATTCATGAATTCTTTTTTCAGCTATTTGAATTAATTTCAAAAGTATCTTTTTTTCATTGTCCATTCCCTTTTTAATCATCAATTCAATACGTTTTTTTGAAATTTCAAGAGATTGAATTAAGGTTTCATTATTTGATATACATATAGAGGCTTTAGCCTTCATTTCAGCTGTCCAGTCAGTAAACGTGAAAGCTTGATCTGAAAGTAAAGTTCCAATATGTACTTCTATTACTCTTCCTTGAAAAACATTTTCCCCAAATTGGTCTAGCATTTGTGCTTGGGTAGAATGAACCACATCTCGAAAATCGATATGACTTTTTAACTTCCCTTTAAAAATCACTTTTACTGTTTCAGGAATGGCCATTGACACCTCACCAGTAGCCAATGCTAAAGCAACAGTTCCAGAATCTGCTCCAAAAGCAACTCCTTTTGACATCCTAGTATGAGAGTCTCCACCAATAATTATTGACCAATCATCAACTGTAATGTCATTTAGTACTTTATGAATAACATCTGTCATAGGATGGTATTTACCTTTTGGGTCTCTACCAGTGATAAGACCAAAATCATTCATAAATTTCATGAGTTTTGGAATATTATACTGAGCTCTAAGATCCCAAACAGACGCAGTATGACAACCAGATTGATAAGCACCATCAACAGAATCTGATATTGTGGTAGCAGCCATAGCCTCAAGTTCTTGAGAAGTCATTAGACCAGTAGTATCCTGAGAACCAATAATATTAACTTTAACCCTTACATCTGACCCACTGAGAAAAAAAGTATCCTTAGGTATATCTATAGCATTATTATTGAATATTTTTTCAACAGCAGTTAAACCACTCCCATTGTCTACTACTTCTTTTGGTTGAGCAAAAATAGGCTCAGTATTTATACTTAAGATATTAGAAGCAAAGCTCTGTAATTTTTTTCCAAATACTATAGAATATGAACTTCCAGCTTTAATAAATTCCATTTTCTGCGGTGTAAACGATGAAGATATATCAATAAGTTCTTGTCCTTCTTGAGTATAAAGTTTTTTCTTCTTTGTATTAATAATAAGGATTGTTCCAGTATCTACACTATAAATTTGCTCAAGAATTGGTTCACCATCGTTATTGAGAATAATATTTCCATCTTCGTCACGTTTTTTAGCCCAATTTTTTAAATCAATTCCTATCCCACCTGTAACTCCTACCGTAGTCATAAATATTGGTGAAATACCGTTTGTTCCAGCAACAATTGGAAAAAAATTTATGAAAGGTATGTATGGGCTAGATTTTTTTCCAGTCCAAAGAGCTACATTATTTATTCCGGACATCCTTGAAGAACCTACTCCCATTGTTCCTTTTTCTGCAACTAACATTATTCTTTTATCAGGATGGAGCTCTTTTAATTCAGTGATTTCTTTTTGAGCAGTTTTTGAAATAAAACAATTACCATGCAATTCTCGGTCAGATCTAGAATGAGCGTGGTTACCAGGTGAAAGTAAATCGGTTGAAATATCCCCTTCTGCGGCAACATATGTCACAATTTTTATTTCTTCTTGTATATTACTTCTTTTTGTAAAAAATTCAGCTTTTGAATAACTTTGTAATACTTCCTTAGCAATTTCATTACCGCTTTGATAGGATTTAACCAATCTATCAGTATCATGCTTATAAAGAAAAACTTGCGACTTTAAAATTTCAGCAGCTTTTTTGGCAATTAATTTGTTATCACCAAGTGAGAGATCTAAAAGTACATCAATAGAAGGACCTCCCTTCATATGCGATAATAATTCAAGTGCAAATGCTGGTGTAATTTCTTCTAAAATTACTTCGCCAATTATAATTTCTTTTAGAAAATCGGCTTTAACTTTTGCTGATGGAGTTGTTCCTGGTAATGTATTATAAATTAAGAAATTAACTGAATTATTTCTTTCTGGATTTTTTTTATCTTTTATTTGAAAAACAATTTCTTTTGTAAGATCTCCACTATCAATAGGTTTGGCACTTAATCCATTTTTTTTTCTATCTTTTATTTCATTAAGATAAGCCTTATATAAACTCATTTTTTTTTTCCTATTAATAAAAAATTAAGTTAATTTTTTTTATAATTACCAACATATGCTTTCAAGTGAAAAACCTGATCTTAAATTTTGATTTAAAAATAAAATATTAATTTATATAATAATTTATTTATAAATTCTTAATATAAACAAAATAAATACTCAATTTTAAAATGAAAGAAAATTAATTACCTCTTGAAAAAAATTATTAATTCAAATTAAACAAATGTGATGAAAAGATTATATGAAAAATCTGTGCTTTATAACTATAAAAATTAGAAGATGTTTTTAATAGGATCTTCTTTATCTTGTAAAAGAGAAGGGAAATTGATTTTTTCCAAACTTAGTTTTAAAATTAAATCTGGGGAATTATGCTTTATTAAAGGACCTAACGGTTCAGGTAAATCAACTTTGCTTAGATTATTGGCAGGCTTTATAAAAGTTCAGACAGGAAAAATAACTTTAAATAAAATAAATATTACAAATAAGCTAGATGAAATTTATAATAATTTTTTTTATTTAGGACATAATAATACCCTAAAAAATTATCTTACAGTTAAACAACAAATTGATTTCTGGGAAGGGTTATCTCAAAAAAAATATAACCTTGACTTAGACTCTTTTAATTTAAAAAAAATTTTAGACAGAAAGATTTATGAGTGTTCTGAAGGACAAAAGAGAAGAATAGGATTGTCTAGATTAACTATAGATGATAAGAAAATTTGGCTTTTAGATGAGCCAACAAATTCATTGGATATTGAAAATATTGAAATTTTAAGAAAACATTTACAATTGCATCAAAAAAAAGGTGGTGTAGCCATGATTGCATCACACGAAGCATTTATTTTAAAACCTGATCAAGATATAATTATGACTTTGGAATCTCCAATAAACCTAGAAAAAGATCCTTTCTTTTAATATTATGAAATTAAATTATCACATTTTTAAATATGAAATGCTTTTTGCTTTGGCAAATAAAAGTATATTACTTTCAACTAGTTTTTTTATAATTTTAATTTTAACTGTAGGTATTGGATTTGGGCAAATTGGAGAAAGTTCGGAAAATACAGCTTTAGCCATAATTTGGATAGCTATTGCTCTTTCGTCTTTATTATCGATAAAAGCAATGTTTCAAGATGACTTTGAAGATGGAACACTTGATCTTTACATGTTATCTGCAGCTTCTTTAGAAACAATTATTTTTTTAAAAGCATTCACGCATTGGATAACTACTAATTTACCTATTATAATTTTAATACCTATAATTTGTACTCCATTAGGTCTTACTTTTAAACAATCTATATTAATATCGCTGGTAATGTTTATATCCACGCCTGCGCTAAGTTTTATTTCAACAATAGGCGCTGCTTTAACTTTAGGAGAAAAAGGAGGGAATTTACTATTGTCAATTTTTATACTTCCTACTTTTTTACCTATTATGATATTTGGTATGAAAATATCAATTTTGATAACTAATTCAATCCATGACATTATGGCACATTTAATTCTTCTTGCTATATCCCTGATATGCTTAGCAATTACGCCTTTTATTACTTCAATAATAATTAAAGTTCACTACTCTTGAGACTTGCAAATGATTAAATTAAAAAAAATATGGGAATTTTCAAATCCAAATAATTTTTTAAGGGTTGTAAATAAAATCACTCCCTTTTTTACGATTTTAACAGTTATTACTTTATCGACTGGAATAACATGGGGTTTGTATTTTACACCTGAAGATTACAGACAAGGATCTTCAGTTAAAATTATTTTCATACATGTACCTACTGCATTTCTTGCAATCAATATATATTTCATGATGTTTGTAACTTCAATTATTTGGCTAATTAGAAGACACCATGTAAGTTTAATTGCTGCTAAATCAGCAGCTCCTATTGGATTTATTATGACGTTATCAGCCATATTGACAGGAGCAATTTGGGGTAAACCAATTTGGGGAACATATTGGGCATGGGATCCAAGACTGACTTCCTTTTCTATTTTGTTAATGTTTTATCTTGGATATTTATCTATTTGGCAGACAATGAAATTTAATGATAAAATAGGCGACTTATCATCTTGGCTCTGTATTATAGGCTCTATTTTTGCATTGTTGTCTAGATATGCAGTTTTCTTTTGGGATCAAGGTCTTCACCAAGGAGCATCACTATCTTTAGATAAAAAAGAAAATATTGATAATGCTTTTTATTTTCCTCTTATTTTATGTATGGTGGGGTTTGTATTTTTGTTTCTTACTTTGTTGTTAGTCAAAATAAAAACTGAAATACAAAAAAGGCGTCTAAATATTTTATTAAGTAAGGGTGATTTATAATGATAGATTTTGGAAAGTATTCTTTTGAAATTCTAATTTCATATTTGGGAACCTTTTCTCTTATATTAATTTTGATTATTACAACTTATTTAGATTCAAAAAGAGTAAAAAAAAATCTTGATAAATTAACAAATGACAACCTCAATGATTCAAAATAAAGCCCATCTATTTAGAATTCTTCCTTTAATAATATTTTTTTTATTAATACTGTTAGCGTTTATTGCATTACAGAATTATGATAGGGATAATTTACCATCAGTTTTGGTTGGTAAACCACCCCCACCACTATTTTTGGAAGAATTTGGAAGCTACAAAAAAATAGATGAAACAGACTTAATACCAATTAAACAAAATAAAATTAGATTAATTAATTTTTGGGCAAGTTGGTGTCCACCTTGCAGAGCTGAACACCCTCAACTAGAAAAATTATCAAGATCGAAAAATATAGAACTTTTTGGAATAAATTATAAAGATAATGAGATTTCAGCACTTAATTTTCTGAATGAATACGGAAATCCTTTCATAAAAATTGGATCTGACAAATCTGGAAGAAATGCAATAGAGTGGGGGGTTTATGGTGTTCCTGAAACTTTTGTAATTGATCAAAATGGTAATGTGTTATTTCGTCATGCTGGTCCAATAACTAAAGAAATTTTAAAAATTAAATTTAATAACTTTTTTAATTAGAAAAATTATTATTCTGAATCTTTATTTAATTTATTTGAATATTTGCTAAATAAATTAAACTGCAAGGCCATAAATAAAATCAAAAGTATCGGTAACCCAAAAGTTTTAAAATTGACCCAAAAATCTTGTGAGAAAAATCTCCAAATAATTTCATTTAACAAGGCTATTAAAATAAAAAAAACTACGAATCTTTTACTCAAAAGTAACCAGCCTTCTTCACTCATTGGAATGGAAGAACCCATTAAAATTTTCAAATAACTTTTTTTCTTTAATAACCCATACCCCAAGACTAATGCAAATATTAAATAAATAAGTGTCGGTTTCATTTTGATAAAAATAGGATTATTCAACCAAATTGTTAATCCACCAAATATAACAACTAAAATTGCCGTAATTAATGGCATTTTTGCAATTTTTTTAGTTTGAAGCCAGCCAATAAATAAAGCAATTAATATTGTAGGAACAAAAATTTTAGTAGCAAATATAATCTTAAAAAGATTAGCTGCATCCAAATCATTTACTATATTTTCAGGTATTGGCGCTTTGTAATAACACACAAAAAATATAATTAAAGGACCCATTTCTAAAACTAACTTTGAAAATGGTCTTTCTTTATTATTTTCACTCACTATCCATATCTCCTTTATAAAATCATATTATTTATTATTTTGAATAGATAAATTGTTGAATTATTATATAGTAGAATTATCCAAACCAACAATAACTCTTGAAAAGAGTTTAGGATCAAAAATTTCTAAATCATCAATTTTTTCTCCTAAACCAATCCTATATATGGGTAAATTAAACTTATTGGTTACAGCAACTAAAACACCACCTCTTGCAGTTCCATCCAATTTTGTCATAATTATTCCCGTTAAACCTGCAGATTGTAAAAATGTTTCCACTTGCGAATTAACGTTTTGACCAGAAGTAGCGTCTAAAACTATAATACAGTTGTGAGGGGCAGATGGATCTTGTTTCTTTATAACTCTTATTATTTTTTCCAATTCTTGCATTAAATCAATCTTATTTTGAAGTCTTCCAGCTGTATCAATTAAAAGAAGGTCATAATCTTCTTTTTTAGCTTCTTCTATTGCTTTATAAACAACTGAAGCAGGATCACTTTTTTCTTCGCCCTTGATCATAGGTATCCCAGAACGATCACTCCAAATTGAGAGTTGGTCAACAGCCGCTGCTCTAAATGTATCAGCAGCTGCAAGAATTACTTTTTTTCCATTTTCTTTTTCTTGCTTTGCAATTTTTCCAATAGTTGTAGTTTTTCCTGAACCATTAACTCCTACAAAAAGCCAAATGTTTAACTGACCCTCTTTAATTTTAGGAATAGTTTTTGAAATATTCATTATTTCATAAATTTCATCACTAATTAATTGTTTTAATTGGGTAATATTTAATTCTTTTGAAAAATTTTCTTTTTTTATTTTTTCAACGATAAATGAAGAAGTAGATACTCCAATATCTGATGAAATTAAGAGATCTTCAATTTCATTTAACATATTATTATCTAGTTTTCTTTTTTTGGTAACCTTCTCTACAGTTTTTAGAATTTTACTAAACAAACCAGTTTTTTTACTTAATGTAGTTTTTTGTTTTTGCTCAAAAGTTTCATGAGGCTTTTTATTTTTATCATTAATAGATTTCTGATTTTTAAAACTATCAATTGTTATTCTATTTTCTTCATCTCCTTTTTGTGTTGTTATTTTCTCCTTATCAAAATTATCATTTTTATTTTCTGATAAATTTTTATCTAGAATATTTTGTTTTTCACCTACATTTTCATCTTTTTGTTTATCAATAATCCCTTCTAATCCATCTCTTATTTTTGAAGAGGTAGAAAATAACTTTTCCTTTAATTTCCCAAAAAATTTCATTCAGTTTCCTATTTCCTAATTTTTAAAAATATTAGATTTTCGGGTTAAAATTAAAAATTTTAAATTTTAATCAATAATTTTTATTTTTACATCAAGCATATCATCATTAAATTCAATCTTTAATTCTTGAGCTTTAATAGCAGAGGTTTTATTTGTAACCAAATTCATTTTTTTGTCCCTTACAATTGAATAACCTCTTGCTAGTGTTCTTCTATAGCTTAATGTTTTATGCATTTGACACAGATTTGCTAAGTCATTTTTTTTTCTAGCTAAAGCATTAGTAACAAAATGTTTTATGGTTTTATCTATCTCAACTAAATTATCCTTTCTAACCAAAATATCTTTTAAGAAGTTTTTTTTATCAATATTTGATAAATTTAACCTCAATAAATTTTCTCTTTTCTTTTGTAAATAACTAATAAGTATATTAGGAAATTTTATCATCAATATATCATATCTCTGGTTAAAATCAGAGAGTATATATATTACATTATTTATCTTATTTTCAATGGAAGAAAGTTCAGATTTTGTCCTATCAAATCTTAGATTGATATAACGAGCAAGTCTTTGGCCAATATTATTGATCTTTTCTAATAATTGTTTTTTTTCAGGAACTGCCATTTCAGCTGCTGCAGTTGGCGTAGGAGCTCTTTTATCAGCTACATAATCAATTAGTGTAGTATCAGTTTCATGGCCTATAGCTGAAATTATTGGAATTTCACTTTCCGCTACAGCTCTAATAACTATTTCTTCATTAAATCCCCATAAATCTTCTAAAGAACCTCCTCCTCTAGCAACAATTAATAAATCTGGTTTTTTATTCTGATGCTGGAACTCAATAGAATTAAATCCAATGATTGCTTCGGCTACTCTCTCTGCACTTTCTTTACCTTGAACAGCTGCAGACCATAATATTACTTTTCTTGGCATACGTTCCCTTAATCGATGTAGAATATCATGAAATACTGCACCACTCTCTGATGTTATAACACCTATTACCTCAGGCAAAAATGGTATAGGTTTTTTTTTAAGTGGATCAAATAAACCTTCTTTCAAAAATTCTTCTTTTCTCTTTTGAAATAATGCCATTAAAGCGCCTGAGCCTGATGGAAAAACATCATGGACAATTAGTTGATATTTGCTTTGACCTGAAAATGTGGTTATTTTTCCTAAGGCAATAATTTCAGATCCCTCTTCTAAAAACTCGCTTTTTTCTTTTAAAGTATTACGCCAAACAATACAGGATAAGTTAGAACGATCATCTTTCATTTCAAAATAAATATGCCCAGATGATGGCTTTGATATCCTTCCTAATTCACCTCGAACCTTTACTAGTGTAAATTCGCTCTCAATATATCTTTTAATAGATAAAGAGATTTCTGATACAGAAAACTCTTTTAAATTTGTTAAATTATTTCCCAATTTTTATTTTCCATAATATTTAGTAATTATATGTTAACTAATTAATTTGATTCTATTAATAAAAATTTAACGGGTTTAAATTGAAAATACTTATTGTTGGTGGTGGTGGACGGGAACATTCTCTAGTGTGGGCATTCTCACAAAATCCTAAATGTGAAGAAATTCATTGTATCCCAGGTAATGCCGGAATAAAAGAAATGGCCATCTGTAAAGATGTAAATATTCTAAATAATATAGAAATATTATCATACTGCAAATCAAATCAAATAGATTTTGTTGTAGTTGGATCCGAAACGCCATTGGCAAACGGACTAATAAATGTTCTTATTCAAAATAATATACTTAGCTTTGGTCCAACCAAAGAAGCTGCATTTTTAGAATCATCAAAGAAATTCACAAAATCAATATGCGATATCAGGAATATACCTACTGCAAATTATGTTTTAGCAAGTTCAAAAGAAGAAGCATTAATTTTCATTGAAAAATTTACACCTCCATTTGTAATAAAACTTGACGGACTTGCAGCTGGTAAGGGAGTATTTATATCAAAAAATAAAAGTGAGACAATTAAGACAATAAACCATATCTATAATAGTCAAAATAAAAAAATCACAATATTAATTGAAGAATTTCTTGAAGGAACAGAAGCTAGTTTATTTGTAGTAAGTAATGGTAAAAAATATAAATTATTAGGAAGTGCTCAAGATTATAAAAAAATATACGATAAAGATCTTGGACCTAATACAGGCGGTATGGGTGCTTTTTCTCCTGCTTTAAATATTTCTCCAGAGACAGAGAAAGAAGTTTTAGATAAAATTGTAAGTCCAACTTTAGAAGAAATGAATAAACGGGGAACACCCTTTTGTGGTATTCTGTATACTGGCTTAATGATTACTAAAGAAGGACCCAAGCTTATTGAATATAATGTGAGATTGGGGGACCCAGAGTGCCAAGTTATTGCTATAAGACTAGGGGCACAATTATTAGATGCATTTATATATTGTGCTCAAAATGACTTTAATAAAATTAAGATTAACTATGCAAAAGATTTTGCTGTTACAGTTATAATGGCTTCAGGTGGATATCCTGAAGATTATAAAACTGGTTTTATAATTGAGGGTATCAAGGAGTTAAATAATTTAAAAGGGTCTGAGATATTTCATTCTGGCACTAAATATTTGAATGATAGCCTTGTTACAAATGGAGGAAGAGTTTTGAGTATAACTTCAAGATCTTCAACACTATTCAAGGCAAGAAAAAAAGTATACGAAATAGTTGATAAAATAAAGTGGAAACATGAATTTCACAGACTAGATATAGCTGAAAAAAAGCCCTAAATTAGGAAATATATTTAAATTTGCTTTTCAGGCATTTTTACAATTAGTCCATCAAGTTTGTCAGTAACTTCTAATTGGCAAGTTAATCTAGAAAAATTTTCATCTGGTTCATATGCAAAGTCTAACATATCCCTTTCTATATCATCAATAGGAGGTAATTTATTTACCCATTCTTTATCAACATAAACATGGCAAGTAGAACAAGCACATGCACCACCACAATCAGCTTCAATACCAGGAATATTATTATCTCTAGCACCTTCCATGACCGTAAGACCAATCGGTACATCAATAGTATGCTTATTTCCATCAAAAGTAATATATGTAATTTTTGGCATCAATATCTCATAGTCTAAAATTAAAAAAAAAATTTATAAATTTTTAGATTAAAACAATCATATATTAGAATTATTCAATGGGTATAGCAATAAACCTTACATTTAAACCTCTTTTTATAAGAAAAAGCATTGATGACTTTTCCCTCTTTTTAGCATCCTCGATCAAATTTAATATTTCATTTGATGTTGTAATGTCAACTTGATCAACTTTTTGTATGATGTCTCCTACCTTTATACCTCTTTCAGCAGCAGGTGAGTTATCATTTAAGCCAACAATTATAACGCCAAAAGTATCCTCAGGCAAATCAAACCGTTTTCTGATTTCATCATTTAATTCAGTAAAACTCATACCACTATACTCATTAATTTTGTTAGTACTATTTTGACTTTTTTTATCTGCAAGTTGTACCGTTTCAAGTCTTCCTAATTTGACAATAATAGTTATTTTAATACCATCTCTCCAAATCAAAACTTCTGCATCTTTACCTACATCACTATCTCCAACAACTTTAACCAGCGAACTACTATCATTAATAATAAACCCGTCAAATTCTATAATTACATCACCTGATTTAATACCTGCATCCTTGGCGGGACCATCGGGCACATCTGTAACAAGGGCACCATCAATATTTTCTAAACCCAAAGCTTCAGCAACTTCTGAATTAAGGTTTTGAATTCTAACTCCTAACCAACCTCGACGTGTTTCACCAAAATCTCGTAATTGATCTACAACTTTGTTGACAACTACTGATGACATAGAAAATCCAATTCCTATAGAACCACCATTAGGCGAAAGTATAGCAGTATTGACACCTATAACTTCACCATTAGTATTAAATAAGGGTCCACCTGAATTACCTCTATTAATTGCAGCATCTGTTTGAATAAAATCGTCGTAAGGTCCTTGTAAATCTCTTCCTCTAGCTGAAATAATTCCAGCAGAAACTGAAAAACCTTGGCCTAAAGGGTTACCAATTGCCAAAACCCAATCACCAACTCTAGCCTGATCACTATTACCGAATTTAACAAACGGTAATTCCAAGTTACTTTCTACTTTTAGAAGAGCTATGTCAGTTTTGGGATCTGTACCAAGAACTTTGGCCTCCAAAATTTCACCATCCAGCATTTCTATTTTTATTTCATCTGCATTTTCTATCACATGGTTGTTTGTTACTAATAGCCCATCAGAAGATATTATAAAACCAGAACCCAAAGCAGTACCTCTTCTTTGTCGTTTAGGTTGCTGGTCACCAGGTTGTCTCTCCATAAAATCCCTAAAAAAATCTTCAAAAGGTGATCCCCTTGGCACCGTAGGATTGAACTGTTCTCTTTCTGGCAGTACCGCAGTTGTAGTAATATTTACAACTGCAGGACTTAATTTTTCAACTAAATCTGCAAAACTATTAGGTAATTCAATTGCTCGTACTTGCACACAATTAAGTAAAAAAATTATGACAAATAAAAATATACTATTATTAAATTTGTACAAATTTACTATATTTATACCAAAATAAACATTACTAAAAGGAACTAATTTAATCATCCAAATGCTCCACAAAATTTAAATTTTTATATTCCAGAAATCATTAAAATCGAAACACCAACAGCCATAATAATAAGACCGACTCTAGACAACTGCGAGTTTGAAAACTTTGATAGCATTTCAAGTACTTTAGGTATTCTACCAGGAGCTACTGCTAAAAAAAAACCTTCAAATACTGCTACAGATCCTAGAGCAAAGAGAAGCTTTTCCATTATTTAGAACCACTTTCTTTGATATAATCAAAAAATTCTGAATCAGGATTTAAAACTATGGTAGTATTCTTTCCTGTCATTGATCCTTCATAGGCTTTTAAAGACCTTACAAACGCATAAAATTCAGGATCTCTTCCAAAAGCATCAGCTAAGAGACGAGTAGTTTCCGCATCTGCTTCACCTCTAATAATTTCAGAGTCTCTACTGGCTTCTGAGACTATTTCCATAGCCTTTCTATCTGCAAGCGCTCTAACTCTTTGTGCAGCTTCTCGACCCCTTGCTCTTTCATCAGCAGCCATTCTTTCTCTTTCAGCCTGCATCCTTTGAAATGTAGCAGCTAAATTTTGAGTTGGAAGATCAGCTCTTTTTATTCTAACATCAACTATCTCAACTCCTAAACCTCCTGCCTCAGTTATAGCCGCATCTCGTATTCTTGTCATTAATCCTACCCTATCAGCAGAAGTAACTGCATTAGAAGTAACAGAACCTAAGACTTCTCTTAAAGCAGCATTTAAAATTCTTTCTAATCTTACTTCAGCAGATGCAGTTCCTCCTGTTCCTACTGCTTTTCTAAACATTACGACATCAACAATTCTGTATCTAGCAAAAGCATCTACTACTAACCTCCTACCATCTAGTGGAGTTACTTCTAACGGCATTGTATCTAAAGATAAAATCCTATCATCATATCTAACAACATTTTGAATTAAAGGAATTTTAAATTTAATCCCAGGATCAGTTTTAACACTTTTAACTTGACCAAACTGAAGTACTAGTGCTTTTTCTCTTTCATCAACTACAAATACAGACGAAGTAATCCCTATAAATGCAAGAACAAGAAATATTATTAATATGAAAGATTTATTCATTAGTTATTACTCCCAGTTCTAAGTTGATTTAAAGGTAAATAAGGTACAACTCCTTGTCCCGTATCAGTATTTTGGTCTAGAATTACTTTATCGACATCGCCTAGAACCCTCTCCATAGAATCTATATATAATCTTTTTCTTGTTACATCTTTAGCTTGTACATATTCATTATATATAGAAATAAAACGACTTGCTTCACCAGTTGCCTCATTTATAACTCTTGCTTTATATCCTTCAGCTTCTTGCTTAAGTTGCTCCGCTTCACCTCTTGCCTGAGCAAGAGCTTGATACTCATATGCATCGGCTTTTTTCTCAAGAGTATCGCGTTCTTGTTCAGCTGCTTGAACATCTCTAAAAGCATCAATTACTTCTCCAGGTGGGTCAGCTTTATCAAAATTTAGACGTACAATATTAACACCGCTGCTGTAAGAATCTAAAATATTTTGAATTAATTCCCGAACATCTCCACTGATTAATGCTCTATCTCTATTAAGAATAGGACTTAATTCTGATCTACCAATAACTTCTCGCATTGCAGATTCTGATACAGCTCTAATAGTTTCTGCTGGATCAGCTAAATTAAACAAAAACATTGCTGGATCAGATATATTCCAAACAACTTGAAAATCAATGTCTACTATATTCTCATCACCTGTAAGCATGAGGCCTTCATCTTGTCTTCCGCCTCTTCCACCTACACCAATATCTTCAGTATTTTCTCTAGTGACAGTTAATACTTCATGAGTAATAAATGGCCATGGAGCAAAATTAAGACCTGACTCACCTGTATCATAATATTCACCAAAAAAGAGTTCAATTGATTTTTCTTCTGGTTTTACAGTATAAAAAGATAGAAAAGCCCATATAACTACTAAACCAACAAAAATTAATGAGATAGAACCTTTACCAAAATTAGGGGTACCACCTTTACCAGATCCACTACCACCAGAAGACCCTCCTTTTCCTCCCATTAATACTTTTAGCCTTTCCTGACCTTTTTTTACAATTTGGTCGATTTCAGGAATTCCTGTCTCTCCTTGACCTGAACCACTTCCATTACCTCCAGAATTTCCACCCCAGGGGCTTTTATTACCATTATTGTTTGTATCCTTCTTTTTTCCTGAACCCCAAGGGCCATCAGAATCATCTTTATTAGGGCATAATACTTTCCTCAAGTAGTTTTTATTTAATTGTGACCTCTTAAAAATTTCAAGAGAGTATTTTAACTTAAAGTAACAATCTCCTCTGCAAGAGTTGGATGTACAGCACAAGTAGAATCAAGATCTTTTTTCTTAACTCCCATTTTCATTGATATACCAAACATTTGTATCATCTCGCTTGCACCATCCCCTACAATATGACAACCTAAAATTTTATCCGTTTCATTACAGACTACCAACTTCATCAAGATTTTATCCAAATTACTTGAAATTCTACTTCCTAGACTTGAAAATTCGGTTTTATAAATTTTAACATCAAAATTTTCTCTAGCTTCTTTTTCGCTCAAACCGATTGTTCCAACTTCTGGCTTAGTAAAAATAGCTGTAGGTACGAGTTTATGATCAGGTGATTTTTTCTTTATACCAAAAAGTGTTTCAATAATTGCAATGGCATCTCTTATTGCTACAGGAGTTAAATTAAGCCTATCAGTTACATCACCTATTGCATAAATTGATTTTATAGAAGTTTGTTGAAATTTGTTAACTTTTATCGCTCCTGAAATTGTCAAATCCAACGGTACTTTATCTAATCCAATGTTTATAACTTTTGGGTTTCTACCTATAGCAGACAAAACCATTTCTGTAAGAACTGAGGATCTTTTATTAAATGTAAGTTCCAATTTATCCTCTTTTGATATTATCTGTGTGGGAAAACAATTATTTATAATTTTAAGGCCTTTTTGTAAAAGTGCTTTTTCAACATTTTCTCTTATATCATCATCAAATCCACGTAAAATTCTATCTCCGCGATAAAGTAAAGTTACATCTACTCCTAAACCATTAAAAATAGATGCAAATTCACAAGCAATATATCCCCCTCCAATTATGACAATTTTTTTTGGTAAAGAAGATAGATTGAAAACGTCATTTGAAGAAATTGCTAAATTTCCCCCCTTAATTTTTAATTCTTGAGGCTTTCCACCAGTAGCAATTAAAATGTATTTAGAATTGAATTTTGAATTATCATCTAAAATAACAGAATTTGGACTAGAAAGTTTTGCGGTGGTTTTGAAAATTGTGACATTGGAAGAACTTAATAAATCATGATAAATTTTTTCAAGACGATCAATTTCAATGTTCAGACTTTTTGAAAATTTATTCCATGAAAACTTTGGTTCATTTTGTTCCCAGCCAAAGCCTTCTGCTTCTTTGAAATGTTTTGAATAATTACTTGCAAAAACCATTAATTTTTTTGGAACACATCCTCTTATTACACACGTTCCACCAAACCGATATTCTTCAGCTATAGCTACTTTTTTACCTAACTTAGCTGCTAATCTAGCTGCCCTTACACCACCAGAACCGGCACCAATAACAAATAAATCAAAATCATATTTTTTCAAAATTTATCTTTCTTTTTTAATCAATTTACAGTTACCTTTATCATCTCCAATTATTACTACATTCGCTATTTTTATAAATAATCCAGTTTCCACAACACCTGTTATTTTTTTTATATTTTTCTCAAGAATATTGGGATCAATAATTTTTTTTAAACTCAAATCAACTATATAATGTTTTTCATCAGTAACGAAATAATTGTTATTTTCCTTTCGCAAATCTAATGAAAAATCATTATAACCTAACTTAATAAGAATTTTTTTTATTTGGTTTTTTGTTTTTTTATGACCAAATTTAACAATTTCTATTGGAAGTGGAAATTTTCCTAATGTATCTACAACTTTGCTATCATCTACAATAACTATCATTTTATTACTATTTGATGCCACTATCTTTTCTTGAAGCAAAGCCCCTCCTCCACCTTTTATTAAATTTAAGTTCATATCTGTTTCATCAGCACCGTCTATTACGATATCGATTTTTGAAACTTTGTCTATTTGAGTAAGAGGAAGACCTAAATTTTTTGCCTGAATTTCTGTTTCAGTAGAAGTAGATAATACTTTTAGATTTAATTTTTTCGAAAAATACATTTTTGCTAGTAAATCAACAAATATTTTTGCCGTTGATCCAGTTCCTAGCCCAACTACCATATTTGACTGTACAAAATTAAGCGCTTCTTTTGCTGCAACCTCCTTTGCTATATTTATATCAATTGAAATATTAGACACAAATTACTCCTTTTCCTAAATTTTGCCATAATGTAAGTTATAGTTACTATAGTCAAATAAGAAAAAATAATTTAATAAATAGAATTAAAGTAATTTGATTAGAAAGGTAATTAAAATTTGAGGGTAAATCTAGAGAATATTAAAGAAGCAAGAAATCTTCTTAATAATCGTACAATTATAACTCCAGAAATAAGATCTCATTACTTAAGTAAATTAGTAAATGGCAATGTATTCTTAAAGCTTGAAAATTTACAACATACATCTTCATTTAAAGCTAGAGGGGCATTTATTTCAATTGATAGATTAGAGGAGCAACAGAAAAAAAATGGTGTAATTGCTATGTCAGCAGGAAATCATGCACAAGCTGTTGCATGGTGGTCTAAAGATCAAGGAATTCAAGCTACTATCGTTATGCCAGAACAAGCACCTTTTGCAAAAGTTATGAAAACAAAGGAATATGGAGCTAATGTTATTCTTAAAGGAAGAACACTCGATGAGTCTCAATCATTTGTCAAAGAAAAAATTAAAGAAGAGGGTCTTACTTTAATACATCCTTATGATAATCAAAATGTCATTTTAGGTCAGGGTACTATCGGTATCGAATTCTTAGAAAAGATTCCTGACCTCGATTGTATTGTTATTCCGATAGGTGGCGGAGGATTAATTTCAGGTATTGCTGTTGCAGCAAAGTCTATTAATCCGAAAATTAAAATTTACGGGATACAAACTAAAAAATTTCCTACTATGTACAATTTTTTGAAAAATAAAAAGCTTAGTATTACTGGGGATACTTTAGCTGATGGAATAGCAGTTAAAATACCTGGCCAAATTACTAGCTGTATAATTAAAAAATACGTGGATGACATAATTTTGGTTAATGAATTCGAAATAGAAAAGGCTGTAAGTTCTTTATTTGAGAATGAAAGGATAGTTTCTGAAGGTGCAGGAGCAGTTGGTGTGGCTGCAATTATGAAAAGTCCTGATTTATTTCAAGGTTTAAGAACTGGTACTGTCATTTGTGGAGGAAATATCGATGCAAGAGTTTTTGCTAGTATTCTCAACAGAAAACTTTCAAGAGATGGAAGATTAGCTAAAGTTAGAATTGACATTTTAGATGAACCAGGAATGCTGGCAAGGATATCAAATTTAATAGCAGAAAATGGAGGAAATATAATAGAAATTTTTCACCAGAGAATGTTCCATGATGTTCCAGTAAAAAATGCAAAAATAGACGCTGTTATAGAAGCTTTAAGTACTAATCATATAAAAACTATTATTGATTCATTAGAAAATGATGGATTTACTGTGAATGAGATTACCGACAAATCTTAGAGAAATCATGTATTTTTATCAAATTTGTTTTATAATATTTAAAAAGCTAATTTTAAGAAGTTTTGTAAGAATTTAGTCTTAAATAAAAAAAAACATAAGTGATAAGTCATATTTATAAATATTTATGTATGAATTTATTTATAACATCCTTGAAACAGTTTATAGGGAGTATTAAAATCATACCCGAACCACTTAATTCGATAAGAGTCTTTGATCTAGAAACTTCGTTTGACGTTCCTATTTTATTTCCAGGGGAAAATTGAACATTTTTTATATTATATTTTAGACCTTCACTTTTAAGACCAACTACATTTCGTATGGGGAATAAAGATACTCTAGTACCCTTTTTTAAGTTTAATTCAATTTTATTTTCAACATGAAATAAAATGTCTTTTTTACCAAAAAGTATAACTTTTTTATTTTTCATTTTTACTATAGTTGATATTGCCGACAATGAATGATCAATTCTCTCCCCCAAAAAAGCATTTGCTAAAAAAAAAGGTGCATTGAAGGAATAAAGACATTTTTCAAAATCAGTAGTTTCTTGTTCTTCAATTTTTTTTATATTGAAACCCTTTTTTCTCCATATTTCTAAATTTGCTTTAGAATCTAAATCACCTATTATCCATTCTGGCGAAGATTTTTTAATATCTAAAAATTTTATACCAGAATCAACAGCTATTAGTTTAGGTGCTATGTCCAAACATTTTTTAAAAATGTTGGGTGAAAATTCACCTCCCCCAATCAAGGTTAAAGGCTGTTTATAGCTTTTAACAATCAAAGTAGAAAATCCTTTATAAAATTATAATTTTTGATTTTATTTTCTTTACCTTGATGCCAATCCTTTAAAGACAAATTTGAATGGGTAAATCCAAATAATACCGAGTAGGACATAAGTTATAAATTCTATCCATATATTCATTCGACCTACATAATTTATTATTGTAACTGCAAGAATAATATAAAGGGGTAAAAATACGAATAATACCAAATAGGCTATTTTTTTTCTTAACTTTTTATTTATCATACTTTTATCTTTCAAAAGGATTTTGAACCTCAATTATATCATCTCTACGAGGCGAGGTTGAAATTAGATATGCAGGACACCCAACCGATTTTTCTATTGATTTTATATAAGATATAGCATTTTTTGGCAGATTTTCTAGAGATGTAATGCCTTTTGTACTTTCATACCAACCTTCAAATTTTTCATAGACCGGTTCTATTTCTTCTTCAAAAGAAATAGCAGATGGCAGATAATCATAAAATGTTTTATTGATCTTGTATCCTATACAAATTTTTAATTCTTTTAAACCATCTAAAACATCTAACTTGGTAATAGCTATACAATCAACTCCATTTAATATAGAAGTTTGTTTTACCAAAGCTGCGTCAAACCAGCCACATCTACGGTCACGACCAGTTACTGTACCTTTTTCATGACCTACTGATGCTAAGTGTTTACCAACTTTGTCATTGATTAATTCAGTAGGAAACGGGCCTTCTCCAACTCTAGTTGTATATGCTTTTACAATGCCTAATACCATATTAATTTTTTTTGTAGAAACACCTACCCCAATAGATGCAGCAGAAGCTAAAGTGTTAGAAGAAGTAACATATGGATAAGTTCCAAAATCAATATCTAGTAGGCTTCCTTGAGCACCTTCAAATAAAATTGTTTTATTTTTGTTTTTTTCTTCAGCTAATTCTTTCCAGACCACTGTAGAAAATTTGGAAATAAAGGGAGTTATTTCCTTTAATTTGTTTTCTATTTCAAAAGTTTTGTATTCAGACTTACCATATCCTTTCATTAAAATATTATGGTGCTCCATAGAACGTTCTAGTCGTGACCTAAGTAAATTAGGATTATTTAGATCACATAAACGAATAGCCCTTCTTCCCACTTTATCTTCATATGCAGGACCAATTCCTCTACCTGTCGTTCCAATTTTTTTTCCACCAGCAAGTTTCTCTCTTAAATTATCTAAATCTTTGTGAAAAGGAAGAATTAAAGAGACATTTTCTGCAATCATTAAATTATTTTTTGAAATAGATATTCCCAATTTTTCTAAAGATTCTATTTCTGTTTTTAAAGCCCAAGGATCTAAAACTACACCATTTCCAATTACTGATAATTTATCGTTTCTTAATATACCAGAAGGTAGAAGAGAGAGCTTGAAAATTTTTTTGTTAATTACAATTGTATGACCTGCATTATTACCACCTTGAAAGCGTACTATAATATCAGCCTTATCTCCTAAGTAATCAACTAACTTTCCTTTTCCCTCATCACCCCATTGACAACCAACGACCACCAGATTGTTCATAAATTTTCCTTTCAAGGTAAATTTCTAGATATAATTAATTTATAATTTTTTTAATTCTTTTTTAAAAAGAAATTTAAAGATCTTGCTTTATCTACTTGAGGAAGTTTTTTTATTTTCTCAATTACTTTATCAGAAACAACTTCATCAATTCCCAATAAAGCTATAGCTTTACCATTCTTATTATCCCTTCCTAACGAAAAAGTGGCTATGTTTAATTTGGCTTCTCCTAAAACTGTACCAAGAGCACCGATATAACCTGGTTTATCAATATTTGTAGTATATAGCATATGATCAACTGGTTCAGCCTCTAGGTTAATACTATTAATTTGTATGAATCTAGGTTTACCATCAGAATATATAGTTCCCGCAATAGAAAAGGAAGAACTTTTATGGGAAACTATAACACGGATATATGAGTCAAATGCTCCTCTGGTATCCCGCCTAATCTCAGAAATTTTAATACCTTTATTTCTAGCTATAAAAGGAGCAGAAACCATATTTACAACACCACTCCCAACTAATGGCTTTAATGTCTCAGCTATTATAACAGATGTAATAGGTTTATAATTTAATTCGCCCACTTTCCCAACATATTCTATCGCTATATCTAGAATTGGTTTATCTGTAATCTGCCCAACAAATGAACCTAAACTTTCTGCTAGTTTTATCCAGGGGGACAGCAAAGGTGCTTCTTTTGAACATATTGAAGGAGCATTTAATGCGTTTATAATTGCACCATTATTTAGGAAATTTATTATTTGATCTGCTATCTGAAATGAAACTTTTTCTTGAGCTTCTACGGTTGAAGCACCTAAGTGAGGAGTACAGATAACGTTTTTTAAACTAAATAGTGGGCTAGCTAATGCAGGTTCTTCGACAAAAACATCGAAGGCCGCTGCAGATAAATGTTCTTTTTTTATAGCTTCAGCTACTGCAGTTTCTTCTACTAAACCTCCTCTAGCGCAGTTGACTAATATAGACCCTTTTTTCATTTTGAAAATATTATCTCTGGAAATAATATTAAAGGTATTTTCATTCTTTGGTAAATGTAGAGTAACAATATCAGAGGAAGACAATAGATCAATTAAATTTATTATTTTATCAATCTTTAAATTTTTTGCCCTTTCTTCAGATAAAAAGGGATCATAAGCAATAATTTTCATACCTAGTGACTGCGCCAATGATGATACTATTGAACCAATATTACCAACACCAACTATACCCAATTTTTTTCCAAAAAGCTCCATGCCTATAAAACTTTTCTTGTCCCAAATCCCACTTTTTAATGCTTGATTAGCTGCAGGTATTTTCCTAGCTGCTGCAAAAATCATAGCAATAGTGTGTTCTGCAGTTGTAATAGCATTGCCAAAAGGGGTGTTCATAACAACAATTCCTTTTTTTGAAGCAGCCGCCAGATCTATGTTATCAACTCCAATACCAGCCCTACCTATTACTTTTAATTTTAACGCTTTATTTAATAATTCAGCACTAAGTATTGTATCTGATCTTATAGCAATCCCATCATACTTATGGATTTCCTTAGAAAGTAGTAGTTTATCTTTACCCATATCAGGTCTAAAAACTACATCTATCCCTTCATTTTTAAAACTCGATAAAATATCTGTTGATAAGTTATCTGAAATTAAAACCTTGTAATTCAACTTAATAAATTCCTAATTTAATTAAAGAAATCCTTTCTAATATTTTCAAAAGACCATTCTAACCATGGTAAAAGCATCCTTAGATCATCCTCTTCAACTGTTGGTCCACACCAAATCCTTAAACCAGGTGGTGCATCTCGATGACCTTTTATATCAAATGCGGCATTATTATGTTCAAGAATTGAACACATGTTTTGAATGAAATCCCATTTATTTTGAAAATCTAAGCTTAAATATTTTTTATCCTTTATTTCAAGACAGATAGAGGTGTTTGATTGTATATTTTCATCTTTAACAGTATTTGAAATCCAATCTTTTTCATGATACCAACTTGAAAGAATTTCAAAATTTTTCATAGATTTTTCGTAGGTCTTTTTCCATCCACCTAATTCTTTAATCCACAAGAGAGAATCTAAAGCATCAGCAACACAAAGCATCGAAGGAGTATTAATTGTTTCTCCTTGATATATTCCTTCAATTAATTCTTCATTTTTTATCAATCTAAAAAGTTTTGGTAATGGCCTATTTGGATTAAATGTTTTTAACCTTTCAATTGCCCTAGGGCTCATAATTAAAATACCATGGCCTCCTTCTCCACCCATACATTTCTGCCATGAAAAAGTAGCAACATCAATTTTTTCCCAATCTAAATTTTGAGAAAAAATAGCAGATGTTGCATCACAAAAAGTAATGCCCTTTCTATTTTTACTTATCCAATCTGCATTTGGAACTTTTACTCCCGACGTAGTTCCATTCCAAGTAAAACAAATATCTGATTCATCCCTAACTAAGGATAAATCAGGAATGCTACCATATTCGGCTTTGTGAATCCTTAAATCCTTTATCTTCAATTGCTCTTTTATATCATAAATCCAACCACTGCCAAAAGTTTCCCAAGCTAAAGCATCAACTGGTATAGATCCTATCATAGACCATAATGCCATTTCAAATGCTCCTGTATTAGAACCTGGGACTATTGCTACTTTAAAATCATCTGGAATCTCTAAATTTTCCTTGGTCAAATAAATAACTTCTTTTAAAGAATTTAAACAAACTTTTGATCTATGAGACCTCCCTAGTAAATCACTACATTTTAGATTATCTAAAGACCATCCAGGTCTTTTAACACAAGGACCACTTGAAAAATTAGGGCGATTAGGTAATTTATCTGGCTTTTCTAACACATCCATTATTCTATTAGTTTAAAAGTATCCGTTAGTATTTAATTGAGTTAACTTCAAGTATTACTTTAAAATTTTATTAAAATAATTAAATCAGTATATGAGTATTTTATCAAACTCAAAATTACATGATGGATATCCTTGGATTTTGCTTTCATTTTTGGGCATTTTGTGGGGTAGTTCTTTTTTATCCATTAAATTTGCAATTAATGCTTTTGATCCAGTTCAAATTGCATCCTTGAGAATAATTATTGGCTTCATGGTTGTTTTTTTGTTTTCTGTTTTTTTAAGGGTTGAATTATTCAATTTAAATAAATCTGCAAAATATTGGTTTTTTTGTTTTGGGGTAGCAATTTTCTCAAATTTTCTACCATTCTCTATTTTGGCAATAGCACAAGAACATCTATCTACAGTATTCGTTGGGTTATGTATGTCAATCATACCTTTAATAATTACAATATTTTCTTTTTTTTTTTTAAGGGATGAAGATATAACTCTAAGAAAAATACTTGGAGTATCAATAGGCTTAGCCGGATCAGTTATTCTTGTAATCTCAAAAGCAGCAGACGACTTAGAAAAAAATCAAGGAACAAATTTAATTTTCTTGGTGTTATGCATACTAGCACCATTTTCTTATTCATTAGGAGCAATACTAATCAGAAAATCAGAACCAGTAAATTTTTTAATATTTACAACACATGCGCTTTTTATTGCTTCTCTTTTTAGTTTACCTATTTTATTTACTCACGGCATTCTTCCCTACGAACAAGATTATAAATCTTTATTTGCAATTACTTATCTAGGTATTTTCCCAACTGGTATAGCTACAATTATTCTAATACATCTTATCAAAAAAGAGGGAGCCCTTTTTTTGAGCTTAGTTAATTATAAAGTACCATTTTGGTCTACAATTTTTGGATTTTTTATATTAAATGAGTTACTACCCAAAAACTTCTACTTAGCTTCATTGTTGATTTTTTTTGGTATTTTACTTTGTCAGTTTAAAAAAATTATTAGAAAATTATAATTCTGAAATTATTTCACTTAAATTATTTATAATTTTTTTTATTAATTTATTGTCATTATGTTGTATCATAATTCTTATTACTGGTTCAGTCCCAGATTTTCTAACTAAGATTTCTCCACTATCAGAAAGAATACTTCTTAATTTATTTATAGTATTTTTTACATCAGAATTTTCTAATGGATCAGTTTTGGATTTAAATTTTAAATTAACTAATTTCTGTGGAATTGGTTTAAAAACATTCAAAAGTTCGCTTGCAGTTTTTCTAGAGTTTTTAAGTATTGATAAAAAATGAAGAGCCGCTAACAAACCGTCACCAGTTGATGCATAATCGCTCATTATTATATGACCTGATTTTTCACCTCCAAAATTAAATCCTTTATTTTTCATAATTTCAGCAACATATCTATCCCCTACTGGAGTCCTATGTAAATTTAATCCTAAATTAGCAAGATACTTTTGTAATCCTAAGTTTGACATAACGGTTGATACTACAGTATTTCCATTTATTTTATTTTCATTTTTTAAATTTTTGGCAATAAGAGCAATTAACTGATCTCCATCTATTTCCTTTCCTCTTTCATCAAGTATAATTACACGATCGGCATCTCCATCTAAGCAAATAGCAAGATCTGCATTATATTCTTTAACTAATTTTGAAGCTCTTGATGTATTTGTTGAACCACAATTCAAATTTATATTATATCCGTTTGGATCAACACCTAAGGGTATTACATTTGCACCTAACTCCCAAAGTATTTGAGGGGCACATTTGTATGCTGAACCATTTGCACAATCTATCACAATAGTAAGATTTCTGAGATTTAATGTCTTAGGTAAACTTTTTTTAACTGCCTCGGTATATCTACCAAGTACTTCATCTATCCTTTTAACTCTACCAACTAATGAGGGCTCTACTAAATTAATTTTTTTGGTTAACAATAATTCTATTTCTTTTTCAACAAAATCAGATAATTTAAATCCATCTGGACCAAAAAATTTAATTCCGTTGTCTTCGAAATGATTATGTGAAGCAGAAATCATCACTCCAAGATCTGCCCTCATTGATCTAGTTAACATACCAACCGCAGGAGTTGGTATAGGTCCTAAAAGAAATACATCCATACCAATAGAAGTAAAACCTGAAGTAAGAGCGGTCTCTAGCATATATCCAGAACGCCTTGTATCTTTACCAATTATTACTCGATTAGATTTCTCTTGACCACTTTTTGATAAAAAATACTTACCACAAGCAATACCTAATTTCTGCATAAATTCTGCATTTATAAATTTGGTATTAACTTTTCCTCTAATACCATCAGTTCCAAATATCTTTCTAACCATTACTTAATTCCTAAAGTCAATTATCAAATTTTAAACTATTAAAAATTTTTATCATCTCATTAGTTTCTTTTATATCATGCACCCTAATAATATGGACTCCTTTTTTTATAAGCTCAAATGCTAATAGAACTGAACCCAGCATTCTTTTTTTTGGTTGTACTACTCCAGTAATTTTACCTATAAAACCTTTTCTAGATAATCCAACTAATATTGGACACCCTAGTGAATGGTATAAACTAATATTTGCAATTATTCCTAAATTTTGAGCTAGTGATTTTCCAAAGCCAATACCTGGATCAATAATAATTCTCGATTTTGGTATACCATTAGATACTAAAAAATTAATTCGATCTGAGAGATAATCATAAATTTCTAATAAATAATCTTTTCCAGTTAGTTTTTTGTGAATTTCTTTTCCACTACCAGAATTATGCATAATTGAGACAAAACATTGATATTTTTTAACAACATCAATAGTTTGAGGATCAAATTGTAAAGAAGAAACATCATTTAAAATAGATGCACCTTTGCTTAAAGCATAATCAGCAACAATTGAATTTCTTGTATCAATAGAAACAGTAAAATTGGAGTATTTTTTTTTGATAAAATGAAATCCTTTTTTAATACGATTTATTTCTACATGAGTTTCAACTTCATCAAAATTAGGTTTGGTTGAAACACCTCCAATATCTATAATACTAGCACCTTCTTCTATTAACCTTTGAATAGAAGAAGATATGTTAGTTTTAGAAATTTTATCAGAAAAACTATCAGGGGATAAGTTTAATACCCCCATAATAAGAGGCCTTTTATCATGCCCACATATATTGAACGAATTAGAAATTTCCTTGATTACTTTCTTGGGAATATTTTTATAACTTACAATTATTGATCGTTTATTTCTTTGAAATACTTTGACCCTATCAAACCAAAAAATTGAATCAGCAAGAAAGCTACAGTCCTTCATAGGATCAGGACCAAAATTGATTAATGGTTGAAAATATTTAGACAATTAGTCCCCATTGATTTAACTATATTTTTCTTATTAGTGGTACTAAATCAGAATAATTTGAAAAATGATAATCAGGTTTTAAATCTGATAAATTTTCTGTTCTATAACCTTCTGTAAATAGAATAAATATTGACTCTGAGTTTTTTGCAGTCTTTAGGTCAGTATTACTATCCCCAATATATATTTTTTTTTTGTCAATAAAATTTTTTGTTGCAAATTTAACCATAGATGGATCTGGTTTAAGTACATCTAAGGAATCTCCAAAAGCAAATCCGTTAAAGTATTCTTTTATTTTAAAATACTCTAAAATTTTCAAAGCAGGTTCTTTATTTTTTTGAGTGCAAATAGCAAGATTATAATTTAAGTATTGCAATTCCGATAATGTTTTTTCGACATATGGAAATAGACAAGTCTGAAAATAAGGATCCCTGTAATAAAAATCTTTAAATCTATTCACATATTGATCAATAGAACTGTAGCTATATTCAAAATGATGTAATAACTTTTGAACTTGTTTTGTAATACCACCACCGATAAAGGTGGAATAAATTTTAGTGCTTATTTCAGGTAAATTTAACTCTCTAAGTAAGTTGTTTGCAGCTTGAGCTAGAGCTGGAGATGTGTGAACAAGTGTTCCGTCAAGATCAAAAATTATATTATATTCTTGGTTCACTTTAAATCTCTCTCATAAATCACTCTAATTCCCAAAGAACCTTTTATTCTATCTAATTTTTCGATTTGAATATCGCTTTTATTAACTCTTGAATCCTCAAAACAAGTATCTGAAATTTTAGTGGCTAGTGTTTCAAGAAGGTATAGTCTTCTTTCTGACGTATGCTTTTTAATAGCATGCAAAATAATCTCATAAGAAATTACATTGTCAATATTATCATTTATTTTTTTATTATCACAATCTATTGTTAAAATTATATTAAATCTTAATCTTTGTTTTTTGCCAAATTCAGATTGATAAACCCCTATTTCAGTTTCGTGAACAAAATCTTTTACAAAAATCTGCTCCAAACAGCACCTCCAATACAAAATATTATATTAATTCTTAAAGAATTTAGTTGATAAAATGAATTTATGGTAATGTATAAAAAACATGGTTTCCAATTTCATTTGTCTTTATAAATTTTTTTGACCAACTAGGACTTACTAATTTAGAATGGTAAAAAGTTGCTCCACCAGTAAGGAACCTAGCTGACGGCTCTAATAACATTTTCGATAGCTTTAAAATTCTTTCATAAATTTTTTTCTCATTAATAGTTTCTAATTTTCCATCACAATTATAAGAAAATTGGCAAGCATTTAATCTACTTGAGCCTTCTGAAATTACTCCACAAACACTGTTAGGAAAATCTTTTGATAATACTCTATTTATTATAACTTCTCCAACTGCATATTGTCCTTCAATAGATTCACCCCTTGCTTCGAAATAAATGGCTTCTGCCAAGCATTTAATCTCAGCAGAAGATTTAGGTTTAGGTAAATTATCTAGAGTATCGAAAGACAAACTTTCCTTATTAAGATTAGAAAATCCTGAAAGGGATTTTAAGGTAGATCTGTCTAAGGAAGATATAAAAAGTAGATCAGAATTAATAAAATCTTTTAAAAAAGCAAAGGAATCTATTTTATTTCCTTCAATATTACTTTTTGATTCTTCTGCATATAATACATTTAAAAAAAAAGTAAAAATTAGTTTAAAAAAAATTATAAAATATATTTTTCTATAAAAATTCATGTACTATATTAAAAAAAACTCGGTGAATAGCTCATAAAGGTACTGTATCAATCATGCAAGTAAAATATAAAAAAAATCAAAATTAAAAAAACTCTAATAATCATATAATTTATTGCGCAGCTGCAATCCTTGCGATTGGGACTCGAAAAGGTGAACAAGAAACAAAATCTAAACCAATTTTTTTACAGAAATCAATGGATTTTGGATCTCCTCCATGTTCACCACACATACCAATTTTAATTGAAGGATTTGCATCTCTACTTTTTTTAGAAGCAATTTTTAATAATTCTCCAACACCATCTAAATCTAACGATCTAAATGGATCTACTGGAAATATCTCTCTTTCTAAATAATCCCTCATAAATGTACCTGAATCATCTCGGCTTAAACCATAGGTCATTTGTGTAAGATCATTAGTCCCAAAACTTAAAAAAGAGCTTATTTTTGCAAGTTCATCTGCATTTAAAGCTGCTCTGGGAGTTTCAACCATTACTCCCAACCTGTAATTAATTGGAAAATTAACTCCATTACTTATTTCAGAAACAACATTATCTATTAGGTTTTTCAGTAGATTTACCTCTTTAAAAGAAGATACCATTGGTAACATAATTTCTGGAGAATATTCTGTTTGATTTTTTCCATAGACATTTATACTAGCTTTTATAATCGCTTTTACTTGCATCTTATATAATTCAGGTAAAAGAATACCCAATCTAACACCCCTTTTGCCCAACATTGGATTAATCTCCGACATTTGTTTACATCGCTCTGACACTTGTAAGAAAGACATTTTGATTTCATCAGCTAAAATTTCTAACTCACTGATACTATTAGGTAAAAACTCATGAACCGGTAAGTCAAGTAACCTAGTTGTAACAGTTTTACCACGCATAATTCTAAAAATTTTTTTAAACTCTAATTCTTGTATTTTTGAAAGGATTCCAATGGAACTGAGTTTATCATTTTCATTAGGGGAAAGTAGAATTTTCTGCATTATCTGGAGGGACTTTTTTTCAAAAAACATGTGTTCAGTTCTACATAACCCAATACCATCAACTTTAAATCCTTTAGCCTGCTCAGCCTCCTTAATGGTATCTGCATTAGCTTTAACACTTATTTTACCACGATCACTTGCCCAATCTAATATTTCAAAAAAATATTTAGGTAACTTTGGTTTTACCATATTTGCATTGCCTTTTAAAACTCGCCCATTAGACCCATCTATTGTAACAATGTCTCCAGATTTTAAAACTTCTTCCCCCGAAGTGATTATAGAATTTAAACTACTATTAATAATTAAATTACTTACTCCTACAACACAAGGTTTGCCAAGACCGCGAGCAACTACAGCAGCATGACTGCTCATTCCTCCTCTTAATGTAAGCACTCCATCAGATGCATGCATTCCACGGATATCTTCAGAACTTGTTTCACTTCTTACTAAAATTACAGTAATTCCTTTTGAACTCATTCGAATTGCCTCTTCAGCACTAAATGCAATTCTACCAGAAACTCCCCCAGGACTAGCTGGTAATCCTACTCCAATTATTTCTAGTTTTGAATTTTGACTTATTTGTGGATGTAAAGATTGAACAAGCATTTCAGGTTCTATTTTTGAAATCATTTGCTCTTTACTTATTATACCCTTTTTAGCTTGATCCATATAAAGTTTAATAATAGCAGATGTTTGTAAATCTACCTCCTTCGCATCAACTAAATAAAGTTCTTTAGCACCTAATATGAAACTAAAATTAAAATTTTTTCCTAATATATCATAAGTTTTTTTATCTAAAGCCTTAATTTTTTTAAAAAATGGATTTGAGAATAAGTTAAATTTAGGTCTACCAAACTCAATTTTTTTTGATAATAATTTATTGAAATTAGTACCCTCAAAATACTTAGAAGAAGTATGATTACTGCCAATTTTTTTTAATCTACCATTAAT
The DNA here is from genome assembly GCA_045565285.1 of Paracoccaceae bacterium. GTDB lineage: Bacteria > Pseudomonadota > Alphaproteobacteria > Rhodobacterales > Rhodobacteraceae > CACIIZ01. Next base: position 35,797 of record JBJLFR010000023.1, read on the forward strand.
TTTTTCTTCACCAGTATTACTATCAATAAATTGTAATTCTAAATCTACTACATAAGAATTTAAATTCTTAAAAATCATCTTTTGTATTATAGCCCCTATATGATCTTCATTAGGGACACCTAATGAAGATCGTAATATTTTTGATGTGGGACTTTGCCACTCATTAACAAAAGCTTTTAAAGCATAGTGTATTTGCTTAGATGGATCTTCTGGAAAACCAAACCCTAAACTACTCCTATAATATTCCTCAAATTCACTTATCAAAAAATTGATAGATTTCATATTTAAATAATTTATTGAATTTAATTGCTTCTTTTTTAGTAATTTCAAAATACTATATTCAAAAAAATCTGCCTCTAGATCAAAAATTCTTATTCCAAAATTTTTTATATGATTTAAATAGATTAGACTTAATATTTTTCTACCACTGTTTTTAGATAATTCTTCAATTTTTTCTTTATTTAGTCCTAGGTATAAAAAAGGCTCTGGCCCTGCCATTTCTTTTTTTTTGGCGCTAGATCTTAAACAAAAAGGTCCAGATTCTAAAAATTTAATAGAAAATTTAGGAGTTTGATGACCCATTTCTATTTGTTGAATAATATCAGAAGAAATAAAAAAACCTTCTACTACAGGGTACCCAATCTTACCTAAATTAGATAAAATAAAAGCTCTACTGCCAAATTTTTTTTCACAAATTTCAATTGCTGAAAAAGTTGAAATTAATGATTTTGTATTTTCTTTCATTTATATACTTAAAATAATATTAAACATTCAAATGACCAAAATATGCAACTGAGTGCATTATTTTTCTTACTTTATTACATAATTTTAACCTATTGGTTTTTATATTTGTATTGTCTACATTTATAACAACATTTTTAAAAAAATTTTCAATTTCATTATCAAAAGATGCTAAAGAAATTAATGCTGGTTTGAAATCCTGATTTTGAATTGAGTTTTTAACTTCTTTTTCAACCTTAATTAACTTTTTATATAGAGCTTGTTCATCCTTTTTTTCAAAAAGTTCTATTAATGGTTCGTCAGAGATAAGATCTTTATTTTTCTTTTCCTCAGAAATTAAAATGTTAACAGGCCTTTTATATGAATTAATTAACTTTTTGAAATCATTACTTTTTTTAAATTTTTTTAAACTATTAATTTTTAAATAAAAAAGATACGGATTATGAAAATCACTAAATTGTAAACAAGCATCAAGCACGTCATGGTCAAAATCTTTTTCTAATAAATAGACTCTAAATCTATCTTCTAAGAATTTAAACAAATCAATGGCATCATTAATATTTAAATCATTAAATATTAATTCACTGATATTTATATCTAATTTATTTTCAATAAGTATTCTAATTAAACCTATTGCACACCTTCTTAAAGCGTATGGATCTTTTGAACCAGATGGCTTCTCTTTGATATTCCAAAAACTTGTCAAAGTATTAATTTTATCTGCTAAAGCAATAACTATAGATACGGTTTGAGTTGGTACTTTATCATTTAGCTTAAGGGGTAAATAATGTTCAGCTATTGAATCTGTAATAATTTTATCAATACCTTCATAATCTGCATAAATCTTACCAATTATACCCTGTAATTCTGGAAATTCTGATACAACCTGAGTAACCAAATCAGTTTTACATAATCTAGCAGCAATTTTACATTTTGTAGAATCTGCACCAACTAAATTAGAAATTTTATGGGAAAGCGTTTCAATTTTATTTATTCTATCAAATTGACTTCCAATTTTATTATGAAAAGTGACCCTATTTAAATTCATTGTAAGGCTTGATAATCCATCATTTTTTATTAATCTCATATCATTTTCAAAAAAGAATTTTGCATCTTTCAATCTAGATCGTAAAACTCTAGAATTTCCATCTAAAATGGCTTTCCCCCCGTCTTCTGCAAGTATATTTGCAACAACTATGAATTTATCAATTAATTTAGATTTATTGTTAAGAACTGATAAAAATTTCTGATGTTCCTTCATGGTTACTCTTAGGATCTCTCTTGGGAGAGATAAAAATTCTTCATCTATATAACCCAAAAACACCACTGGCCACTCTACCAATCCTACTATTTCCTCCAGAAGGTCTTCATCATTTATTATACTAGAATCTTGATTGATTAATAACTTTTCAAAGGAATTAATTATAATTTTTTTTCTTTCAGCTCTATCCAAAATAACTTTATTTTTAAATAATTTTTTTATATAATCATTAATATTCTTAGGAAAAATTTTTTCAGAAGAAATTAAATAATGACCTAAAGTAAAATTTACTGAATTTATTCCTTTTAATTTCAAATCAATAATTTCACAATTTTTATCATTTTCAAAAATTGCACAATAAATAAATTTAAGAGGTCTTACCCACCTTAAATTTCCTTCTCCCCATCTCATTGATTTTTTCCAGGGGAACTTTGCAATCAAGTCTGTAGAAATATGGGCTATAATATCTTTTGCAGAGTGCCCCTTCTGGTATAATTTATGGAAATAAAATTCACCTTTTTTTTCCTTCTTGATGAATAAAGAAGATCTTTTTATATTAAGAGAACGCACAAAACCTTCTATGGCTTTTTCAGGCGAACCAACTCTTGGTCCTCTCTTCTCCTCATAATTAGAATTAGAGCTATTTGAAAGACCCTTGACTATTAGGGTTAATCGTCTTGGTGTAACAAAGGTATCAATTTTAGAGTAATCTAAACCAGCTATAGACAATCCGTCTTTAAAAAAATCTTTTAAATCAAGAGATGCCTTATATTGCATTCTTGAAGGAATTTCTTCTGAATAAAACTCTAAAACTAAATCTGGCATCTATTATTCCATATATTTTTCATTTAGTTGACGCCATTCAAAACCCAAACCATTTTGAGAAATAGCTATATATCTATCAATCCCAGGAGCTTCATTTTCTTCAGCAAGATATGCTTTTAAAATCCCTTTATCAATATTAGACTGAATTTCTATATAATCAAAACAATCAAACCAAAAAGGAGCTGATAATGGTGAGCCTTTATCAGTTTTATCAAAAAATTCAAATTGAGCAGGATCCACCTTAAAGCATCCTCTTAATTTTAATTTTGATACATCTGATCTTATACCTCTATAATCCTGAATGTTAATTTGTTTTTTATTTACTAATATTTTTTCTTTATTAGAAACTTTTGAATAATATGCGAAAGTTTGAAAATAGAAAAAAAATACTCCAAAAATTAAAGTTATCCCCACTAAGAAAATTACTGTAATTTTACCAGACATCTTTATTTAACACTTACTCTGTTCGGACTCTATAAAAGCTTCAGCACAGCTTTTGGCTAAATTTCTTACTCTAGAAATAAAATTTTGCCGCTCTGTTGGAGAAATTACTCCCCTTGCATCTAATAAATTAAAAACGTGACTTGCTTTTATACAATAATCATAAGCTGGTTGAACCATAATTATGGATTTTCCATTTTGGGGATCAATTTTTGTTTGAGATAAAATTCTGTTACACTCTTTTTCATAATCACTAAAATGCTTTAATAATATTTCTTGATTAGCTATATCAAAATTCCAACGACTATACTCTCTTTCAGCTTTTTGAAAAACATCTCCATACTTTATTGGATATAATGACTTAGGGTTATTAAATGGCAAGTCCATCACATTATCAACACCTAAAACAAACATTGCAATTCTTTCTAAACCATATGTCAATTCCCCAGAAATAGGATTGCAGTCTATTCCACCCACTTGTTGGAAGTAGGTAAATTGGCTTACTTCCATACCATCACACCAAACTTCCCATCCTAACCCCCAGGCACCTAATGTTGGACTTTCCCAATCATCTTCAACAAACCTAATATCATGATTTTTAAAATTGATTCCTATAGCTCTAAGACTATTTAGATATAATTCTTGAAAATCAGATGGCGAAGGCTTTAGAATTACTTGATATTGGTAAAAATGCTGCAAGCGATTTGGATTATCACCGTATCTGCCATCAGTAGGTCTTCTTGAAGGTTGTACATACGCAGCATGCCAATGCTTTTTTCCTAAAGCTCTTAAAGTAGTTGCAGGGTGAAAAGTACCTGCACCAACTTCTAAATCATAAGGTTGTAAAATTATACACCCTTTTGAAGACCAGTAATCATTTAACTTTTGAATAATTTCTTGAAATGAATAAGGCAAAAAGAGATGCTTTCTAATTAATTTAACATTTATTTTGTTTAATGACTATATCAAATTTATTAAACTATAAATGCTATTTTTATCTTTACATCATTTTTTTTAAGAAAATTTAATCAAATTCTAAGAATGACCTTCTAAATTCAAGATTTTTTTCTGCATTACCCAAAAAAGAACTAGTAAGCATTTTAGTCCCAGGTTTATTTACACCCCTAGTACACATGCAATGATGTTCAGCTTTAATAGCAACTGCTACACCCTTTGGATTTAAATTTTCATGTATCGCTAACCCTATCTCTCTAGTTAACCTTTCTTGTATTTGAAGTCTTTTAGCATAAGCATCTACCACTCGTACTAATTTTGATATTCCTACTACTAGACCATCTGGTAAATATCCCACCTTCGCCACTCCTATAATTGGAGCAAGATGATGTTCACAATAACTTTCTACTCTTATAGCATCCAAAATTACCCAATCATTGTATCCTTTTACCTCATCAAAAGTTTTACTCAATAATGCCTTTGGATTCTCATTATAGCCTCTAAACCATTCACCGTATGCCTTTAAAACTCTTTTTGGTGTTTCCTTTAATCCATCTCTTTCAGGATTATCTCCTGTCCATCTTAAGAGTGTTTTAACTGCCTCAAGCACCTCACTTTCTGATGGTTTTTCTGAAATCTTTAAGTCTTTTATTTTTGGGTTAATAGAAAAATCGTGAACACCCATTATTATTCTCCTAAGCAATAACACTATTTAAATGTAAATTGGCCAATGACTTTAACCTAGATTTATTGATGAAACTTGATAAAAATAACCTAAATATTTATTATCCTGCAAAAATTTTAAAATATACTATAGATCACATAAACTAAAGGTGCAATATCTAGTAGTGTAAGTTTTTAAAAATAATTTATAAATATACAATAAAATTATAAAATAAAAAAATTTAATAGAATCATAATTTATTATAGTAATTAAATGCAACAAGAAATTAACTCAATTGAAATAATTACTCCCGACGATTGGCATCTGCATTTACGAGAGAGCCCTATTATCGATAAAGTTTTTCCATATTCTTTTACCAACTATGGAAGAGCCATAATTATGCCAAATTTAGAAGTCCCCATAATTAAATTTTCTCAAGCAAAAGATTATTATAAAAAAATAAAATCCTTATTAAAACCAGGGATTAAATTTGAACCATTAATGACACTTTTTTTAAGTGAAGAAACTAAAGTATTAGACATTTACGATGGAGTTAAAAGTGGTATAATTAAAGCAATAAAATTTTATCCTCAAGGAGTTACAACTAATTCTGATGGAGGAATAAAAAATTTATCGAAAATTTATAAATTATTGGAAAAGTTGCCAGATCTCAAAATTCCATTATTGATACATGGAGAAACTTCAAACTCTAAAGTTGATATTTACGATAGGGAGGCATATTTTTTGGAAGAAACAATTGTGTATCTAAGGGAAAGAATACCAGAATTAAAAATTGTTTTAGAGCATATTACTACTAAGGACAGTGTTGATTATATATTAGAAAATAATTCAAATATAGCTGCAACTATTACTGCACATCATTTAATTATAAATAGAAACCACCTCTTTGATGGTGGTCTAAGGCCACACTATTATTGCCGCCCAATTGCCAAAAGAGAACTACATAGAGTAGCAATTCGCAAAGCAGCAACTTCAGGAAATTTAAAATTTTTTTTAGGAACTGATTCCGCACCTCATTTTGACAATAATAAAGAAAATTCTTGTGGATGCGCTGGTATTTTTTCTGCACCTAATGCCCTAGGCTATGTTGCTCAAGTTTTTGAAGAAGATTTTTCATTAAATAATCTTGAAAATTTTATTTCAATTAACGGTGCAAATTTTTATAATTTACCGTTGAATTCTACATTTACTAAATTTACAAAATTCAATGAGCCTATAAAATATCCAGATAAAATAAATGTTGGAAAAAAATTAATAACAGTCTTCAATCCCGGTTATCCATTATATTGGAAGAATGAAATTTTAAATCAAAAAGATTTTACTAAGGAAGATTCTTGAAAAATTTAGATAATAAAATAGCAAGAACAACAGCTAAATTACTTTTAGAAATAAACGCTGTTCATTTTAATTCAGTAACTCCATTTACCCTTACTTCTGGATTAAAAAGTCCAGTTTATATAGATTGTAGAAAACTTATTTCCTATCCCAAAGCTAGAAGTACTCTTATAAATTTCTGTAGTGAAATCATTGTTAAAAAAATAGGGTTGGAAAAAGTAGAAAGTTTAGTTGGAGGAGAAACTGCAGGTATTCCTTTTGCCGCATTTTTGGCAAACCAACTAGAGCTACCAATGCATTATGTTCGAAAAAAACCCAAAGGATTTGGTGTGAATTCTCATATTGAAGGGAATAGTATTAAAGGCAAAAAGGTTGTACTTATTGAAGATTTAACAACAGATGGAGGAAGTAAAATCAAATTTTGTGATTCTATCAGAAATGCAGGTGCTGAAGTTGAAGAAACTATAGTATTATTTTACTACAATATTTTTGATAATGTTCCAGAGAAATTAAAAAAATCTGGTATAAATCTAAATTATTTAGCATGCTGGTGGGATATTCTAAATTATTGTAAGGAGGAAAATTTTATCATAGATAAAGAAACTATTAGTCAAATAGAAAAATTCTTAATTTCTCCAAATGAATGGTCAAAAAATCATATAAATAAATAATAAAGTGATGTTATGAATGAAATTACAAATAATAAATTAAAGAGCAATCTAAGTCCACTGCAATATAAAGTAACTCAAGAAGGAGCAACTGAACCTCCATTTTCACACGAAGGTTTTGAAAAGGGTGTAAAAAACTTTTTTTGTGTTTGTTGTGGCTCTTTACTATTTAAAATTGAAAATAAATTTGAAAGCGGTTCAGGTTGGCCTAGCTTTTCATCTCCCTATTCTTTTCAAGCAATCTCTGAGCATAGTGATGAAAGTTATGGTATGATAAGAACGGAAGTAAAATGTAACAAGTGTGAAGCCCATTTGGGACATGTATTTGAAGATGGTCCTAAACCAACTGGTTTAAGATATTGCATAAATGGTGCTGCAATTGAAGGAAAAAAATGAATTAGTTTTTAATTTTGCTGAAAACTTTGTGAAGAAAAATTGCCTATGTTTCCAAAAATTTGTTGCAAAATGGTAAGTTTTCTTCCACCTGAAATTACTTTTTTTGAACTTATATTAATTATATTAGAGTCTTCCTGCGAAAAAGTTTCTTTGTTAGTTAATATGCTATTTTTAAAAGTTAGCAAAATTACTTCTCTAGATGACAATTTGGGCTCAAAAAAAGCAACTTTTTCAATTTTTTGACTAAAATAAATCCAAGTTACCTGATTTTGATTGTCAATCATCAAAGGTTCACCGAGTTTTTTTCTAACTTGGCTTTTGGTTGTCTTTCCAATATCTAATTTGATTAGTGTTTCGTTATCTGTTGGAACTCCATTTTGTTCAATTATCTTACCACATCCTAATGGAATAAAAAAAAATAATAAAAGAATTAGAGTATTAAATTTAATTTTTTTTTTTAAATTCATTTTAAATATTTGCAAAAAAGTATGAAATGATGCTAAACCTTCAATTATTATAAATAACCTAATCTCAATTTTGATTCAATCTTTTGATTAAAAATCTTTTAAATAATGCCAAAAAAAAATAAAGAAAATGTTCATAATATTAAGTGGAGTGCACCCCCTTTTTCTAGAATTATTAAAATATCAGAACTTAATTTACAAAAAATCAACAAATATAAAGTAAATTTATGTAAAAAAGAAATTATATCATTAGAAAAATTTTTAGATGTAAAATCAATAGATTCTTTTAATTGCGTCATCAATTTTATACCATTGAGAAATAATTGGGAGATAAATGGTAAAGTCTCAATTACTTGCACTCTTCAATGTGTAATTAGTCTTGAAGATTTGAAGTATAAATTATTAATACCTATCAAAAGATTTTTATTGTCAAATCTAACTACAAAAAATAATGAAATAATTAATTATGAAACAGATCCTTTAACAGAAAATATTGATTTAGGTAATGTATTAAGTGAAGAAATTTATCTTTCAATACCTAAATATCCAAAAAAGAAAGGAGTTAAGCTTGAAAATATTCTTATTACTGAAGAAGATACTAAGTTAAATCCTTTTAAAAAACTTGAAAACCTAAAGATTTGAAATTTTGTATTATTTTAGCTATCCAAAAAAAAACACAAATATATGAAATTTGGGATTGAAAATAATTATTTGTTTATCTAGTACTGAAAAAACCTATTAAATTAAGGGGGTATTAATATGGCTGTACCAAAGAGTAAAATTACAAGATCCAAAAGAGGCATGCGTAGAGCTCATGATTCTTTAAAGGCAATTAATGTTGTTGAATGTGCAAATTGTGGAGAGCAAAGAATAACCCACCACATCTGTAAAGCTTGTGGCTATTATGGCGATAAAGAGATTACACCAATTATTGAAGATATAGATGTTGACGATGATGCTGCATAAAATATAAGAACTGTATTTTTATGTTTTATTAAATTATGTCTGAAAAAAAATATAGAACTGTTATATCCATAGATTGTATGGGTGGGGATCTAGGTGAGCAAGAAGTTCTTAAAGGTATTATAAAAGCTTATAAAAGAAATAGATCTTTATTTTTTATAATTCATGGTTCGGGAAAAATACTTCCACAATTACTCTTTAAACAAAAAATATTAATTGGAGCTCATAAATATATTGATGCAAGTAATATAGTAAGTATGAATGACAAACCATCACAAGCTTTGAGAAAAGGAAGAGATACTACCATGTGGAATGCGTTAACATGTGTTTCTAATGGAGATGCGGAAGTGGCAATATCTTGTGGGAATACTGGTGCATTAATGGCAATGTCGATGATGAAACTAAAAAAAATAAATGGTATAAATAGACCTGCAATTGCTATTCTTTGGCCTTCAACTAATATTCGAGGGTTCAATATTTTATTGGATGCAGGAGCAGATATAAAAGCCGATGCTCAAGACTTATGTCAATATGCTTTAATGGGTGTATCTTATGCTAAAAGTGGATTTAATATTAAAAATCCTAGGGTTGGAATTTTGAATGTTGGAACAGAAGAGCATAAAGGAAGCTCTGAGTTACTAAAAGCTGCCGAAATTATTGATAATTTATCATCAGTTTTAGGATTCGAATTTATAGGATATGTAGAAGGAGATGATATTCCTTCATCAAAAATTGATGTTATAATTACAGATGGTTTTACAGGAAATATAGCTTTAAAAACTGGTGAAGGTACTGCTACTTTAGTAAGGACATTATTTAAAGAAACTTTTACTAATTCATTTATTGCTAAAATTGCTTCATTAATTGCTTTTAAAGCTCTTAAAAATCTAAGAAAAAGAATTGATCCTCGAAGATTAAATGGAGGTGTTTTTCTAGGACTTAATGGAACAATTGTTAAGTCACATGGTGGGGCAGACGCTATAGGTATTAGTGCTGCAATAACTCTTGCTAGCCAATTGACAAAAAATAATTTTCAAAAAAATCTTGAAAACAAAGTTTTGCAAATAAATAATTTGCAAAATTTATGATTTAAATTTTATTTTAATTATTTTAAAAAATATATTCTATAAGTATCAATATATATATTGACACTGTGTTATTTTTTAAAATATCATTTTAATAACGAGGAATGATATGAATAATAGTAGTCTAACAAGATTAGAACTTTCTGATGCTTTAGTTCGAGAAGTTGGTCTTTCTAGACACGAGTCGATGCAATTAGTAGACGATGTACTAGATCATGTTTCTAATGCTCTTGCTGGTGGTGAAAATGTAAAAATATCATCATTTGGAACATTTTCTTGCAAACAAAAAAAAGAAAGAGTTGGAAGAAATCCCAAAACAGGTATTGAGGCTGCGATTATTGCAAGAAAAGTAGTCACTTTTAAACCTTCTCAAATTATGAAAGAAAAAATTAACAAAGGGAACCAAAACAAATAGTTTGGTTATTTTATTTGGTTATTGAAAAATCACCTCAAGCTTTTAGAACAATTTCAGAGGTATCTGAAATTTTATCATTACCTACTCATGTGTTAAGATTTTGGGAAAGTAAATTTACACAAATCAAACCCCTAAAAAGAGCTGGAGGAAGAAGGTTTTATCGCCCAAAAGATATATTGTTTATACTCGGGATCAAAAAACTTTTACATACTGATGGATTAACAATTAACGGAGTAAAAAGGTTAATAAAAGAAGACGGTATTAATTTCATTATTAATATTGGCCAAAATATGAGAGATAATAATTCAAATTTACAAAAAAAAGAAAATATATTTAACAAATTTAATATCCAAAAATCCAAAATTGACAAAGAGAAAATAAATGAATTAATTAATAAATTAAATTTTTTGAAGTCAAAAATTGAAAGTAGAATATTAAATAATTGATGAGATTTTCATAACCAAGAATTAAATTACGGGCTATAGCGCAGTCTGGTAGCGCGTTCGTCTGGGGGACGAGAGGTCGTGAGTTCAAATCTCGCTAGCCCGACCATTTTGTAAGGAAAAAATTATGTGTTCTATAGAACATACAATTGATAAATCTGTTCTTCCATCTCAAAATATTAGAAATTTATTGTATAATAAGCAAATAATCTCAAATTCTACCTTTGAAAATGAACAAATACAACCTTCAAGCGTAGATCTTCGTTTAGGCTCAAAAGCTTGGCGTATGCGAGCATCATTTCTCCCAGGTGTAAAAAGAACCGTTAGTTCATGTATATCCGAATTTGCAATGCAGGAAATTGATTTATCTGAAGGTTATATTTTAGAAAAAGGTTCAGTTTATTTGGTAGAGTTACAAGAATCATTAAATCTACCTGAGAATATTGAAGGGCTTGCTAATGCTAAAAGTTCTACTGGTAGATTAGACTTATTTACTAGATTGATAAGCAATTACTGTACCGAATTTGATAGAGTAATTAAAGGTTATAAAGGACCATTATTCGCTGAAATTGCACCTAATTCGTTTTCAGTTTTTGCTAAAGAAAATATAAAACTGAATCAAATTAGATTCAAATTAAATCATTCATTTAGTACTGATGATAACAAAATCAAAAATAACTTTACCAAGCCAAAGAATTTTTCTATTAACTTAAGTTGTAAAAAAAATTATTTCATAGGATATCGTGCAAAACTACATACAGATTTAATTGATTTAAGCATGATAAATTATTATAAAGTAGATGATTATTGGGACAAAATTACTCCAAATAACAATAAAATAGTATTGGATCCAGGTGCTTTCTATATATTAAGTAGTAGGGAATTTGTAAGTATTGCTCCAAACCAAGCAGCTGAAATGGCACCATACCTACCAATGATAGGTGAATTTCGAGTTCATTATGCTGGATTTTTTGATCCAGGATTTGGTTATAGTTCTGATAATTCTCAAAAATCTAGAGCAGTTTTAGAAGTAAGATGCCATGATACCCCATTTATTTTAGAGCATGGTCAAAACATGGGACAATTAATATTTGAAAATATGTTAGAAAAACCTGATCTCATATATGGTAAAACATTGAAATCAAATTATCAAGGACAAGGATTAAAATTATCAAAACACTTTAGGACTTAATAAAGTTTATTGCAGTTTCAACTTTGGAATTCTTCATCTTTAAAATCATCTAAAAACCTACTTCCTTTAATTCTTTGAAGTTAGGCAAATCCTTTACTGTATTTAATCCAAAATGATCAAGAAAGTCATTAGTTGTAACATAAGTAACTGGAATTCCTGGAGTATCCCTCCTTGGACCTATGCTAACCCACTTAGCATCTAATAAGGTATCCATTAAACCTTTATATAAACTAACACCCCTAATATCCTCAATTTCAGTTCTTGTAACTGGTTGATGATAAGCAATAACTGCTAATGTTTCTTTAGCTGCTTTAGATAATTTTACCTTCTTATGAACTGTTTTAGTTATATAATGACCATAATATGGTGAGGTTCTAAAGGCATAAGTATTTTTTATTTTGATGAGATTTACCGCACGAGTACTATAAAAATCAGTTAAATTCTTAAGAGAAGCTCCTATATCTTCCATAAAAGGACATGACTTTTTTAAATCACTTATACTAACTGGTTCTTTAGAAGCAAATATAATAGCTTCAAGAATTTTCTCATCTTCAAAATTTAATTCATTACTTACTTTTGATATATGATCTCGAGAGCGAGAAAAACTTTTATTTTCATTTTTATGAATAAAATTCATTTTTTATCCTCTCTTCCACTGCTTTTTATTTTTAAAGATTGGAATGCAGAACTTTGTTCTAAACGACAATCTCCTGATTTTACTAATTCCAAAGAAGCTGCAAAGGTAGTAGCCATTGCAGACCTTACTTTTAATTTATTACCTTTCCAATCCTTGGGAATTATTTCTTGTAAAAAAACCCATTTTTTTCCATTATAAATAAGATTAACTATAGACTTTAGTGCCTCATCAATTTTAAAAATAGATTCTCTAAGCAATTTCAAAGGTGAAAAAATCTTTTTGCTATTAATTTTTGCAAAAGCACGCAATATCTCAAGTAAAGATGTATCATCCTTGTTAATAATTTGTTTATTATTTTTATCATAAAAACCCCTTTTGAAAAAATCCTCTCCTAATTTTGGTTTCAAAAAAAGTTCTTCGGTACAATTTTTAATTTCTGATAGTCTTTTTAATTTAAATGCAAGATTTTTTTCCATCTCAGAAGCAGATAATTCTTCTTCAAAAAAATCCTTAGGTAATAAAATTCTACTTTTTAAATAAGTTAAAAAAGAAGCCATCATCAAGTACTCTGCAGCTAATTCTAATTTTAGTTGACTTGCATTTTTTAAAAAAAATAAATACTGATCGACTAAATCTGTTATTGAAATCTCTTTTAGATCAACTTTTTGTTTTTGGGCTAGGGACAATAAAAGTTCAAGAGGCCCATCAAATCCATTTAGATCAACTGTAAATTTATCTTGCTTAAAATTTTTATGAATCATTTAATTATAAATCCGATATAATTTTACATTCTAAATTATGAGAAGAAATGTCATTACAATAATCTAAAGCTTTTTCATGAAAAAAATTAGTAGTAGATATAATATTATAACTATTTTTATTATCTTCTGTTATTTTTTTTATTATAGAAAAATCCGTAATTGCATTTAATTTCGCTATTTTATTAATTTCTGATAACTTTTTATTAGCATTATTTTGATTTTCATAAGATCCCAAATACAAATAAAAGGATTTTCCTGCTGAGATTATTTCTTGCTTTTCTAAGCTTTTTAAAGCTTTGGAAATAGAATTTTTCAGAGCTTCTTCCATATCCAATGAGACTGCTGCTTCTTCTTCAAGTAAATTTGGTTCTAATGTATTCTGAAGATTATTATCTTTATAACCTTCATCAAGTTTACCTTCTTTTAATATATTTATAGATAAATCCAGATTCTCTATATTAGCATGTGAATCTTGGGAAGCTATTTTGAAATCTTTATTTAAAACTGAAATCACTGGCAAATCTTCTATCTCTACTTTACTCAATTCCATAGTCCATATAACCATAAAATAAATTATGGTTAACGACAGAAAGAAACCAATAAATTTAATTGTAAAATGCTTACTTTTATTTCGACTTGCCTGTAGCTCTTGCTCAACCAAAATATTCCTCAATATATGAACTGCTCTGATTTTAATTTATTTTATTTTTATTTTATGATATTTTAATATAGATTTAATTATTTTACAACATTTCATCTATCGGTTTAACACCCAATATTTTTAGCCCTGAAATTATAATTATTTGAATTGATCTAATTAAGGCAATCCTTGCATTAGTTAATTGCATATCTTCCTCAATTAAAAACTTCATATTATGATCAATTTTACCAAGACTTTGCAAACTATGAAAAAGTTGAGCTAACTCGTTTAAATAGAAAGCTATTCTGTGTGGTTCATATCTAGACGCAGAAAAAAATATAACATTTGGAAATTCAGAAAGTTTTCTTATAATTGATATCTCACTATCAGTTGATAATTTTGTTAAATCAGCACTCGAAAGAAATTCATCTTTAATAATAACATTCAAAGATTTTGCTCTTTTTAGTATAGAGCATATTCGAGCATTCGCATATTGAACATAAAAAACGGGATTATCTTTTGTTTGTTGTATTGCTTTAGTAAAATCAAAATCTAAAGGTGCATCATTTTTTCGCATTAAAAAAAGAAATCTAATCGAATCTTTACCAACTTCATTTAATAAATCTCTAAGAGTAACATAAGTACCTGATCTTTTTGACATTTTAACTGGTTTACCCTCTTTATAAAGCTTTACTAGTTGGCAAAGTTTTATTTTTAAATCTTTCTTACCTCTAGATAATGCTTTAACAATTGCTTTCATTCTAGTAATATATCCACTATGGTCTGCTCCAAAAATGTCTATTATTTCGTCATAATTCCTTTTAATTTTGTCATAGTGATATGCAATGTCTGGAGCAAAATAGGTCCAACCACCATCAATTTTTTTTATAGGACGATCTATGTCATCTCCAAACATAGTAGCTTTAAACAAATCTTGTTCTCTTTCTACCCAGTCTGGGTTTTCACTGCCTTTAGGTTTTGCAAGTATTCCTCTATAGATTAAATCTAGACTAGTAAGATGATCTATTGCTTCTTGAACTTTACCGTTTTCATAAAGTGAGTTTTCAGAAACAAAACTATCCATAAAAACACCTAGATCTGACAAGTCTTTTTTTATTTCATTAATCATTAATTTTACGGTGTATTCTTTAATTATTTCTAAATTAGAATTGTCTTTTGTAGATAAAAGTGATTTTCCAAACTTATCCTTTAACTTCTGACCAACTATCTTTAAATAATCTCCAGGATATTCATTTTTATTTGCATTATACCTTATACCTAAAGCTTCTTGATATCTAGAATATGCGGATCTGGCAAGTGAATCAATCTGAGCCCCAGCATCATTGATGTAATACTCTCTTGTTACTTTAAACCCCACACTATTTAATAAATTTGCCAACACGTCTCCAAATATTGCCCCTCTAGTGTGACCTACATGTAAGGGACCAGTAGGATTTGCAGATACAAATTCTATATTCACCGTTTTATTTTCACCAATATTTTTAAAACCAAATTTTTCACCATCTTCTAAAATTTTATTTAACAATTTAATCCAGAATTTTTTGTGAATTCTAAAGTTAATAAATCCTGGTCCTGCTATTTCAGCACTGCTAATCATTTCGTCATCTTGCAATATATCAACTATTTTAGTGGCCAAATCTCTTGGTTTAACCCTTGCTTGCTTTGCTAAAATCATAGATACATTTGTAGAAAGCTCACCAAAACTTTCATCTTTTGGCTTTTCAATTGTGATTAAAGATTTGTTAAGATCATTAGGTAATATTTTCTGTTTTTCTAATTCTTCAACTGCTGATATAACTTTATTTTTTAAAATACTTAAAATTTCCATAGTTATTATCCACTATCCACAAATAGATCACCTTAATTAATTCACTAACTCTATGTGCTGGTTTATAGCAAACCTATCTGTCATACCAGAGATATAATCACCAATAACTCTTTTTTGAGATTGTGTTTTTGAATTTTTAATTTTTTCTTGCCATTCACTAGGAAGTAAATTGAGGTTATTATTATAAATATTAAAAAGATCTTTTATAATATTAGAACATTTTTCTCTTTCAAAAATAACTTCTTTGTTCCTATACATATTTTCAAAAAGATATTTACTTATAATCTCCATATCCTGCTTAGTATTTTTACTAAAATCTATTAATCGTAATTTATGATTCTCAAAATAATGCAAATTTTTACCTTTAATTATATTTAATCTTTTTGAACTTTCTTCAATCAAGTTAGTCACTAAATTGTTAAGAAAGTATCGAATAATTTCATAACATTTTGTTTTGTAATTAACGTATTTATATTTTTGGTCTACTATTTGACATGCTTCGCTTATTATTGGGAGTGATTTAATATCTGATAAATTAAAAAAACCAGCACGTAATCCATCTCCTAAATCATGACTATTATAAGCAATATCATCCGAAATTGCTGCTATCTGGGCTTCAATACTAGGATCTTTTAAAAAGTTGAATTTCTTTAGATCTTTTATTTCTTTTATTATAAATTGATTTACATTTGTTAAAGGTCCGTTGTGTTTCATGATACCATCTAGTGTTTCAATTGTTAGATTCAATCCAGGATGTGATGCATACATTGCTTCTAATTTAGTTACTATTTTAAGTGTCTGAATATTATGATCAAATCCACCATGATTTATAAGTAATTTGTTTAATTCATCCTCCCCAGTGTGACCAAAAGGAGGATGACCTAAATCATGAGCCAAAGCTATAGCCTCTGCTAATTCTGAATTTACACCCAATACTTTTGATACTGTTCTAGCAATTTGAGCAACCTCTAATGTGTGAGTTAAGCGCGTCCTATAATAATCTCCTTTATTCTCTAAAAATACTTGAGTTTTAAATTGTAACTTTCTAAAAGAACCACTATGCAAAATTCTGTCTCTATCTCTTTGAAAAGCTGATCGATAATCTGAAGGCTCATCAGGATATTCCCTACCTTTTGATTGAGTTGGTAATATCGCATAGCTTTCCATTATCTAAATATCTCCTTGTAACTCATTTGCCTTAGCATTACATTATTTATAAGTTAGCATATATAGAGAAATTAATGGAAGTTAAAATCCCACCTAAAGTAACGCATAATGCTTTTAAAAAAATTATGTCTATTGGCGGCAAAAAATGCCTCAGGGTTGCTGTTGAAGGAGGAGGATGTTCTGGTTTTCAATATGAAATATATATGGAGAGTGATATAAAAGAAAATGACCTCATTTTGTCAGAAAATGAGTGTAGAGTTGTTATTGACCCCATTTCACTTGAGTTCTTATCTGGAGCTATTATAGATTTCAAAGAGGAATTAATTGGTTCTAAATTTGTTATAGAAAATCCTAATGCTACTTCCTCATGCGGTTGTGGTACGAGCTTTTCAATTTAGATAATAACTTAAATGATTAATTAAAAAATATGAAAATTGCTAGCTTCAATATTAATGGTATTAAAGCAAGACTTATATTGCTTAGGAAATGGCTTGAAAGAGAAAGACCAGATATTGTTGGATTACAAGAACTTAAATCGAGTAATGACAAATTAGAAAAAGATATGTTTGCTGATTTAGGATATAGTTTCGTATTTAATGGGCAAAAGTCTTATAATGGTTGTGGTATTCTTTCCAGATACGAGATGACTAATACTTCATATTTTTTCTCTGGAAATGAAAATGATCTACAAAGTAGGTGGATAAGTTCTGAAATAAATGGAATATTATTTTGCAACCTTTACCTACCAAATGGTAATCCATTAGGAACGGATAAGTTTGAATATAAAATAAATTGGATGAAACTTCTGTATAAGTATACAAAAAAATTAAAATTATTAGGAAAGCCCGTTGTACTCATGGGAGACTTCAATGTAATTCCTCAGGAAATTGATTGTAAATCACCCAAAAAATGGCAAAATGATGCTCTTTTTGATATTGAAGTTAGATCTATTTTTTTCAAAATTCTAAACCTAGGATTTTATGATGCTTTAAGACTAAAAACATCTCAACCCAATGTTTATACTCAGTGGGATTACCAAGCTGGCGCTTGGCAGCAAAATGAAGGAGTAAGAATAGATCATTTTTTACTCAATCCACTAGCGGCTGATAAATTAATTTCATTTGGTTTAGATAAGTATATGAGGTCTATGGATCGACCGTCAGACCATATACCCATATGGATTAATATTGAAAATAAAAATTAAGTCTATAAAGGACCACCTTTATAAATCCAAGCAAACCTTTGCAAAATAAAATTTGGGAAATAACCTATAATTCTTAAAGAAAAATGAAAAAGAAATCTTAAAATTGGGTTTCTTAAATGATATAATACAGCGTTTTTTTTTGAAGCCTTCTTTATCTTTTGAACTCTTATATATCTTTTCTCTGAATATTTTTTTAAGAAATCCGTTGGATAAAGTTCGTCAAAATTATTTTCTAAACAATGACATAACACATAAGAATCTTCAATTGCCTGAGATGCACCTTGTGCTAAATAGGGTAGCATAGGATGGCAAGCATCACCCAGTAGAAGAATTCGGTTTTTATACCAATCTTTTAAGATGGGATATTCAAATAATCCCCATTTTTTTATAAATAAAATTTTTTTAAATACATCTTCGAATACTAGAAAGTTAGAAAAGTTTTCAATCAATTCTAGTGGTGGCACCTTTTTAGTCCAATCTTGCTCATGAAAATTAAGGGTATCCATACAAAATACAAAATTTATCAAGGATCTGTTTTTTATAGGATATGAAACAGCATGTTTTCCAGACCCAAGGAAAAGAAGTGTTTTATCTTCTGAAAACCTATCAGGTAATTTGTTAGATGAAATTAAAGTTCTGTAAGCAACTTGTTTTAAAAACTTTGGTGGTTTATTTATAAATATTTTTTTTCTTACTAACGAATTAATACCATCCGCTCCAATAACAAAGTCGCAATTAAAATTACCTCCTAGTAATTTCAAAGTAGCTTTTGATGAATTTTGTGCTAAGTCAATTATAGGATTATTATAATTTATTTTAACTCCAAGATCTTCAGCTTTATTTTTTAATATTGATATTAACTCGTTCCTATGAAGCTGATAAAATCCTGCATTAAATTTTTTTTTAGCAAATTCTCCAAGAGGTATAGAAGTTATTTTTTTTCCATTATGACCGTTAATACAATCTACTAGCAATGGATAACTACCTAATTTAATTATATCTTCCTCTAAGTTAAACTTTCTGAGAATTCTAATAGCATTAGAACTAAGCTGTATTCCTACTCCTGATGAAAATGATTCAGGCTTTTTTTCAAATACTGTTACTTGATGACCAAATGTTTTTAACATTAATGCAGAACAAAGACCCCCAATACCTGCACCAACAATACCTAGGTTAAACACTTTAAAAAATATTTAATGAAAAAAATATCATCAAAACCTACCGTTAAACTAGTCGTCTCGATGTACTCTTTCTCTTCTTTCATGTCTTTCTTGAGCTTCAATAGTTAGTGTAGCAATAGGCCGTGCATCAAGTCTTTTGAATGAAATTGGGTCGCCTGTTTCTTCACAAAAACCATAAGTGCCATCTTCTATTCTTCTTAAGGCAGAATCTATTTTGGATATAAGCTTTCTTTGTCTATCACGAGTTCTAAGCTCAAGTGCCCTATCAGTCTCTTCTGAAGCTCTATCATTAATATCAGGAATATTTCTAGTATCAGTTTGCATGTCTTCAATAGTTTCTTTACTTTCTTTTAAAATAGATTCTTTCCAAGCTATTAATTTACTTCGGAAATATTCCATTTGTTCAGGGTTCATGAAATCTTCATCAGGTAAAGACGAATGCTTAAAATTATTTTTTTCATATACTACCATCTTTTTGACCCCCCACTCTTTGTCTAGACAGCTTATTATTATTTCAATATTTAATAACTGAGTTTTAAATGGAATCAAATAATTTGTCACTAACAATTTTCAAAATTTTGGAGAAAGTAATGCAGTTTAAAAATACCGAAAATTACATAACTACTGAAGATCTAGAGATGGCAGTAAATGCTGCTATTAATTTAGAAAAGCCACTTCTAGTAAAAGGTGAACCAGGTACTGGAAAAACAGAATTGGCAAAACAAGTTGCTTTAAAATTGGATTTAAAATTATTTGAGTGGAATATTAAATCAACAACCAAAGCTCATCAAGGATTATATGAATATGATGCAGTGAGCCGACTAAGGGACAGCCAATTAGGTGATGAAAAAGTTAATGATATTAAAAACTACATTAATAAGGGAACTATTTGGACAGCCTTTTCTTCGGAAGAAAGAGCTGTACTACTAATTGATGAAATTGATAAAGCCGATATTGAATTTCCCAATGATTTACTTCATGAACTTGATAAAATGAAGTTCCTTGTATATGAAACTGGTGAAGTAATTTCTGCAAAAAAGCGTCCGATAGTGATTATTACCTCTAATAATGAAAAGGAATTGCCAGATGCTTTTCTAAGGAGATGTTTTTTCCATTACATAAATTTTCCAGATCAGGAAACTTTAACTAAAATAATAAATGTTCATTTTCCTGATATTAAAAAAAACCTTCTAAAGTCTGCTTTAGAAATTTTTTTTGATATAAGGGAAGTCCCAGGATTAAAGAAAAAACCTTCTACCTCAGAAATTTTAGACTGGATAAAATTACTTTTAGTAGAAGATATTTCTGTAACTGATATAAAAAAGGATCCAAAAGATATGCTTCCTATTCTTTATGGAGCTCTTTTAAAAAATGAACAAGATGTTCAGCTTTTTGAAAAACTAGCATTCATAAATAGAAATCGATGAGTATAAAAAATATTTTTATTATTATAAAAAAAAGGATTAATCTTAAAAAATGCTATTAATATTTATTATTGTAATACTGGGATCTTTTTTAGGATATTATGTGGCTAAAAAAAGAAATGGGAAATTTTTAGATAAACTACAATATATTTCTATATTTGGAATAATTTTCTTTTTATTGTCTATTATTATTCAAATCATAATTATGAGGTTGGATATTTTCTAATGTTTATAAATTTTTTTTTAGATTTAAAAAAATTTGGTATTCCTGTCTCTGTTCAGGAATTTTTGACTTTTTTAAAATGTTTGCAAACAAATCTTACAGAATTTGAAATTGAGAAATTTTATTTTTTAGCAAAAACAAGTCTTGTAAAACATGAAAAATATTTTGATACATTTGACCAAATCTTTAGTACAAACTTTAATGGCCTTGAAAAAATAAGTATAGAAGCAGTTTTAAATAAAATGGAACTACCAGCTGAATGGTTAGAAAAATTGGCTGAAAAATTACTTACTGCAGAACAAATGAAAGAAATAAAATCACTTGGTAGTTTTGAAAAATTGATGGAAACTCTCAAAAAAAGATTAGAGGAACAGAAAGGACGTCATCAAGGAGGAAATAAATGGATAGGTACTGCAGGTACATCACCTTTTGGTGCTTATGGCTATAATCCAGAAGGAGTTAGAATTGGACAAAACGAAAGTAGACACCAAAAAGCAGTTAAAGTTTGGGATAAAAGAAATTTTAAAAATTTAAATGAAAATAATGAAATTAGCTCTAGAAGTATGAAAATTGCTCTTAAAAGACTTCGTTTGTGGGCTAGAAATGGCTTAGATGAAGAATTAGATCTGGATAATACAATTTCATCAACTGCACGCTCAGGTTTTCTAGATATTAAAACTAGACCTGAAAAAGAGAATGCAGTGAAACTTTTAATTTTCTTTGACATAGGCGGATCAATGGATATGTATGTTGCTAAAATTCAAGAGTTATTTTCTGCAGCAAGATCGACTTTTAAACATGTAGAATACTATTATTTTCATAATTGTTTGTATGAAGGTGTTTGGAGAAATAATAACAGGCGTTGGGAAGAACAAATTTGTACTTATGATTTATTACATAAGTATAATAAAGATTATAAATGTATATTTGTGGGTGATGCAGCAATGAGTCCATATGAGATTGAAATGATTGGTGGGGCAAACGAGCATTATAATAATGAAAGTGGAAGAACGTGGTTGCAAAGAGCAAGAAACCAATGGCCAAATAATATCTGGATAAATCCAACCCAAGAAGACTATTGGCAATATACTCAGTCTACAAAAATACTCCAAGATATATTTGAAAGTAGAATGGTTCCATTAACACTCAATGGTTTAGACGAAGGGATGAAATTACTGAATTAAAAAATGATCAAAATAATTTCTATATTATTTCCAATATTTCTAGGCATTCTTGGATACAAAATGTCTTCAAAAAAAATGTCTAAATATTTGGATCAAAATTCTACTATCCTTAAGGAACCTATAATTACTTCTCTTTTAAAAAAGGTAAGCTTTTTACTAAATCTTCCTAAATTAGAGGTATATATTCTAGAAGACCTAAACATAAATGGTTTTGCATCAAATGAGGGGAAAGTATTTTTGACAAAAGGTTTTTTAAATAAATATTATTCAGGCGTAGTTTCAGCTGAAGAATTAATAGGTGTAATTTCCCACGAACTTGGTCATTTGGCCTTGGGTCATACAAAAAAAAGAATGCTTACTTATAGTTTGCAAAATGCTCTTCAAATGGGGTTAGGATATTTAATATCTAGGATAATACCTATTATTGGAATATATATATCTTCTTTCTTTACCAACTTATTAAAAGCAAAGCTTTCTAGATTAGATGAATATGAAGCTGATAGATATGCTACTGCTTTAATGATTAAAGTAGGTATAGGAATAGAACCATTAATTACATTATTTGAAAAACTAGACAAATTAACTATGGCTAATAATGAAAGTTTAAGTTGGCTGAAAAGTCATCCAAGCTCAATAGAGCGAATAAAAAAAATTAAAAAAAATGCTGCATACTGGGAATTAAAAAAAATATTTTAAATAATTCTAAAAAAATTTGATAATTGATTTTTCATCAGCAGCATTACATAACCATTTGAAAAAAAATTCTGTAAAAGATCTTCCACATACAACGTAAATCTGATCAGTTTTTACCATCCAAAAAGCAGCACTAATTTGTCCTAACCTTGTTCTTCTAAATGAGTTTGAAGAAAATCTGCTTGGACATAGATTTATAGGGGTTCCTTTAGCTAGTAACTCCCTCCACAACGAACCCTCAATTGAAAAAATAGTTCTTGAACTTGATACATCTAATACAAGAGATTCCATACCCTTCAATGAATTTTCAATGTTTGATTTTAGTTTAACAACTTCATTTTTATTTTTGGAAATTAATAATAATTCATTTGGAGACATCCAGGCCAAGAAAAGACTTTTGTTAGATGTAATTTCTAATTTTTTTGGGACACTAAGTTTAAAAACATCTTTTATAATATTTTGTAACTTATTATTGATTAATTCAGTTCTTATAGACATCATCCCTGGTTTATCTAGAGTTAAAATATTAAATAAATTGTTAGAAAATTCCATTTTATTATACATTTTGTCTTTTTCCCTCAATATCATAAAAATGAGGCTCAACTACAGTAGCTGTTAATTTATTACCGTTTTCTATAGGTATATCAACTTCTTGTCCTTTTAATGATTTTCCATTTTTTAGTAATGCCATAGCGATAGGCTTATCTAAAGTTGGAGAAAAATATGATGAAGTGATATGACCCAATACGTCTTCTGCGCCTATACCCCCAGATTTTAAAGCATGTGCTCCGTCTGGTATTTTTTGTTTACTTTCCTTAATAGATAATCCAACCAATGTTTTTCTATCTGGATCTTGCATATAGATACGCTCATGTGCCCTTTTCCCAATAAAATCCTTCTTTTTTTTCGATATAGCCCAATCCAAGTTTAAATCTTGAGGAATTACAGTACCATCAGTTTCATCACCTATCATAATAAAACCTTTTTCAGCTCTCATTATGTGAAGCGCTTCAGTTCCATAAGAAGTTAGTCCTATTTCACTTCCAAGTTCTAAACATCGCATCCACAAAGCTTCACCATTTTCACTAGGGGTGGAAATTTCAAAAGATAATTCTCCTGAGAAGGAAATTCTAAAAACTCTTACATCTATATTTCCTAATTTACCTTCAATAAAATCTAAAGGTTTAAAAACATTACTAGTCACCTTTAAGTCACCTAATTTTTCAAGGAGCAATCTAGCTTTTGGTCCGGCTATTGTAATTTGAGCATATTCTTCTGTTACGTTTTGAATAAATACTTTTTTATCCCACCATTCTGTTTGATGCCATTCTTCCATCCAGGAAAATACTCTATCTGATCCTCCAGTGGTGGTATGACACAAGAACGTCTTTTCATTTAATCGAACAACTACTCCATCATCAAAAAGGAAACCATTTTCATTGCACATTAATCCATATCTACATCTTCCGGGTTTTAAAGTAGACATCATATTAGTATAGATTAAATCTAAAAACTCTCCTGCATCACTACCACTAATAATTATTTTTCCTAGAGTCGAAGCATCTAGAATACCTAATGCTTTTCTTGTATTTTTTACTTCTCTGTAAACTGCATCTTCCTTAGTTTCATAATTTCTTAAATAAGTATAAGGTCTTTGCCAATCACCTACAGGTTCCCAAGTTGCTCCATTTTCTAGATGCCAGTTGTGCATAGGAGTTTTTCTTATTGGCTTAAATAGATCCTTTCTTGCTTCACCGGCTATAGCTCCCAAGGAAATAGGTGTATATGGTGGTCTAAAAGTAGTTGTCCCAACATCATTTATTTCTTTTCCAAGTAAATTAGATAAGATTTTTATACCATTAATATTTGATAATTTTCCCTGGTCAGTTGCCATTCCAAGAGTTGTATATCTTTTTAAATGTTCAACACTTTCATAACCTTCTTGAGTTGCAATTCTTAGATCTGTAATCTTTACATCATTCTGGTAATCAACAAAGCTCTTTCCTTTTAAAACTTCATTAGCTGATTCCGGAATACATAAGATTGAAGAAGTCTCTCCATTTACAATTTTATCAATTTTATATGGGATGGGTTTTATTTTTTTCAGATTAAATATTTCACAAATATTAGTAATTATTTTTTCCATGTTACTAAATAATTCAGATGGACAAAACTGACCTTTTGCTGAACCTAATACAGTAATAAAACCTTGGCCCTGTTCATTAACAGATTGTTTAGATTCATCAGGAATTAAGGTATTAAGTTTATCAGACCATTTTATTTTACCTCCACAATGTGACCAAAGATTTAAAGTAGAAGTCCATCCTCCTGACATTAATACTGAATCACAAATTATCGTTTCCAAAACAGTACCTTCTCCTACTATGGAGCATACTTCTACTCCTTTAACTTTTTTCTTTCCTAAAACTTTTGAAATGGCTTTACCAAATTCAACTCGAATACCCAAATCTTTGACTTTAACGGGAAGTTCTCCAATACATTGCTCTCTAACGTCTATTACAAGAGGTATGCTAACCCCAGCATTAAAAAGTTCTAATATTGCAGAATAAGCAGAATCATTATTTGTTACTACTATAATTCTGTCACCTGGAGAAATTCCGTAAAGTTTGTAAAACTCAAGAGCAGCAGAAGATAACATTACACCAGGAATGTCGTTCCCAGCAAAAATAAGAGGTCTTTCAATAGCTCCCGTTGCTAAAATCACATGTTTAGCTCTTATTCTCCAAAGACGATGTCTAATTGAGCTTTGACCATTTCTTTCTAATACTTCTAGATTTTCACAACCAATTAAATAACTATGATCATGAATGCCAACGATGGAAAAGTTTTTCTTTATTATAATATTTTTATTTTGAGACAATTCTTTTTCTAAATTATTGATACATTCAGATGAATCTAAATTGTCAATTTTAAACTCATCAGAAAGAGCATATCCACCCAAAAAATGTTTTTGTTCAGCTAAAAGTATTTTTAAGCCTAATTTTGCTAAATTTTTTGCTGCAACTAATCCAGTTATGCCTCCACCGACAATTACTACATCAAAGTGAGCATAAAAATAATCATAAAACGATACATCCTCTTCTTTAGGAGCTTTACCTAAACCTGCTGCACTTCTAATTGTAGGTTCAAAAATATGTTTCCATGCAAATCTAGGATTAATAAAAGTTTTATAGTAAAATCCAGCTGGAAAAATTTTTGAAATTAAATTATTAACTGATCCAATATCCCATTCTAATGATCCAAAATGATTTTGAGAAATGGCTTCAACCCCATCAAATAATTCTATAGTAGTAGCTGACCTATTGGGCTCAAAACTTCCACTAACACCTAAACTAACTAAAGCATTAGGTTCTTCTACACCACTTGAAACAAAACCTCTTGGTCTATGATACTTAAATGATCTCCCAATTAGAACCTGATTATTTGCTAGTAAAGCAGAAGCTAATGTATCCCCACTATAACCAAAAAGATTTTTTTTATTGAATTTAAATGAAATCCTTTTGGTTCGATCAATTAATTTTCCACCTTTTGAAAACCTTGAAGTCATTTTATAGTCTTTCCATTAGATTTTTTCCTTAATAATATCTAATATTTTTTGGGGGGGGTTAGTTTCTTGAGCACTATATGTTCCAAATACTTGCATGGTTATCGTACTTCTTGCAACATGAAACCATTTCCCACATCCATATGAATGTAACCATTTTTCAAAATGTATACCTCGTGGATTCTTTCTTTCAAAAAGATAATTATAGAATTTTTGATCACTACTACCTGGTCCCATTCTGGTTAAATGAGCTTCACCACCAGGGGTGAGTTCAGTTTCATCCACTTCAGTTTCACAATATGGGCATTTAAATCTTAGCATAAATGAAAAACCTTCTACTAATGTGCTACTGCTGCTGCAATACTTTCATCTATCATTCTTCCTTCCCTAAATCTTTCCAAAGAAAAAGGAGCAGCTAATTCTCCAGGTTCGCCATTAGCTACTAGTTCAGCAGTAGCCCATCCAGAACCAGGGATGGCTTTAAATCCACCTGTACCCCAACCACAGTTTATAAAGATATTATCTACTGGTGTTTTAGAGATAATAGGGGACCGGTCTCCTGTCATGTCAACAATACCGCCCCATTGTCGAAGTTGTCTTAATCTACTTATTATAGGAAATGTTTCAATAAGAGCCCTAACAGTTTCTTCTATATGCTGGAAGCTTCCTCTTTGACTATAATTATTATATCCATCAGCTCCACCACCAATTACCATTTCTCCTTTGTCAGATTGGCTCATATATCCATGAACTGTGTTAGCCATAACAACACAATTCATTAATGGTTTTATTGGTTCAGAAACAAGTGCTTGAAGTGCTACAGATTCAACTGGAAGTCTGAAACCACATAATTCAGCCAAAATGCTAGAATTACCTGCCACTACAAAACATGCTTTCTCACAATTAATAATTCCTTTTGTGGTTTCAACTGAGTTTATTTTATTTCGACTCTTTTGAACTCCAATCACCTCACAATTTTCTATAATATCTATACCCCAACTCGAAATTGTTCGTGCATATCCCCACGCGACCGCATCATGTCTTGCTGTTCCACCACGAGGCTGCCATAATCCTCCAAGTATTGGATATCTAGGACCATTAATATTTATTATAGGTATCATTTCTTTCATTCTGGCTGGACTAACCATTTCCGTATCAACCCCAAAGATTCTATTTGCAAAATACGTTCTTTTCATAGCCCTTAATTCGTGCTCAGTTTGACATAACATCATGACTCCTCTGGGGCTAAACATTACATTATAATTTAACTCTTGGGAGAGGCTCTCATATAAAGATCTAGATTTTTCATAAATAGCCGCAGATTCTTGTTGAAGATAATTCGACCTTATAATTGTAGTATTTCTTCCTGTGTTCCCTCCACCCAACCAACCTTTTTCAATAACTGCAACATCTTTTATTCCAAAATTTTTACCAAGATAATAAGCAGTAGCTAGTCCATGACCTCCAGCACCTACAATAATAATTTTATAGTTTTTTTTTGGAGTACTTTTTCTCCAAGCTTTGTCCCAACCAAGATGATTATTAAAAGATTCTTTAATTAAGGAAAATGCAGAGTATTTTTTCATATTGCGCAATATTATCTAAGTTTATTAATTGGTACATGAATGATTTTAAAAATTACTATTTTACATAAAACAATATAATTCAATAGAAAAATTTTTATTAAGTTTTTCATTGAAGCATATCATTTGATTCTATAATAGAAATAGATATTTATTATACAAATCAGAAATAATATGCTTATCTTTTATTTATTCATCATTATCATATCAATAATTTTAGTATTTATTTTAATAAAAAATATTTTTTTTACTAAAGACAAAATAAATTTTAATAATGAGCATTTACTTGATGAGCTTAAATTACAATTAAAAAATCTAAATATTGAATTTGAAAATAACGAAATTAATGATGATGAACATAAATCAGCTAAATTTGAAATCGAAAAAAGAATATTAAAAGAACTTAAAAATATTGAAACAAAGAAAATAATTACGTCATCTTCATCAATCTACTTTAATAAAATATTTTTTTTCTTTTCTTTCTCTTTAATTATAATAATGACTGGTCTTATTTATTTTCAACTAGGTAACTATAGATTAAAAGATAATCCATTTAGCAATATAAATTTAATTTCAGATAATCTAAATCAGACTAGACTTAATCAAATAAATGCTGAAAATTTGATAGAAGATGAAGATTTTAATTTTTCAAAAAATAATCAATTAAAAGAGCTCGTAACTCAACTTAAGGAAATACTAAAAAATCGTCCTAATGATTTAAAGGGCTATAATTTACTTGTAGAAAATTCTGCTAGAATTGGGGATTTTAAGACTGCGCATAATGCAATGCTACACATAATTGAAAATATAAA
Organism: Paracoccaceae bacterium; assembly: GCA_045565285.1. Lineage (GTDB taxonomy): Bacteria > Pseudomonadota > Alphaproteobacteria > Rhodobacterales > Rhodobacteraceae > CACIIZ01. The sequence goes on from JBJLFR010000023.1 coordinate 64,588, forward strand.
TGCAACTGTTAATGCCAAAGACTATAGTAAACTAGCGGAATTAATGATTGCTGCAACTGATGGTTACATTTCAATTCAGGCAGAAAATAATTTAGTAAAATCCCTTCATTTGGATGGAACAGATAAGAGAGCTAGATATTATTATGGACTTCTCAAATTACAAAAAAATAATTTAGAGGAAGGCCATAAAATTTGGAAAAATTTACTTATGGAAGAAACTGAAGGAAGTCCTTGGTCAAAATTAATAAATCAAGATATCACTAGGTTAGAAAGTTTAATAGAAGCTCAAAAAAATTCCCCTTTGTTAGATAAAAGTATAGAAAATAATGGCTTGACTGAAGACCAAAAAGAAATGATTTATGATATGGTATCAAATTTAAAAGAAAGAATTGACAGTGAGGGGGGTACTTTTGAAGAGTGGTTTAAACTTATAAGATCTTATTTAGTATTAGGTGAAAATGAAATAGCACTCGAAAGATTAGTTAAGGCTAAAGATATTTTTAAGAACAATGATGATTTACTTGTAAGATTAGAAAGTTTAATTAAAAGTTTTTTAAATTAAATAAATATGAATAATCTTATTACACAAAATGCAGAAAAATTTGAAGAGTATATTGATAAAAATGGTCCTCTTATTGGTTTTGATCTTGGAACTAAAACTATAGGTGTAGCAGTATCTGATATTTCAAGAACAATAGCTACTCCTATAACCATTATAAAAAGAAAAAAATTTTTAGAAGATCTGGAAAAAATTAAAGATCTGGAAAAACAATACCCATTTGTTGGTATAATTTTAGGTTTACCATTAAATATGAATGGAACTGAGGGCCCTAGATGCCAATCTACGAGATCTTTTGCTAAAAAACTTTCACAAATAACAAATCATCACATATGTTTATGGGATGAAAGATTATCTACTATTGCCGCAGAAAAAAGCCTTATTTCTTCAGATATTTCAAGAAAATCTCGATCTCAAATTATAGATAAGATTGCAGCTTGTTATATATTACAAGGTTTTCTAAATAGATTAAAAAATTTATAATTTTTTTGCATTTATTCTATATAGATCCAATCATGTGGATCAGTAAAAATTGGCCTGAAATAAACTATAATTCTACCATCTGATAATCTATTTAATACCTTTTTATTTTTTAATATGGACTTATCATTTTTTTGTTCTTTCCATTCATCAATACCATGAAGCAAGTGTCTGTCTAATAAAAAGGGCTGGTTAAATTGAGGAATAATTTTTTTTGCTTCACAATTGCTAAAAACTTTTTTTCTATATTCATTATATAAGTCCGTAATATCAATATTAGATATTTTGTTAGAAGACATTCCTTCGTATATTTCTTTAAAAAAGTTCCTAAAAATTTTATGAGACCCTTCCCATACAACTAATGGAGCACAATATGGGAAATTATTCATGATTGGAAACCCAAGTATAAAGGCATGATATTCTTTTGCAAATCTTCGCTTTTTAGACCCCATAGGGATTATTCCATCTATATGAGATGCAAATCTTTTAATTCTAAAATCAAAAGAATTTTTTGTTTCATGTAAGTCCTTTTTAGGATATCCAGGCCAACAAATTGAAACCTGTCCTTTATCCCAATATTGAACATTAGATCCAAATTTGTCTAAAATATTTTTAAAAATTTTTTTACTAAATGATTTAGTACCAATTTTTCCTTTAGAATTATTATCTAAAAAATTAGTTCCCACAAACCATGTGAAGCCAGATCTTAAATTTTTATCATCAAATAATTTTTCATTAAATTTTTTTTTTATTTGTTTTTTTGCTTCTTTTATCCAATCATAGTAAACATCGTCAGTGCTTAAAAAACTCCAACCATTTTTTTGTAAATTAGACCAATTCTGAAACAAAATTGCTACCTTTTTTCTGGATTTTTTCATCAGAAAAATTCACTAATTTTATAGCTTTTTCTAATATATCAGTTTGATTTTTTTTATTCATATTTTCTGAAATATTGGATCGAAATAATCTTGCACCTTCTAAACCAGAAACTGAATTAATGAGATGCCTTAAGATACTAGAGGGTTTTCCACCCTCTAATAGATGTTTTTCCAAATATGGGATCATCCTTAATAGTGCCTGATTTAATCTTTGTTTTTTTGATTTTTTATTAAAATCTATTTTGTTGAAAATTTTTTCATCTGCATTTTGGAGAATTTTAGCAGGGTTTTTGTAAACTTCTCTTCCAATCATACAGCCATCGATGCCTTCCTTTATAAAATGACTAACTACATCTAAATCTTTTATCTCTCCATTTATACAAATTTCAAGTTTTGAAAATTGTTTTTTAATTTTTTTAACTATATTATAATCAATGAGAGGAATTTTTCTATTATCTTTTGGACTTATCCCTTTTAATATAGCCTTTCTAGCGTGAATGATGAAGATAGATATACCTGCATTAGAAACAGTTCTTATAAAGTCAGGAAGAATCATTTCAGGGTCTTGATCATCTACTCCTATTCTACATTTTACAGTTATCGGGACACCAGAAGAAAATTTCAACATGGAATCAACACATTTTGCCACATGATCTTTTCGTTTCATTAGAACTGCACCAAAATCACCAGAGCTTACCCTGGAAGAAGGACATCCTACATTAAGATTAATTTCATCATAACCCCAATCTACTCCAATTTTTGTAGCTTCAGCTAACAATTTAGGGTCACTACCCCCTATTTGCAGTGCCAAAGGATGTTCCACTTCAGAGAAATCAAGTAATTTAAATCTATTTCCTTTAACTATGGCCTGAGCATTAATCATTTCTGTATATAACAAAGTTTCTTTGGATAGTAATCTAAAGAAATATCTACAATGTCTATCTGTTCTTTCCATCATAGGTGCTACCGAAAGAAGTCTACTAAAATTCATAACTAAGCCTTGGAAGTTAAAGCATGTTGCAATATTTTTTTATTTTATTAATACTATTTACAATAATTTCAATAATTAGATAATTTAATTATATGTTTCTTTCCAGAAGAAAAATTCTAAATTACATCAATTGTACTGGTATAGCAGCTATTTCATCACCTATATTTGGAGCAATTAATACTAGTGGCAATACTCATCACCTTAATTATTTTAAATTTTCAATTGGAAAAATGAAAATTACTGTAGTTTCAGACGGAGGCTTCCAACTTCCGGTATCATCAATCGATATAAACAGTACAGAGGAAAGTTTAAAAAAACACCTTAGAAAATATCATATGCCAGATGACCATATATATATGAATACTAATCTTGCAGTAATTGAAGTTGAAGAAAACAAATTAATAATTGATGTTGGATCTGGATCTCGTTTTATAGGAAGTACTGGAAAACTCTTTGATAATTTATCTAAAGCTAATATAGATCCTGAAAGTATAACACATGTTTTTTTAACTCACGCCCATCCTGATCATATTTTAGGGATTAGGGATGATTTTGATGAGACTATTTTCCCCGATGCTAAATTTATTATTTCAGAAAAAGAATATAATTGGTGGACAAAAAAAAATAGGGTAAATGAAGTGGACGAAACGTTTATTCAAATGGTGTTATGGGCTCAAAACTCACTAAATGCCATACCTGAAATTTCTCTTTTTGAAAATGATCAATCAATCCTTCCTGGTATTACAGCATTTGATACCTCTGGGCATAGCCCGGGTCATTCAAGTATACTTGTGGAGAGTGAAGGATCAAAATTAATTATAGCTGGGGATATAATAAGAAACAACCCTATTCATTTAAAAAATCCTCAATTTATACCAGATACCGATATGGATCCAGTTAAGGCAAAAAAAACAAGGTTTAAAATTTTAGACTTAGTTACTAATGAAAACATTGCTTTTCTTGGATATCATTTTCCTTTCCCTGGAGTAGGACATATTATAAAGCATAAAAATTCTTACGAATTTCTTCCGGCATCAATTAGATGGTGATCTAAGATTTTTTCCAAAATTTTGAAATAAGGGTTTAGATACTTTATCAGAAGATGCATTCCACTCAGGATGCCATTGAACTGCCAAGCAAAAACCAATTGAATCTTTAATTGATAATGCTTCCGGAGTTCCATCATTAGCATAACCGTCTATTATTACTCTTTCTCCAGGTTCTTTTATTCCCTGACCATGAAGAGAGTTTACTTGTACTTGATTAGTTCCAAAAATTTCTTCAAAAACACTATTTTTATTTATTTTTACTTTATGTCTTAAGGCAAATTGTTCTTCTAAAGTACCTTCTGGGGGCATTCTATGATTCATTCGACCTGGGAGGTCTTTTATTTCTGGATAAAGCGTTCCACCAAATGCAACATTAAATTCTTGAAAGCCTCTACATAAACCTAAGATTGGTTTACCTACTTTCTCACATGCTTTTATGAGTGGTAAAACTAACTCATCTCGATCTCTATCAAAAAAACCATGGGCTTCAGTTTCCTCTTCTCCATAATATGAAGGATGTACATTTGGTCTTCCACCTGTGAATAAAAACCCATCAAAAGAGGAAATTAGTTCATTAACTGAAAAATAATTAGGTAAACTAGGAATAATGACTGGTAAAGCTTCAGAAACTTCAGCAATTGCCTCTATATTGATTGTTCCAGAACCCTGTGCTGGGTATTTGTTATCAATTTTATAACTATTCCCTATTATCCCTACGATTGGTTTTGACACAACTTTATATTCTACCTCTTTTAAAAATTTATATGATATTATATCTAATTAAAATAATTCTTTTTTTAAAGTAAAGGTCAAAAATGAAACCTCAAGAAATCCTTTTATCTGATTATCAAAAACCTGAATATGATTTTCAACATGTAAATTTATGTTTCAAGCTTGATTCTGAAAAAACAATAGTTTCTTCAAATATCAAAATAAGATGTAATAAAAACAATATTAAAAAATATCCATCCTTATTATTAAATGGAAAAGATTTAAAATTAATTTCGTTGGCCTTGGATGATATTATGTTAGATCAAAATAGTTATAAATTAAATGATGATATATTAGAAATTCCATCTGATAAAATCAAAAAATCTGAATTTACATTAAAATGTATTACAGAGATTAATCCTAAATCTAACTCTACTCTTGAAGGTCTTTACTTATCAAATGAAATTTATTGTACTCAGTGTGAACCAGAAGGCTTTAGAAAGATAACTTATTTCTTAGACAGACCCGATGTAATGACAAAGTTTAAAGTCAAGATTGAAGGAAATTATAAATTTTTACTTTCTAATGGTAATCTTCTAAGCAGTGGCAAGGGCTGGGCAGAATGGAATGATCCATGGCCTAAACCATCATATTTATTTGCTTTAGTTGCAGGAAATTTAAAAGTCATTGAAGATGAATTTTTTACAATTACAAACAAAAAAATACTACTTCAAATTTATGTTGAGGAGGGAAATGAAAATAATTGTGAACACGCAATGAGTTCCATAAAAAAATGTATGAAATGGGATGAAGATGTTTATGGAAGAGAATATGATTTAGAGCGTTTTATGATTGTTGCAATAAATGATTTTAATATGGGTGCTATGGAAAATAAAGGATTAAATATTTTTAATTCTAAATATATTTTAGCAAATAAAAAAACTGCTACTGATATGGATTTTGAACTTATAGAAAGAATTATTGCCCATGAATATTTTCATAATTGGACTGGTAACCGTATAACTTGTAGGGATTGGTTTCAATTGTGTTTAAAGGAAGGATTGACTGTATTTAGAGACCAACAATTTTCTGCAGATATGCAAAATAAAGATATAGTAAGAATTGATGATGTAGCACTGCTTCGGAGCAAACAATTTAGAGAGGACGCAGGTCCTCTAAGGCACCCTGTAAGACCAGAAAAATATTCTGAAATTAACAACTTCTATACCACAACTGTTTATGAAAAAGGTGCTGAAGTAATAAGAATGTTAAGTTTAATTATAGGGGAAAAAGAATATTATAAGGCAATCAAATCATATTTTGACAAACATGATGGTGAAGCGATTACCGTTGAAGATTGGATAAGAATTTTCGAAAAAAGTACGGGAAAAGATTTGAAACAATTTTTTTTATGGTACATACAGTCCGGTACTCCAGTTGTAAAAGTAGAAGAACAATTTGAATCAGGAAATTATATTATAAAACTAACCCAAATATTACCTGCTCAGAATAATAATGTTAAGGCTAAGCCGATGGTAATACCAACAAAAGTATCATTTATTGATTATCAAGGTGAAAAGATTAAAGAAGATAAACTTATGGTACTAAATAAGAAAACACAAAATTTTATGTTTACAGGTTTTAAAGAAAAACCAATTGCCGTTTATCTTTGTGATTTTTCAGCACCTATTAAATTAGAAAGCACTCATTCATTAAATGAGCACATGATAATTATGAACAGCAATTCAAATTCATTTTGTATTTGGGATTCAACTCAAAAAATATTCCTTAATTTAGCCCAAGATATAATTAACGGTACTAATACCAAAATAAAGTTAGATGAAATTTTAAATAATTTATTATTACGTTTTGATAAAAATCATGGCTTTTTGGCAAAACTATTAACACCACCATCAGAAGAAGAAATTGCTGTTCATATGTTAAAAACAAGTAATTACATTATTCCAGAAAATATTGATGAAGCTAGAGAAAAAATAAATCAAATGATTGCAGGTAGCTTTAAAAAAAATCTTATTAATTTATATGATGAAATTGGAGTAATTAGTGACGAATTTAATAATATAAATACAGGTCTTAGACTATTGAAAAATCGCTATTTAGATCTTATTGTCTCATCTGGAAATAGATCAGACCTTGTTGAAAATGTGTTTTATAATTCTACAAATATGACAGAAATTCTTAATTCTTTAAAGCTTTTAGTGAAAAAAAATAGCGCAAAGAATGCTTTATCTTCTTTTTATAAAAAGTGGGAAGGAAATCCTCTATTAATTGATAAATGGTTCTCTGTACAAGCTACGTTTACCACACCCTCAAATATTTTTAAAACTATTGAAAGATTATCTTCTCATCCAAACTTTAATTTCAAAAATCCTAATAGATTTAGGAGTTTAATCAGCTCATTTGCTTTTAACAACCATAAATCATTTCATTCAATAGACGGCAGGGGGTATGAAATAGTTGCAAGTTGGATAAAAAAAATGGATGAAATAAACCCACAAATTGCAGCTAGATTATCAACATCATTTGAAACAATGCATAGAATTGAACCCAAAAGAAAATTATTGATGAAAACTATTTTAAAAGGTATTCGATATACTAAGAATTTATCTAAGGATACTTTAGACATAACTGATAGAATCCTTAATACTTGATTAATTTAAATTTAAATAAAATATTATTATGACAGATTTTGATTATAAATTACCAAGACCTCAAATTATTGAAGGAAATAATTATAACTGGGAATTAGTTATCGGTATGGAGGTTCACGCTCAGATAAAATCAAAAGCAAAACTATTCTCTTCTGCTTCAACTAATTTTGGAAACGAGCCAAATTCAAATGTAAGTATGGTAGATGCTGCAATGCCAGGAATGTTACCTGTTTTAAATATGTTTTGTATCGAGCAAGCAGTTAAGACTGGACTTGGTATAAAAGCCAAAATAAATCTTTTTTCACAATTTGACAGAAAAAACTACTTTTATCCTGATTTACCTCAAGGATATCAAATTAGTCAACTCTATCATCCACTTATTGGTGAAGGGGAAATAACCATCAATATTAAAGATAAAACTAGAAATATAGGTATAGAGAGAATCCATGTGGAACAAGATGCAGGTAAATCTATTCACGACATGGATCCAAATTTATCATTTATAGATTTAAATAGGACAGGCGTAGGACTTATGGAAATAGTATCTCGTCCACATATAAGGAGTTCTCAAGAAGCTACTTCTTACTTAAAAAAATTAAGGCAAATTCTACAGTATCTTGATACTTGTGATGGAAATATGCAGGAAGGTTCTTTGAGAGCAGATGTAAATGTTTCTGTTCTTAAAAAAGGGACTTACGAAAAATATTTAAAAACAGAAAATCTTTCATATCTAGGGACTAGATGTGAGATAAAAAATATGAATTCCATGCGTTTTATTCAGCAGGCAGTAGATTATGAAGCCAAGCGTCAAGTTGGAGTTTTGGAAGATGGTGGTGAAATTATTCAAGAAACAAGGCTTTATGATCCGGATACTGGTAAAACAAGATCAATGAGATCTAAAGAAGAGGCACATGACTATAGGTATTTCCCTTGCCCAGATCTTCCACCATTAATTATTGAGCAAAGATGGGTAGATACCATCAAAAAAAATCTTCCAGAGTTACCAGATAATAAAAAAAATCGTTTTATATCAGAATTTGGTATTAATGAATACGATGCTGATGTTTTAACTTCTGACAAAAGTACAGCCGATTTCTTCGAGCAAGTATCAACAAAAAAAACAGGTAAATTAGCTGCAAATTGGGTTATTAATGAACTCTTTGGAAGATTAAATAAAGAAGGTATTTCAATAAATAATAGCCCTATTTCCTCTAGTAATTTGAAAGAGATTTTATCCTTTTTAAAAAATGGGGAAATATCATCTAAGATTGCCAAAGAACTTTTTGAACATGTTTGGATAACAAAAAAAACTCCAGCAACTTTAATTAATGAATTAGGTTTAAAACAAGTAACTGACGAAGTTTTTATTGAAAAACTAGTTGATAAAATAATAACTGCTAATCCTCAACAAGTTGAGAAAGTTAAACAGAATCCAAAAGTATTAGGGTGGTTTGTTGGTGAAGTAATGAAAGAAAGTAAAGGAAAAGCAAACCCAAAACTTACAAATCAATTAGTAGCACAAAAATTAAAAATAAGTCATTAGGGAATTACCAATTGGATCGTAACTTTAAAATAATACCTACTCCTATTTTTAAGAAAAAAATATTTAATAAAAAATCAAGGCAAAACCAAATAACAGAAATGATTGAAAATATTTTGAATAACGAAACAAGACTAGGTTGGGAATTCGTTGATATTAAAACAATAGTAGTACCAATAAAAAAATCGTTTTTTAATTCTTTAAGTGAAAAAAAATTATCAATTTTGCTTTTTAAAAAAAGTAATACCAATGAATCTTTGTTACCTACTAATAAATTAAGTAGTGGTGATGATAATTATCCAAGTTTGGGACCCGCTACAAAAGACTGATCAGCTGGACAATTCTAAGGATAAAGCATGTATTTTATTTTTCATTTCTAATTCAAGAGCTTTATATACTTCTCTTTGCATATTTAATCTACTCATTCCTAAAAATTGATTACTTTTCATTTCTACTTTGAAATGTGTTTCACCTTCTGGTCTTGCTCCAACATGACCTGTATGTAAATGACTTTCATCTATTACATTTATAATGTAAGGATTAAACTTCTGTTTTAACTTCTTAATTATCATTAATCTTACTTGCATTGTATTTATACTTTTCATAATGTTCGTTTTGAAATCTTAAAATAAAACATTATTATAATATGACAATAATAAAATATAATTTAACTGGTATTTATTTATGAGTAGTAAAATCCCCTTTGAATTTGACATTTCGGTCTCTGCTGACAAAAAAAGACGTTCGAAAAACAAAGGTTCTAGTGGTGCATTTGAAAGTTCATCACACAAATGTGATATATTTGGTTGTGATTTAGTAGGAAAATATAGAGCACCAAAATCACCCAAAAATGTAGAAGAGTTTAACTGGTTTTGTTTAAAACATGTCAAAGAATACAATAGAAAATGGAATTACTTTGAAGATCATTCTCAAGAAGAATTAGAAAATCAATTTAAAGCTGATAGTGTTTGGGAAAGAAAAACAACCCCTCTCAATAGCGATGCTGAAAAAGATAAGATACAAGCTGAAGGTAAAGCTTGGACAAGACTTGGATTAGAAGATCCATATGAATTGTTTTCTAATAAAGAAACTCCAAAAGCTAATAAAAAAAAGAGATTTTCTAAAAGAATTCCAGCAAGCGAAAAAAAAGCTCTTGATATACTGGGTGCTAATGAAAATTCTACAAAAAATGATTTAAGAAAAATATATAAAGAGATGGTTAAAGACTTACACCCCGATAGAAATTCTGGTAGTAGAGCTGATGAAGATCGTCTTTCAGAGGTCGTGTGGGCATGGGATCAAATAAAATCAAGTAGAAGTTTTAAAGATTAATTTAAGTATTTATGAAAATAAGGTAGGGCATCATTAATGAGTGAACTAATTCCGACAAAAACAATTAATATTGAGAAGATTTTTAATATAGAATCTAATATGACTGTTAAAAGTTTTGAAAAAGCAACGGACAGAGTTCCTGAGATAGACAGTTCTTATAGATTTTCAAAAGAAACTACCTTAGCAATACTTGCTGGATTTCAATATAATAGAAGAGTGATTATTCAAGGCTATCATGGTACTGGAAAATCTACTCATATTGAACAAGTTGCTGCTAGACTCAATTGGCCTTGTGTGAGAGTAAATTTAGATAGTCATATAAGCCGAATTGATTTAATAGGAAAAGATGTAATCAAATTAAGAGAAGGTAAACAAATCACAGAATTCCAAGAAGGAATTTTACCCTGGGCATTGCAAAATTCTTGTGCTTTAGTTTTTGATGAATATGATGCAGGTAGACCAGATGTAATGTTTGTAATTCAGAGAATTTTAGAAACTGATGGGAAACTAACCTTACTTGATCAAAATCAGATTATCTCTCCCAATAAATATTTTAGATTATTTGCAACATCCAATACTGTTGGACTAGGCGACACTACAGGTTTATATCACGGGACACAGCAAATTAATCAAGGTCAAATGGATAGATGGTCAATAGTTTCAACATTAAATTATTTATCAAGTGACCATGAAATAGATATAGTATTGAGCAAATTACCGTCAATGTTAAACGACGAGGGAAAAAGAACTATAGCTAGAATGATTGCAGTTGCGGAACTTACAAGAAATGCATTTATAAACGGAGATATTTCTACAGTAATGTCCCCTAGAACAGTTATCAACTGGGCTCAAAACCTAGAAATATTTAAAGATATAGCTTTTTCCTTTCGAGTTACATTTCTGAATAAATGTGATGAATTAGAAAGGACAACTGTAGCTGAGTTTTTTCAAAGATGCTTTGATGAAGAGTTAACTGAAAGTTTGCTAAACTCAAAAGATGCCAATTCTAAAGGTAAAGATGAATAAAAATCAACCTTCCACTGAACCTATTAAAAAAGCGCTGAGTGAAACAACTAGAGCTATCTCAAAGAAAAGTGATTTAACTATTAATTTTGAAAATGAAGCAACCAATAATGATAATACCAATATTCAATTATCAAAAATCTCAAGTAAAAAATCTGAAAATGAAATTATTTATGCAAGAGGTGAAGCAGACTCACATGCTATGCATATTAGGTATCATGATAAATTAATTAATCAAAAATATTCCCCAGAAGGAGACATCGCACTTAATTTATTTAATGAAATGGAAAAGGCTCGCTGTGAAGCAGTAGGAGGATATATTTATCCAGGAGCTGCAAAAAATATTGAAAATAAAATTGAAAAACAAAGTAAAAAATTTTTTGAAAATTCTGAACCTGACCAAAAATTTCCACTTCAGAACTCTTTAAGACTACTTATCAAAAAAGAGACGTCCAAATTTAACCTTTCTGAAAACTCACAAAAAGGACTTAATATGTGGGAAGAATTTATATTAAATGAAAGTAAAAATAATTTTTCACAAATATTAAAATCAATAAATAATCAAGAAGACTTTGCTAAATTAAGTAGAAATATTATCAAAGATTTAGGGTATGGAGATCAATTAGGAGAAGATCCTGAAAAAGAGGATAATAATGACAATGATAATGATAATGATGAAAATAATAGTACCGAAAATTCAGATGAAAATGATAATACTGAGAAACAACTACCAGATGAGTTAGAAGAATTAGTTTCAGATAGTGCAACTTCTGATGATCTCGCCGTAGAAGAAGAAATCAACGAAGTTGAGTCACTGGAAGATACCAATGAAGACGAAACTAATAGAAAAATAAATAATGCATTTTTTTCAGAAGCAGATCCTAACTATAAAGTTTTCAGTAATATTTATGATGAAGAAATTTTGGCTGAAAATCTTGCAGATGAAGAGGAATTAATTAAACTTCGCGTTTATCTTGAACAGCAACTTGATCAAGTTAAAGGTGCAGTTTCAAGGCTTGCAAATAAGCTACAAAGGAGACTTCAAGCTCAACAAAATCGATCTTGGAAATTTGATCTTGAAGAAGGTTTTTTGGATGCATCCCGGTTAGCTAGAATAATAACTAATCCAACAACACCTTTAACCTATAAACAAGAAAGTGAAATTGATTTTAAAGATACTATAGTTACCTTATTAATTGATAATTCAGGTTCTATGAGAGGTAGACCTATATCAATAGCAGCTATATGTGCTGAAATAATTGCTTCCACATTGGAAAGGTGCCAAGTTAAATGTGAAATTTTAGGTTTCACAACTAGAGCTTGGAAGGGTGGGAAATCTAGAGAAGATTGGCTTTCTAAAGATAGACCAAATAATCCCGGTCGACTCAATGATCTTAGACATGTTATTTATAAACAAGCAGATGTGCCTCTACGCAGAGCAAGACTTAATTTGGGTCTTATGATGAAAGAAGGATTATTAAAAGAAAATATTGATGGAGAAGCATTGGAGTGGGCTAATAAAAGATTAGTAAAAAGAAGTGAATCAAGAAAAATATTAATGGCTATTTCAGATGGAGCCCCAGTAGATGATTCTACTTTGTCAGTAAATCCATCAAACTACCTAGAAAATCACCTAAAAAATGTAATTACAATGATTGAGAAACGCGGTTTGATTGAGATCATTGCAATTGGTATTGGACATGATGTAACACGCTACTATAAAAATGCTATTACAATTACAGATATAGAACAATTAGCTGGTGCTATGACAGAACAACTAGCTAGACTTTTTGATAAAAAGGAAAAAAGCTAAAGTTTGCTTAAAAGATTTAACTTTTGGAAAGTAGTAATACAATAATGAAAAATCTTCAAAATAAACCGTCCTCAAAAGTTGTAATTAGCAAAACTCCTTATTTATCCAGTGAAGAAAAAATAAAATCAGTAAGAAATTTAATGTCCGAAAATAAAATAGGCGCTTTCTTAATACCAAGAGCTGATTGTTATCAAGGTGAATTTATTTCAGAAAATGATAATAGATTAAAATGGCTAACTAATTTTTCAGGATCAGCTGGTATATGTATTATAACTATGAAAAGTATCGCCCTGTTCGTAGATGGTAGATATACGATCCAAGCTCAAATTGAAAAAAACAATCCGCAAATAATTATCAAAAAACTAGAAAAGAAAATTATCACTAAATGGATAAAGAAAAATATCATAATCCATAAAAAAATTGGATTTGATCCATGGTTGCATACAATAAATGAAATTGAAAATTTGAAAATTTTATTGGGAGGTGACTATAATTTAAAAAAAGTTAAAAATATTATTGATAAATTATGGATAGATAAACCCAAAGAAAAAACTAATAAAATATTCAAACTATCTGATAAATACTGTGGAGAGACATATTCTTCAAAATTAATCAGACTTAATAATTTAAAAAATAAAGCTAAAGCTGACTACATTATATATACTCTACCTGAATCTATTAGTTGGTTAGCTAATATTAGGGGTTTTGATATTCCAAATACACCCATTGTTAAATCGTATGCAATTCAAGGAAAAAACAGTTCCCTAAAAATATTTATAAAAATGGAAAAATTGAGTGAAAATGTAATTAAGAGTTTTGATTCAAAAGTTAAATTTTTCGAAATATCCTCCTTTTCTAAAAAACTTAAAGAATTGAAAGGCAAAATTTGGTTAGACGGGAATTCTTGTCCTTCGGCTATTAAAGATTTAATATCTTCAAGAAAAACAAAAATTTTAAATAGCGCAGACCCTATTTTATCGATAAAATCCATAAAAAATAAAGTTGAAATTAGAAATAACAGAATAGCTCACAGAAAAGATGGGTTAGCGATGATCAATCTTATTTATTGGATAGAAAAAAATAAAAGGAGAAAAATATCTGAAATAGATATTATTGAATCCCTTGCAGAATTAAGAGAAAAAGCAACAAATTATTTTGGTCCTTCTTTTGATACCATTTGTGGATCAGGACCAAACGGAGCAATAATTCATTATAGAGCTAATCTAGGAACAAATAGAATAATCAAAAGTGGTGATTTAATTCTAATTGATAGTGGTGGTCAATATCTTGAAGGTACTACAGATATAACTAGAACTATAGGTTTTGGGAAAATGAATTATTTAAAGCAAAAGCACTATACTTTAGTACTAAAAGGCATGATAGCTGTTTCAAAATTGAAGTGGCCTATAGGTTTATCTGGAAGAGATTTGGATAGCATTGCTAGATATCATTTATGGCAAGAAGATTTAGATTACAAACACGGAACAGGACATGGAGTCGGATCCTTTCTATCAGTTCATGAAGGGCCTCAAGCTATTTCTAAAAAAAACGAGGTAGAACTTAGACCAGGAATGCTAGTTTCCAATGAACCAGGGTTTTACTCACAAGACAGTTATGGCATAAGAATTGAAAATTTACTTTTAATAAAAGAACCGAATAAAGTATCAGAAAGTCACAAAATTTCAACTCTCTCTTTTGAAACATTAACGTACTGTCCACTGGATAGAAAATTAATCATAAAAGAATTATTAAATAATAGTGAAATTGAATGGATAAATAATTATCATAAACAAATAATTTTAAAATATCAAAGTAAATTAACTGGTGAACAAAAATTGTGGCTAGAGAATATATGTTTACCAATTTGATTTCATTTTTTTTTTATGCGTAAATTCTTACCAACTTGTAAGGGTAAGCATGACTGTTTTGAAATATATTTATATTTCTCAATTTTTTTGATTGTATGAGAACTATATTCAACTGATTTCCTTTTATTTAAATCAACATTAATTAATAAAGTTTCGCAAACAGCAACTTGTTTTTTTGTAGTAAAATTTATCATCTCCAAAACAAGATGAATCTTTTTTTTATCAGAATCAATTAAATAAATCTTTGAAAAAAATTTATCAAGTAATCTTAATTCGTCTAAATAATAATAATTAGCTTGAAGTGAGTATGGCCCCTAGTTTTTCTTTTTCTACAAAAGTTGGACCTATTTCTAAAATTTTTTCCAAAAAATCATCTAATGCTTTATCAAAAGCAAGTGTATAATAAGCTACATTCATATGCCCATTATAATCAATCCATTCTTTATAAACATCCTGAACCTTACTTTGAAAAAGTTCATAATTATTTTTTTTGTTTTTCATTTCCTAAGCTCTTCACTTTTCCAAAAAAAATGTCAATATGTATTAGTATAACAAATAAATATTATAAATTAAAATGACAATTAAAAATGCAATTAAAAAAATAGAAAAAGTACTTAGCAATCGTATAAGCACTGGAATATCTGTTAGAAAACAACATGGAACCAATGAAACTTATTTTCCAGAAATGTTACCAGATGCAGTAGCATTTGTTAATAATACTGAAGAAGTATCAGATATAGCTTCTATATGTAATGAAGAAGAATGTCCTATAGTTGCATGGGGAACTGGCACATCACTTGAAGGAAATGCATTGGCTCAAAGAGGTGGTATTTCTATAAATATGATGAATATGAATAAAATACTAAAGGTTAATTCTGAAGATATGGACGTAGTAATCCAACCTGGGGTTACTAGAGAAGATTTAAATTCTTTATTAAAAGATAAAGGTCTATTTTTTCCTGTTGATCCTGGAGCAAATGCCTCTCTCGGAGGAATGGCTGCAACCAGAGCCTCAGGTACAACTGCTATAAGATATGGTACTATGCGGGAGAATGTTTTAGGCTTAGAAGTTGTATTAGCAAACGGAAAAATCATTAAAACGGGTGGCAGATCAAAGAAGTCAGCTGCTGGATATGATCTTACAAAATTGATAGTTGGATCAGAAGGGACTTTGGGAATAATTACTCAACTAACTCTTAAATTACAAGGTATTCCTGAGTCAATATCTGCTGCAATCTGTTCGTTCCCTACTGTTGATGATGCCGTTCGGGCTGTTATTCAAACTATACAAATGGGAGTACCCATGGCTCGAATGGAGCTCGTAGACTCACAAACTATAGAAGCATGTAATGAATACTTTAAAGAAAATATGCTTGTTTCCCCACACTTATTTTTAGAATTTCATGGTTCAGAGACTTCTGTTAAAGAACAATCAGAATTAGTTTCCGAAATAGTAGAAAACTTCTCAGGCTCAAACTTCAAGTGGTCTTCTAAACCTGAAGAAAGAAACAAGCTATGGAAAAATCGTCACAATGCTTTTTATGCCGTTAAATCAAAATTTCCAGGACATAAAGCTATAGCAACTGATGCTTGCGTACCAATATCAGAACTAGCAAATCTTATTGATCAGACGGCAAAAGATATTAGTGAAAGTGGTATTCCAGGTCCTATTTGGGGGCATGTCGGAGATGGTAATTTTCATGCCACTTTATTAATTAAGGAGGGAAATTTAAAAGAAAAAAAGATAGCACAAACAATAATTCATAGGATGTGTGAACGATCTCTAAAACTAGGTGGAACCGTGACGGGGGAACATGGGATTGGGATGGGTAAACTCAACTTTATGGAAAAAGAACATGGTTATGCTTGGGATATTATGACAATAATTAAAAAGACTTTAGATCCAAATTTAATTTTAAATCCTGGAAAAGTAATAAGATCAAATTAACAAGATTATTAAATATTTTAATTAATTTAGAATAGTATCAAATCAAAAAAATAAGTTAAAGAAACTATAAATTGGTATAATTGGATCAAATAAAAAAATATTAGAAATAATTATAGAGTTTTATACCATGCTGTAAAAAAATCAACAGAATATATAAAATTGGTATGGAGACAAAAAAGAAATTTATATCAAACTTTCGCACATATACTGCAATATAAGTTATATTAAGTTTGTAAATCTCTCGAAAACTCAAAATTGATTGGAATAAATTTTTGTAATTATCATTTCTTTATCAGTGTTATAAAATCTCTCAATAGAATAGTTCCTAAAGCAATTAATAATAATTAAGATAGCTATTCACCTACAATTTAAAATTTATATAAAAGATTTTAATTAATTTATTAAATTACTTAAAATAGACCTAATTTATAAAACTAAAAAATTTTTTATTGAAAACATATCTCAATGATCAAAGTGGATTTTAGCATACTATTTTAATTAGTCCTATATACAAAAAAAATAATCTCAATTAATGTTATTTAAGCTGCAACTAAGGCATTAGCTTTTCGGCTGCAGCTATCGCCTCTTTTGTAATTATTTTTCCAGAAATCATTCTACCTAACTCTATCTTTGTATCATTTTTATCTAATTCTCTAATACTACTTATGGGTAAACCTTCATTAGTAATTTTTTTAATTACCCTCCAGTGTTTGTTTGCTTTTGATGCAACTTGAGGTGAATGAGTTACAAGTAAAATTTGCTCTTTTTTTGACAAGATTGATAACCTTCCTCCAACTGCTTCAGCTGTAGCACCACCAATTCCTCTATCTATTTCATCAAAAATTAAAGCTAATCCTGAAGTTTGTTTTACCAGAGAAACTTTTAAAGCTAAAAGAATTCTGGACAATTCACCACCAGAGGCTACTTTTTCCAGATTTTGTACAGCTAAATTATTATTACGAAGTTGAAAAAATACCTGGTCTTTGCCTATAATTGATTTTTCTTTTTTTTCTTCCAAAACTATAGAAAATTTCATTCCATCCATTTTTAAATTCGATAATTCATTATTAATAATGACAGTTAATTTTTTTCCTTTTTCTTTTCTAACAATTGAAATTAAATTAGCTATTTCATCATATTTAATTTCATTTGCTAAAATACTTTTTTGGACTGATTTTATTGATTCTTCAAAATGATCGTAATCTAAAATTTGCTTTTCTAACTCTTCTTTCAAAACTATTAAATCATCAGCAAAAACATTATGTTTTCTAGACAACTTTTTTATTTCATATAACCTTTCTTCAATATCTTCTAAGCTTAAGTCCTTGGAAAAATTATCTTCAAGAATAGTTTGAATATTTTTTTCAACTTCATCCAAATTGGTTATAGCCATATTTAAAGCTACAATACTCTCTTCTAACAATTTATTATCGACCAGTAATTCTGATGTTTTTTCCATTTTTTTTTATACTATTTGTGATAGCTTTGTTTACTTCAGGTAGTGTAATTGATCGGTATACCTCATTAAGGTATTCTTTGATTTTGGACGATGATTTTAATGATTTTCTTTTAATTTCTAATTCATTAAATTCACCTTGAACTAAGTTCAAGCTTTTAAGTTCTGATAATGATTTTTGTGTGAAGTCTAATTCTTCCAAAAATTCGTTTTTTTTTCTTTACTAAATTTGATAATTTATTTTCCTCATCTTTTAAACAAGCCCAAATATTTTTTAATTCATTTAATTTATCCTTATTTAGACAAAAATCATCAAGTAAATTAATATGATTTTGCTTCTTTAAAAGATTAGAATTATTGTTTTGATCAACAAACTCAATAAGACTTTCTCCAATTTTCTTTAATAAATCTGTAGTACAATTGACATCATTGATATAACATTTTTTTTTCCCGTCATTGAATTCAACTCTTCTTATAATTAATGTTTCTAAAATTGGTATAGAAAATTCTGCAAGAAATTTTTTGATATAACTAGATTTACCTATTTCAAACTCAACTGTTACTTGCCCACTTTTTGCGTTCTCTTTTAAATAACTTTTTCTATTTTTATTCCCAAAAACAAACCCTAGACAATCAAAAACAATTGATTTGCCTGCACCTGTTTCACCAGTAAAAACATTTAAACCGCTAGAAAAAACAATCTCTGCTTTTTCTATCAATAACATATTCGTTATGGAAAGTGATTTTAACAATTTCAATCAACCTTAATACCATATTTATTCATAAGATTTAAAGTCAATGGATACCATTCACTATTTGGAAATTCTCTTTTTATTATTTTAGCATAGTTTATAATTTTATTATTTATACCTAACATAGCATAGGCCTCTATAGATCGGAATAGTGCTTCAGGATAATAGGGGGAATTTTCATGATCGTTAATAACAGTTTTAAATCTCTTAATTGCAGATAATGGATTATTTCTTTTTAAATAATATCTACCAACAGCAACTTCTTGTCCAGCTAACTGGTTTTTGGAAATCAAAATGTTTTCTTTTGCTTTTGCAATATATTTACTTTTTGGATAAAATTTAATTAATTCAGCAAATTCTCTAATAGAGTCTCTTGTCGCACCTTGATCTCTTTCAACGTCAATAATCTGTTCAAAATAGCTCATACCCACCATATATTTTGCATAAGATGCATTTTTATCTTTTGGATAAAGATTTAAATATTTTTTTGATGCTTTTCTAAGTTCATTAAATTTTGCACCTTTATGATAGGAACGAATAGCATTTACGAGTGCATTCCTGGAGGAATCTGAATAGGGAAACAATTCTTCAACTTTTAAATATATTTCTGCTGCTCTGGTATAATCTTTTTTATTATAAGCTTCTTCTGCATTTATTATAATTTCTTCAACTGTTGAATTTGTATCAAAATCAGTAGCTAACTTTGTACAAGCACTTACTAGAAAAGTAAAAAATAGTAGAAAAAAATAAAAATTAAAAATAACAATTTTTTTCATAATGATATAAATCTATATTATAACCAAAAAAATAGTTCTTATAAAATCAATCAACATTTAAAAAATAATAACTAGATTACAGCTCTAAAATTTTGACTAGATGATCCAAAATTATGTTCAACAAATTTTTTAGAATCATTAGTATTTCGCATCAATATTTCATAATTAGATTTATTAGAAAATAACTTTATTAGCAATTGGTTATTTAACCTATGACCAGCACAAAAAGAAATATAATGACCTAATAAGGGCAACCCAGACAAGGCAAGGTCCCCCAATGCGTCCAACATTTTATGTCTAACAAATTCATCATTACTTCTTAATCCGTTTGGATTAATTATATTATAGCCGTCTACAACAATAGCATTATCTAATGTTCCACCTAAAGCAAACCCTCTAGATCTCATATCTTTTATATCATTTTTCAAACAAAAGGTTCTACTATCACAAAGTTCCCTTTGAAAAGAATCTTTTGAAATAAGAATAGATAGCTTTTGCTTACCAATACAAGTTTTTGGATAATCAATAGAAACTGTTAAAATAAGATCATCTGCAGGTTCAAACCTAACCCAACCTATTTTATTTCTTACTTCTATTGGTTTTTTGATAGAGCAAAAATTTAAGGTTGCGCTTTGTTTGCAAATACCTGCTTTAATTAAAGATTGCACAAAATTGACAGCAGATCCGTCAAGAATAGGTATTTCTTCATTATCAATTTCAACTAAAACATTTGATATACCAAGACCAGAAAAAGCTGCTAACAAATGTTCAACTGTTTTTACAGAAATACCATCTTCATTTGTTAATGAAGTACATAATTCACCAGAATGTATATTTTTAAAATTTGCCTCAATTAAAGATTTGTTATGTTCTACATCTATTCTTTTAAATACAATCCCATGATTAATAGGAGCTGGCTTAATATTTACTCTAACCGGTCTACCGAGGTGAACCCCTATACCAACAATCGAAACATTCTTCTCAATAGTTTGCTGCAAAATAAATCCTAATTAAATAATTTTGCTCTATTTTAAACAACCAAGAAAATTATTCAAATCACACTTTATAACAATATAATACAAAATCATTTTAACTAATTGCTAAGAATTAATTTGCTTGCCTTCTTAAAAAAGCAGGAATGTCCTCTCTTAGTTTTTCTTCTTGGAGTCTTGCATTTTCACTTTTTATAGTGACCTTATCATTAGCAAGTGTTTCATTAGGTACTTTAAAATTTGGTGGAAGTTTTTTTTCAGATTTAGTCTCCATTTTTTTCCCACGAAAACTGGTCAAATTTCTAAAAATACTATTCAATGTACTTTTACTTGAATATGATAGTTTTTGTGATAGATCATTAGGTCTATTATACAAACTAGGATCAGGTTCTTTATTTACGGCTGCCAGCAATCTTTCATTAGTTTTTTCAATATTCATTGAGTCTAAGTTTTCTCCAGATTTTCTCACCTTAAAAATGCTTGGAATTTCTACATTGTCATCAAATTTTGTTCCGTTACTTTTTATGTTCCTATTAATATCACGTTCGTTATCTGAAGTAAGTACAGTATTTATCTTTGCATTAGATTCCAACTCTGATGAATATGAAGATTTTTTATCAGAACTACTTGTAATTCGACTTTCCATATTTACCCGACTGTTTTCTCGTACTAGTGCTTTGTTAGTGACTCCTAAGTCATTTGTATTTTCAACTATATGATTTTCTGCTTCTATTCCAGTTGCAACTACAGACACTCTAATAATCCCTTCAAGATTCGGATCTAAAGTAGTTCCTACAAGAATTTTAGCATCACCATCAATTTCATCTCTTATTCTATTAGCTGCTTCGTCTAACTCAAATAAAGTCATATCATTACCACCGGTAACATTAATTAAAACTCCTCTAGCTCCAGAAAGTGATATCTCGTCTAAAAGAGGGTTAGCAATAGCTTTTTCAGCTGCTTGCTGTGCTCTATCTTCTCCACTGGATTCTCCAGTACCCATCATAGCTTTACCCATTTCATCCATTACAGCCCGGACATCAGCAAAATCAAGATTTATTAATCCAGGTCTTACCATTAAATCAGTCACACCTTTTACCCCCTGATAAAGGACATCATCAGCAAGCTCAAAGGCCTGAGTTGCGGTTGTTTTTTCATTAGCAAGCCTAAAAAGATTTTGATTAGGAATAACTATTAAGGTATCAACTACATCTTGAAGTCCTTCAATTCCATTTTGAGCTTGCTCCATCCTTTTCGAACCTTCAAACTGAAAAGGTTTAGTGACCACACCTACAGTTAACACTCCTAACTCACGAGCTGCTTGAGCAATTATAGGTGCTGCACCAGTACCAGTTCCTCCACCCATACCTGCTGTAATAAAACACATGTGAGTGTCTTTTAACGCGTCCACAATTTCTTCCAAACTTTCTTCTGCAGCTAAAGCCCCTCTCTGAGGATTAGAACCTGCTCCAAGACCCTCAGTTATTTTGACTCCCATTTGAATTTTTTTGTGTGCATTCGATTGCTCTAAGGCTTGAGCATCGGTGTTAGCAACAACAAAATTTGCTCCTTCTAAGTTTTTTAGAATCATATTATCAACTGCGTTACCGCCTGCTCCACCTACACCAAAAACAATAATGCGAGGTTTCAGATCCTGATGCTCAGGAACTCTTAAAGTAAAAGTCATGATATTTGCCCGTTTTTTGCCTGTTAATTTATTTTTAATTTATTTTTTTTTGATTCGTTATGATAACGCAATACTTCTTTTAGGTCACTAAAAAAAATAAGTGTTAAAAATTCATTAAAATTTTTATTTACCAATTGTCTTTAAACCAATTGACTGCGGATCTAATTCTCTGACCTGGGGCTAAATTAGTTGGTATATCAAAATCCCAGACTTCATCTTGCAGGTTGCTAATTTCAATTGCGAGGCCAATAATTGCAGAAAATTGAGAACCTTGTAATGCTTGTGGCAAACCTTGAACTCTCATTGGTCTTCCTATCCTTACCCTAGATCCAAAATATTCAGATGCAAGTTCATATAATCCTGGCAGTTGACTTCCACCTCCAGTAAAGACAATTCTTTTTGATGAAAGTTGTTCAAAACCAGTTTGTTCCAAATTAAATTGAATTTCTTCTAGTATTTCCTCAAATCTTGGTCTAATTACTGCAATTAACTCTGCTCTGCTTATGAAAGGCCTATCATAGTTATAATACTCTTTGTTTTCGTCAGTGAAAGATAGTTCAATCAATTCACTATCATCTAAATTAGTAATAATTAGCCCTCCATGCAAAGTTTTTATGCGTTCAGCCTCATTAAAAGAAATTTGAAAAGCTTGCATTATATCTGAAGTTATATTTTCTCCACCAAATCTTATATTTGAAGCAAATACCATCTGATGATTATAAAAAATGGAAATTCCAGTAGTACCAAATCCCATGTCGATACAAGTTGCTCCTAATTTTAATTCATCCTCTACCAAACTGGATTTAGCTGAAATATAGGGTGAAAAAAAGATACCAGCTAAATTTAACTGACAATTTCTCAAACATTGATCAATATTTTCAATAATATTTTTTTGAACTGTTATTAAATTAATATCTAAACCTAGCATCTGACCAATCAAACCTCTTGGGTCGGTTAAACCTGTTTTTGCGTCCAGGCTGAAATTGATTGGCATTGCATGCAGTATTTCTCTTTGTTCAGTATGAGATTCAAAATCGTATGCAGAAAGCAAAATACTTATATCCTCAGAACTTACCGATTGATTTTGTAGTTTAATTTCTTGAAATAAATTTTTGGAAATTGGTGCTCCTCCAGAAAAAGTAACTACAACTTCATCAATTATTGAAGAAGCCATTTTCTGAGCTTGCTGCACTACTGATCTAATTGTTTTTTCGACCTCCTCTGCAATTATAATTTCACCCTTTTTTATTCCTATTGATTTTTTTGTAGCAACACCGACTACCCTATATGCAATACTCTTTGTTTCATTAATTTGATCTGAATTTTTTAAACTATTATCAATTTTTGAAAATTTTATAATAATACATACAATTTTTGAGGAACCTATATCAATTAAGCCTAATGTTCCTTTCTTGATTGCAGACTTTAATTTTTTTCTAATTTCTTTATGTTTTTTAAAATTTATCATTGTTTTATAATATTTTTAAACTAATTAATCTCAATTAATGGATCCTGAATATCTTCAGGTATTTTTCTTAATATAATTTTATTTGCAAACCTCAAATCAATTATTGTGAATTGATTTGATGAAATTAAATAGTTGGAATTTCTTCTTAAGAATTTACTTAATGATCTTTTGGGATTTTTTTCAGGCAATTTTATTCTTAAATTATTTTTTAGTATTATATCCCATCTCCTTTTTCCAATTCTTATGATTCCTCTAATTTCCTTAAGATTAAAAGATAATAATTGATAAATTTCTAATGCTTCTTTCACATAAAAGTTTCCTTCAAAACCCACAATAAAAGGTAAATCATTTCTATCAGATCTAGAGAAAACATTATTTATTTTATGACCATTCAAATCAATTAAAGTTAACTCATCATTCTCCCTATAAACTGCAACTGGTTTTCTTTCAATAACTTCAACTACTAAAACTCCAGTATCTTTTATTCTAACACTTGAAGACTCTACAGAATCAATTTTATTAATTATTTTCTGTAAATTCTTAATATCCAGCTGAATTGAATTTATGGGAAATGAAAGTTTTAAAATAGCATTTATTTGATTTATAAGATCCGAATTAGCATTTATTATTTCCAGTTTTGATACAGATAATTCAGGTCTTTCAAAAACGTAATTTTTGAAATAAGTCTTAAAAACTTTTAAATTAATTCTATCACTAGAATACATAAAAATGAATAAGCAGAAAATTAAAAAAACTATGATTATTGATAAATAAAAGATTAATTTTCTAACCCACCGTCTTAGCCAAACTCTTTCAAGTCTGTATCGTATTTTTGACGGCCTTGGATAACTCTTAATTTGATTCATTGATGAACTTTTACTTTAAACATATTACCTTTTGTCATATGAAGCATCTTTAATTAACCACTCACAAAGCTCTTCAAAAGACATTCCAATATAATTAGCTTGTTCAGGAACCAAAGAAGTTGGAGTCATTCCTGGTTGTGTATTTAACTCAAGAACAAACAGACCTTTTATTCCTAATTTTTCATCCCACCTAAAATCTGTCCTAGTAACTCCATGGCATCCTAGCTTTATGTGTGCAGTTGAAGCATAATCTAAGCACAATTTTTTTATATTCTCAGGAATTTTAGCAGGAACTATATGTTTAGAAGCACCAATTTTATATTTTGCTTCATAATCGTACCATTTATCTGACAAAATATCAGTGACTGTTAAAGATTTTCTTCCCATCGTTGCAACTGTAAGTTCTCTACCTGGGATATATGATTCAACTAAATATTTTTTATTATCATTTATTACATTTTTATTAAGCATCCAATCATCTTTATTTCTGAATATTTTCACTCCTACAGAAGAACCGCCATCTACGGGTTTCACCACAAATGGAAATCCAAAAGGAATTTCTTGAAAAGAAAAACCTTGATCTAAAATAACATGCTCAATAACTGGGATACCTGCATCTTTGAAACAAATTTTTGCTAAATTTTTATCCATAGCAATTGAGGATGCTAGAACACCAGAATGTGTATACGGGATCTTCATAGTTTCAAGAAAACCCTGAATTATACCATCTTCTCCATTTTTTCCATGTAGTGCATTAAAGACTACATCTGGTTTAAATTTCATTAATTGTTCTATAAAGTTCTCTTTTGTATCTATTGAGTTAATAATATAACCTAATTTGGATAAAGCTTTTGAACAAGCTTTACCAGTGGATAAAGAAACTTCGCGTTCTAATGACTGTCCACCTTTCAATATTGCTACTTTTTTTTTCATAATTGGTATCACAACAAATTTTAATAATTAAACTTCTTATTTTTTAATATGTTCCTACTCTCTTAACTTCCCATAAAAGCTCAATACCACTATTTTTTTTTACTTTTTTAATTACTAAATTACCCAAATCTTCAAGATCTTTTGCTGTCGCATTTCCAATATTTATAAGAAAATTAGTATGTTTTTTTGAGATCATTGCACCCCCAAGTTTAAGACCTCTTAAACCAGCATCATCAATGAGTTTCCAAGCTTTAAGAGAATGGTCATTATCACATTTTTTTCCTAATGAAGATCGCCCTAATGGATTTCTAAAAGTAGAACCACAAGATAAATCTTTTATAGGCTGACTTAAATTTCGCATATCTAATGCTTTTGTCATTTTTTTTTCAATTTTTAATGGGTCATCATATTCTTTTCTAAGCAAAACATTAGTAACAATTGCATCATCAGGTACAGTAGAATCTCTATAGTCAAATTTTAAATCACTTGCTTTCAGGTCAATTATTGAACCATCTCTTCTAATTAAGGTCAGACCTATTAAATAGTCTGAAAGATATGACCCATAGCATCCTGCATTCATTTTGACTGCTCCACCAAGATTTCCAGGTATTGTTCTTAAAAAAGAAAAATCAATACCTTTCTTGGCACAACTTTTAGCAAGATAAGAATCTCGGCATGCTGCTCCAACTGAAATATTATTTTCATTATATCTTATATTACTAAAATTTTTTCCTAATTTTATAACAATTCCAGGAATTCCCCCATCTCTTATAATAAGATTTGAACATGCCCCTATAATAAATACAGGTATAGATGATTCCAAATTTCTTAAAAAGAATGATAAATCATCCTCATCTTCTGGTTGGAAGAATACTGAAGCTGGACCACCCACTTTTAACCAACTTAATCGAGAAAGTTCAAAATTTTTTCTTATAATTCCTCTTACCTCTGGGAGTCTTATATTAATATTATTTAATTGGTAGATCTGATCAGTCATTTATATTTCTACTATATAAAATATCAGGTAATTTGTTAACCCATTGACTTATAGACCCAGCTCCTAGACAAACAAAAATATCACCCGGTTTACCATTATGTTTTAAAAAAATTTTTAATTCAATTTCATCACGTACTATAGAAGCATTAATTGACCTATTTTTTAATAGTGTAATTAATTTTTCAGAATTTATACCCTTAATAGGTATTTCACCAGCTTCATAAACAGGTGTAATTCCAACAATATCTGCCTCATCAAAACATTTGGAAAAATCACACATCAAACTTTTTAATCTTGTATATCTATGTGGCTGATGAATTACAATTACCCTTCCAGAAGTATATTTCCTAGCTGCCGATAGCACTGCTTGTATTTCAATAGGATGATGAGCATAATCATCAATTATATCAATACCCTTCCAATTACAAACTTTCGTAAATCTTCTCTTAACCCCTTTAAAATTTTTAAGACCTTTTTGAATATTTTCCAAGGGTATATTTAAATACATAGCAACTGTGATTGCGGCAGTTGCATTAGCTACATTATGATCACCATACATTGGTAGCTCAAATTTAAAACTTTCTTGATTTTCTTTTTTGTATATTTGGAAGAAAGCTTTATTTTTTTTATATACTAAATTCTTTATTTGAAAATCAGCTTCACACCTATAACCATAAGTAAGAACTCTTCTATCTTTTATTTTAGACACTAATTTTTTAACTTCAGGATGATCAATAAAACAAATAGCTACACCATAAAAAGGTATATTATTTAAAAATTTAAGAAATGTTTTTTTTAAAGCAGAAAATGTACCATAATGATCTAAATGTTCTGGATCTAAATTAGTAATAATAGAAATAGTTGAAGGAATTTTGACAAGTGTTCCATCGCTTTCATCAGCCTCTACTACCATCCAGTCACCCTCACCTAATCTCGCATTAGAACCATAGTCTTGAATTATACCTCCATTTACTACAGTTGGATCAAACAACCCAGATTCTAATACAGCTGCAACCATAGAAGTTGTGGTTGTTTTTCCATGGGTTCCCGCTACTGCAATATTTGATTTTAAGCGCATTAGTTCAGCTAAGATCTCCGAACGACGAACAACTGGAATTTTTTTTCTTCTTGCTTCTTTTAATTCAGTATTTGCTGATCCAACTGCAGATGAAATAACAATTATTTCTGCTTCATCAATATATTTTGAATCATGACCAATTTTTACATCTATACCCAATTTTATTAATCTTGCAATAATAGGAGAATATTTTAAGTCCGAACCTGAAACTTTATAACCTAAATTATATATTATTTCAGCAATACCAGACATACCAATGCCACCAATACCTATAAAATGCATTTTCCCAAGATCTAGAGGTAATTTTGTTTTAATTTTTAAATTCAACCACTTCACCATTAAAAATTTTAAGAATAATTTCTTTCAAATTTAAAGAAGCTTCAGGAACAGCCATATTTTTTGCATTATTGGATAGCTTAATTGCTAATTTATTATCTGATAAAATTTTTGAAATTTTCATTGCTAAATAATCACTGGTACATTCATTTTCTTGGATGCAAAAAGCAGCGTCTTTATTTGCTAATAAACTAGCATTAAGTTTTTGGTGATCAAAAATTGAATTTTTAATAGGTATCAAAATTAAAGGTTTTCCAAAAAATAAGACTTCAGAAATAGTAGAAGCACCAGCTCTTGCTATTATTAAATGAGCATCAGAAAAAATATCTTCAATATTATAAAAAAAATTTTTGACATCTGATTTTATAGCCATTTTTTTATATTTTTTTTTTAAATATTGGCAATCAGAACTTCTTGCTTGATGGATGATATGTATTCTTTCCTTTAGAGGAATTGACAACTTTGATACTGAATCAGGTACAATTTTTGAAAAAAAATTAGCCCCTTGTGATCCACCTATTACTACTAAATTTAATTTTCCATTAAATGGTAGTTTGAATGATTTAGTTTTTTTTGACAATATATTATTTCTTAATGGATTACCTGTGAAGTACAAATTTGAACCACTTGGCGCAATAGTAGGCCAAAAGCCACATGCAATAGCATTCACTTTTCTAGAGAACAATTTATTTACTCTTCCTAGTACTGCATTTCCTTCATGTAAAACAATTTTAATACCAAATAACTTTGCCGCTAGAATTGTTGGAAATGTAGGATACCCTCCAAAACCTACAACTAAGGAAGGTTTATGTATTATAAGAAGGTAGGATGAATAAAGAACACCTTTGAGTAGCAAACAAATTGAAAAAAGTATTTTTAAAGGATTTTTAAAATTTAATGATTTAATATTCTGAATAAAAATCCTAATGTTAGGAGGAAAAGCTTTAATAAATTTTTTTCCTCTCTCATCTGAAATTATAATTACATCACACCCAACTTTACTTAATTCCCAGGCTAGGGATTCTGCAGGATAAATATGGCCACCAGTTCCACCAGCTGTTATCAAAATTGTACTTTTTGTTGATAAATCAATCTTAAGAGAGTTATCTTTAGACAATTTTTTCAATCCTTCTTCTGGTACACGCTAATAACAGTCCCATCAGAAAACCTGATGCTATCAGTGATGAACCTCCGTAACTGATGAAAGGTAAAGTCATTCCTTTGGCTGGAAGTAAGCGCACGGAAACTCCAAGATTTATGATAGCTTGCAATGAAAAAAAGGATATTGCTCCAACTCCACAATTTCTTATGAAAAAATTCGTTTGATTTTTTAATAGAAACAATGATCTTATAATAATTAAACAAAAAAATAGAATTATGAGCAAACATAATATAATTCCATACTCTTCTGCAGCAACAGCTATTATAAAGTCAGTATGAGCATCTGGTAATCTCCATTTTATTATACCTTCCCCAACTCCAACACCGAATAATCCACCATCCTGAATTGCATTTAGAGCAAAATCTAGTTGAGATCTTGGTTCAATTTCAGGATTCAAAAAAGTATTAATTCTTCCAGCAAAATGAGAAGAATTTAAATATGAAATAAACCCTATTAATAAAGTAGCCAATACAATTAAGGATAAAATTAGAAATGAAGCTCCAGCTAAAAAATAAAGTATTGTCCAAATTGATAAAAATAATGCAGCTTGGCCATAATCAGGTTGTGATATCAAAATAAAAACAATTATGACCATGAATATAAATGATATAGCTTTACCAGGTATTTGATTATTGCTGTAACTTGAAGACATAATCCAAGTAATAGCAACAATGTAGAAAGGTTTTAAAAATTCGGATGGTTGAAATGATATACTAAATATAGAAATCCACCTAACAGCCCCTTTACCATGGTCTGTACCTATCAAAGGTAAAAGAAAGAGAGTAATAAGTGATAGGAAAAAACCAATTAAAAAAATTCTTCTATTTTCCTTAATTGATAAAATTGATAAAAATATAATAGTAAAAAAAGATACAGCACCATAAAATAATTGCCTCTTCACATAATAAAATGCATCTTGTCCATTAGACTCAGCTAATGGAATAGAGGCTGCCATACCAAGTAATAAACCGCATAAAAAAAGTCCTAATAAAGAAAAAAGAGACCATTTATCTATAGTCTTCCACCACATTGGTAGTTCACTCTCTTCAAGCAATTGAGAGCGAGACCTAAATATTATATCTGTCATATTAAAAAAAGCCTGTATTTTTTAATTTAAAGATATCATTAGTATTAGTTTATTAAAAGATAAAATAAAAAATAATTTAATGAATTAATTAATAAATTTATAAATAATTTACTAATTGACAAAATTTTTCACCCCTCTTTTCAAAATTTTCAAATTGATCAAAGCTAGCACAACCCGGTGCAAATAAAATTGTATCTCCTGGTTCTGATTCTTTATACGCTTCTTGAACCGCCTTTTCTAAATTAATACATATTGAATAGTTTATACTTTTAAATAATTCTGATAACTCAACAGCACATGAACCAATTAGATAGATCTTTATTATTTTTTTCTCCTGAGTTTGTAGATTGAATTGATCACCTTCTTTTTTTTGACCTCCAACTATCCATCTAATTCTGTCATATGTACTGATTGACTTTAACGCAGAATCCATATTTGTGGCTTTGCTATCATTTATAAAAGTAACTTCATTTATTTTTCTGACAAAAGCAGATCTATGTGGGAGACCTTTAAAGCTTTTCATTTTATTTAAAATTGCAATAGGGTCTTTTTGAATTAATTTACAAGTTATATAAGCCATACATGCATTAATTAAATTATGATCTCCTGGTAAATTTATAAATCTTCTTATATTTGATCCAAACAATTCTACACCATCTTTTCTTTCGATAAGATATCCATCAATTAAAGAAACGGACCAATTAGACTTTTTAATAATTTTCTTTGAAGAAATTTGGATAACTGTTGTATGAAAATTAGCATTATTTTCTAAAAAATTTGCTAAAAATCTTCCTTCTGGCTGGTCTACATTTATTATGCTAAATTTGGGCATTCCATTATAAAATAGCTTTGCCTTAGAGTTGAAATATCCACCTATCCCTCCGTGTCTTTCTAAATGATCCTTAGATAAGTTTAGAAATATAGCAATATCAGGCGATAAAAAATTAGCTATTTCAATTTGGTAAGATGACAACTCTAATACTTTAAAAGTTTCACAATCATCAATTTTAAATTCTAATACAGGTCTACCAATATTTCCACCAACTTCTGAATTTTTTACAAAGTTCACTAATACATGATTAATTAAAGAAACCGTTGTTGATTTTCCGTTAGAACCGGTAACACAAATAATAGTAGTTTTTTTATTTTTTAAATTTTCAAAAAATAACCCTATATCATTATCTATTCTGACTGAATTATCTAATGCATTAATAACTGCTGGGTGAGGATTTGGGTATAAATAAGGGATGCCTGGAGAAATCAATAATAAGTCAATATTTACCCAAATATTGGGATCAGATAAATTCTGAATTTTAATATTTCCATTAATAAACTTATTTCTCTTAATAATGTCATCATCCCAACATATAAGTTCATTTCCAGAATTTTTAAAATAATTAATTATTGAAATACCTGTTATACCAAGACCAAGTACAGCAATCTTTCTTTTTTTTATATTATGCTTATGATCAATATTCATTATTATCGTAATTTAAGAGTAGCTAAGCCCACTAGTGCCAATATTACTGATATTATCCAGAACCTAATTACTATTTGAGGTTCAGCCCAACCTAATTTCTCAAAATGATGGTGAATAGGAGCCATTAAAAAAACCCTTTTACCAGTTAGTTTGTAAGCAGCAACTTGTATAATAACTGAAAGAGCTTCTAATACAAACAAACCACCAATAATGGCTAAAACGATTTCATGCTTTGTACAAACAGAGATTGCACCCAAAGCACCACCAAGAGATAATGAACCAGTATCTCCCATAAATACAGCTGCTGGAGGAGCATTATACCACAAAAAACCAAGACCAGCCCCTATAAGAGCTGCCGAAAATACTGCAATCTCTCCAGACCCAGCAATATAATGAACTTCTAAATAATTAGAAAAATCAACTCGACCAACTGCATATGCTATAATACCAAGAGACCCACTAGCGATCATTACAGGCATAATAGCTAATCCATCAAGACCGTCAGTTAAGTTTACAGAATTAGCTGATCCGACTATTACAAAAATAGAAAAAGGAATATAAAACCATCCTAAATTTAATAAAACATCTTTAAAAATGGGAAATGCTAGAGTCATTGAAAGAGAAGGATCTTGAACATTGATTACCCAGATAGTAGCAAATCCTGCAATAAAAAAACCTAAAAGCAGTCTAATTTTTCCTGAAACACCTCGTGAATTATTATTATGAAGTTTAGAAA
Source organism: Paracoccaceae bacterium (assembly GCA_045565285.1). Classification (GTDB taxonomy): domain Bacteria; phylum Pseudomonadota; class Alphaproteobacteria; order Rhodobacterales; family Rhodobacteraceae; genus CACIIZ01. Next base: position 97,258 of record JBJLFR010000023.1, read on the forward strand.
AGTCGTCAGCAAAACCTATTAAACCAAAACCCAAGGTAACAAAGATAACTATCCAAACATAAGATATATCATACCTACACCATAATAATGAAGACAATAATAAAGAACCAATAATAATTACCCCGCCCATAGTAGGGGTACCTGCTTTTTTTGTTTTATGAGTTTCTGGTCCATCTTCTCTTATTGGCTGCCCATCTTTTTGTTTTTTTTTCAATAAATCAATAATTGGTTTACTTAATAAAAATCCAAAAGTTAAAGAAGTAAAGAAAGCCCCTCCAGCACGAAATGTAATATATCTAAAAAGATTAAAAATATCACCACCATCGCTTAAAAAATGAAGGAAATACAACATTAAAAAAAAAATCCTTAGAAACAACTGTTATTTAATTTATATATTTTATTCACCATAAAAGATAGCCCAATAGAATTAGATCCCTTGATTAAATAAATATCCCTATCTTCTGCATTAATCAAAATATGTGAAATAAGATCTTCTGCTTTTGTCACTAGTAAACCTTTTTTTTCTTCTGGTAGTTTTTCGTGAAGTTCTTTCATTAAAGAACCAACACAATGAATTGTATTAAAAAACTTGATATTTTCATTATTTGAGATTTCTCTATGAATTTTTATTTCATCAGTACCCAGCTCTAACATATCACCTAAAATAGCAATTTTTCTGGATAATTTTTTTGTGGAGTCAAATTTTGCAGATTTTAAAATTTCAAGACTTGCATAAAGTGAAGTAGGGTTGCAATTATAACTTTCATCAATAATTCTAATACCAATATCTTCAGAGTTTTTTTTGAAATTTATATCTAAAAACCTACCTCGACCATTTCTAGGTTTCCAGCTTTTTAATTCTTTCAAAGCAATTTTCAGATCAAGATCATAACTTACAATAACACCAATAGCTGCTAAACAATTTAATAATTGATGATATCCCAAAGCATCTACTGAAAAATTAGAAAAAAATTTGTTTTTAATAAGTAATGATGCAAAGGATTTGTTATTAACAAAAGAAATATTATTCAAACTAATATCTGCGATTTTATTTGATCCAATTGTCAAACTTTTTATTTTTTTTCCAAAAATAAAACCCTTCACGAAGTCATGAAACTGGTTGTCAATTGAGAATATTAGTAAACCATTTTTTTTCAAACCTAAACAAATTGTTACTTTTTCACGTGCAATTTCTTTAACATTCTTAAATGATGCTAAATGGGCTGTTGAGATGTTTGTAATAATAGCTAGGTCAGGAGATGCAAGTTTAGATAGAGGTTCAATTTCTCCTTTTGAATTCATTCCGATTTCACATACTACATAATCGGTATTTTTGGGAATATTTGCTAATGTTAATGGAACCCCTAGATGATTATTAAAACTCTTCGGGGAACTATGTGTTAATCCAAAGACAGAAAGCATTTTTGTTAAAATGTCCTTTGTACTTGTTTTACCGACTGAGCCCGTAATTGCGATTAATTTTCCTTTATATCTTTTTCTTGAATATGAAGCTATTGCATAAAGCGCCTTCATACTATCACTTACTAAAATGTATGGGAAATCTGAGGGTAATCCAATTGGTACTTGATTAATAATTGCGGCTTTTGCACCTTTTTCAATTGCTGAGAATATAAAATCATTACCATCTCTTTTTGATTTTAGAGCTACAAATAACTCATTATTTTTGATTTCCCTTGTATCTGTAGAAATCCCACTAACTATCCAATTTTTTTTAAATAGCTTACCCCCTACAACAGAGTGAAGTTCTTCAGCTGAAAAAATAGCCGACACTATAAATTTTCCTCAAGGGCTTTAATTGCAAAACTTGCTTCTTCAGCATCATTAAATGGATACTCATTATTTCCATATATTTGGAGGTTCTCATGGCCCTTGCCTGCTATAATTAAGGCATCTCCTTTTTTTAGCTGATTTACTCCCAGTCAATATAGCTTCAGATCGATCTGCAATTTCAATAGCCTTTGGACAAAATTTCATAATTTGTGATCTAATTTTTGATGGTTTTTCGAGCCTGGGGTTATCATCAGTGACTATAACATAATCGGATAGCTTTGCGGCTATTTTACCCATAATGGATCTTTTGCCAATATCTCTATTCCCACCAGCGCCAAAAATTAAATGAACTTTACCAATAAAATGTGATCTTATGGATTTCAATACAGACTCTAAAGCATCAGGAGTGTGTGCAAAATCAACAAAAATTTTGGCACCATTTTTTTTAGAAGCAACTTGTTGCATTCTTCCAGGAACTGGTCTCAATTTTGATAATAAGTCAATAGCTTGATCTATGCTTTTTTCTAAATCTTTTTCTAATAAATTCATACAAGCAAAAGTTAATAAAACATTTTGCGCCTGAAAGTTTCCAAAAAGTTTTAAGTCAATAACATACTCATTTTTATTCCAGCTGAATTTTAATTTCTGCCCTTCATCATTAAGTATTTGAGACAAAATTCTTAAGTTAGCTTCTTTTTTTGTTCCTACGGTTATAATATTTGAAATTCTTGATTGTGCAATTTTAAGCATTGAGCCACTCCAAAGACCATCAATGGCAATAGCAGCGCCTCCATTTTGGTTAACTAATTCCTTAAATAAAATAGCTTTAGCTTCAAAATACGAATTAAAGTTTTCATGATAGTCAAAATGGTCTCTACTAAGATTAGTAAAGACCCCAATAGACATTTTTATTCCATCTAACCTATTTTGAACCAAACCATGAGATGAAGCTTCCAAGGCTACTCTATCAACCCCTTTTTCTACTAATTCGTTTAAATACCACCTTAATTTTATAGCATCAGGTGTAGTATGTTGAGTTTTAAAATTTACTATACCATTAACACCAGTTGTTCCTATACTTGCTGAATTATAACCAAAATCTTCCCAAAATTGTCTTATATAATGTGCCACAGATGTTTTGCCATTAGTACCAGTAATTGCAACAATATTGGATGGGATTTTTTTAAAGAAGTAGGCAGCAAATTCAGGAATTAATTTTCTTGGTTCTGAAAAAATTATAATAGCAATATCTAGGTGCTTTTCTTTTATTATTTTTAAACCATGAAAATCAGTTATAATTAAATTAGATCCATTTTCAATTGCATCTTGAACAAAATGAGCACCGTGAGTTTTTGAACCTGGCAGAGCAAAGAAAGCAAAATCTAAAGTTATTTTATTAGAATTTTCCGAAATTCCTCTAAGAATTAAATTACGATTTAAATTTATACTTTTAATAATCTTTTCTGTGAATTTTATTTCAGAAAACTGTACTGGGGGTATATTAGAAAAAATTTTATTCATTATTTCAAATTATTAAGTAATCCATAAATCAAATAAAAGCCTAATTTTTAACTAAATTAAGAAGTGGTGCAATTCTACTAATGATTTTTGCAGCGACTGGAACAGCTGTTTTACTTGCATATCTATAACTTTCTGAACCAAAATTATTTTCAGGTTCATCAAGAGTTACAACTAATACATAATTTGCTTTTGTAATAGGAAATACCGAAACAAATGTAGAAATAACTTTATTTTCATAATAACCTCCTTGAATTGGATTAGGTTTTTCTGCAGTCCCTGTTTTCCCTCCAACCCTATATCCACCAAAATCACTCTCCCTTGCAGTACCTTTAGTAACTACTTTTTCAAGCATTAATCTTACGTTTTTTGAAGTTTTTTTAGAAACTATTTGATCTCTTAGCTCAATTTTTTTAATTTTCTTTAAAATTGTTGGATTAACTTTAAATCCTCCATTAACTAAAATAGAATATGCTGTTGCCAAATGAATAGGAGATACTGCTATACCATGCCCATAAGAGGCTGTTGCAGTTTCAAGATTCTTCCATTTTCTTGGCTGTTGAGGTTTTGTGCCTTTTGTTTCTGGTAATTCAAGAGTAGTTGAATCTAGTAGCCCTAAATCTTTGTAAAATTCTTTAAGGTTATTTGAACCAAGTTTTTGAGTAATTCTAACTGTACCAATATTACTTGATTTTATGATAATATCTTCAACACTTAGATTAGGACCAAAATATTTATGATCTGATATTGTTCTCCCACTAATTCTGATTGGATTATGTGTATTAAATTTTGTATCAGGTGTAATTATTTTGGTTTCCAAACCTAACGCAACTGGAAAAATTTTAAATACTGACCCTAACTCATATATCCCCTGAACAGCTCTGTTAAAAATAGGACTATTGGAAGGATCATTTTTAAAAAGGTTTTTTGGTCTTAGATTTGGATTAAACTTTGGAAATGATGCCAGTGATATTATTTCACCAGTTTTTGAGTCCATTAAAACAACTGATCCCCCTTTTGCACCCATAAGTTTAATACCATTTTCAAGTATTTCCTCAACTAAAGCTTGTATTTTAATATCTATAGATAATTGAATTGCTTCCAAGTAAAAATTTTGATCACTCAATTTTTTATCATAAAACAACTCTACTCCTGCAATACCTAAAATTTCTGCACTATCAACACTTTCAAAGCCATATCTAGTTCCACCTAAAATGTGGGCTGCTGAAGTTCCATTTGGATAAATACGCATTTCTCTAGGTCCAAAATATAAACCAGGCTGACCAATATCTTTTACTAATTTCTGCTGCTCAGGAGAGATTGTTTTTCTTAACCAAACGAATGGTTTTTTACTATATAACTTTTTTTTGAAAATTTCCTGATCTGTTTCATCAAAAATTTTTTTTAATGAATTTAAAACTTTCTTTTTATCGATAATTTCTGATGGATGCGCATATAACGAATTTACCTTTACATTAGTAGCTAGCAATATTCCATTTCTATCAGTAATTTCTTTTCTATTAAATTCATTAGTTATAATTACTTTTTTGCTACCATTAATGGTTATTGGATTTATAACCATTAAAATCATTTGTGTTCCTATTGCAATGAATGAAAAAATAAAAACAAATAAAAGTATATAAATCCTAAAAGTAGGGTTTTTTATTGGTTTGTTTTTTACTAATCTGTTATTTGTTTGGGAATTAAATTGTTCAAAGTTATTGATCATTTTTGATTTCATTAAAGTTTTTAATATTTTCTATATCATAAAAAATATTTTTTTTTGAAATTGGAATAAGATTAAGACTTAAAAAATTTTCATCAACTAATTTAGATAATCTTTCTGGACTATTAAGAAAAGCCCATTCAGCTCTTAATAATTCAATACGATTTAAAGTAAAATTAATTTTTGTATTAATTTCAATGATTTGCTTTTTTTTTGATCTAGTTTCATAGTTCATTTGATATGCCCATATTGCACTTATTACACAAAAAATAAAAAGACATGTTAATAAAACTATACGCACTGGAATTCTCTTAATTTTTCCGAAATTTGTGGCAAACCCAATTTGTTAAAATCAAGCAATATTGATTTATTTGAAATTTTTTTTACTACTCTTAGTTTAGCAGATCGTGATCTAGGATTTTTTTCAATTTCTTTATCAGAAGCAATTATTGGTTTTTTGTTAATTTTTTCAAAAAGTGGCGTGGAAACGCCTCCAAACTTTTTTAAATCATTTAAAGGATTATTGATTTGATATACTTGGTTAAAAAATCTTTTTACAATTCTGTCTTCTAGAGAATGAAATGTAATTATTGCTAAGAATCCACCAACTTTCAAAACATTATAGGAAGAATAGAGACCAAGGACCAAATTATTTAATTCATTATTTATTGCAATTCTAATAGCTTGAAAACTTTTAGTTGCAGGATGTTTTTTATTCCCATGCTTAATACCCAAAACTCCCTCTATAATTTTTGATAGTTTAAAAGTTGTATCTATTTTGAATTTTGTTCTACTTTCTACTATACGTTTTGCTATAAGCTTTGATCTTGTTTCTTCACCATATTTAAAAATAACCTCAGATATTAAACTTTCTTCAGCATAATTTATAAAATCACTTGCGGTAGGTCCAATTCTAGACATTCTCATGTCCAAGGGACCATCATTTCTAAAAGAAAAACCTCGTAAAGATTTATCTAATTGCATTGATGAAACACCAATATCTAACAATACGCCATCAATGTCTTGAATCTCCAAATTTTTTAATATGTTTTTTATTTCAACAAAATTTGAAATATAAAAATCAATTTTTTTTGGCCATTTTGTTTCTAATTTATCTACATACCCTTTTACATCAGGATCTAAATCTATAACGACCAATTTTTTTGCTCCAGCTTCTAATAAATAATTACTATAACCTCCAAATCCAAAAGTACCATCAACCCATATACCTGTAATTTTTGGGAATAAATTTTTGAAATCTGAAATTAGAACAGGAACATGCTCAATACTTTTATTAAAAGAATGCATTACTTCTCATTTTTTCCAGAATCTAAAAGACTGTAAAGCTCTTCTTCTAAATTATTTTCAGAAAGATTCTTTTCAATAAGATTCATATCATTCATATAGTTTGAAGGATTCCATATTTGAAATTTTTCACCCATGCCAACGAAAATAGCGGCATTTTCTATATCTACCAATTTTCTCAATTTTGAGGGTAAAATTATACGGCCATTCTCATCAAGTTGTATATATACTGATTGAGAATTTAAAAGTCTTTCTAAAATTTCTCTTTCTTTTGAATACCTTGGTAATTTAGATACTAAGTTATCAACGATTTCAATAGAGCCTAATGAATATCCTTCTAGGCACTTTATATTCTTTCTACCATAAACAATAACTAAATTTGGATTTAAGCCAGAAGACCAATCTGGATCTCCTTCTTCTAATATTCTTCTAAAGGCTGCAGGAATAGAAACTCTACCTTTAGTATCAACTTTATTTTCAGCTTCTCCTCTAAAACGTCTCATATAATTCCCAAATAACAATATATGAAGGCGCTCTTCTTCCTAACAACGGTTGCACTTAAAAATGCAACCGTTGTACTTAATCAATTGTAGTTTGTAGTTATTTTTTTTTCAAACTACTAATTGGAGGGAGATGCCTGTATAAAATCTATTACCTCTAATAACACCATATCATGGGATATCATGGAAATCAATGGTTTTTTATGGGAAATTAGATTTTTTTTAATTTTTATGATCTAAAATCTCATCTAGTGGATATAAAATCTTTATTATAATATCTAGTTAATATTAAAAAAAATTGCTATAAAATCCTAATATAGAAATGTGGAAAGTCTATAAGCCGGATTTTGTAAGCACTTGTGCCTAATGATCATTCATCTAGCCGAATTATTACTAATAAGGTCAAACGACCTACCCGAACCGTAAAGTAGGAGATATTGAAAATTTTTTTCAAACGATTCCAATTTGGTCTTTCTCTTGGTGGGGCTTGCAGTGCCTCCTTTGTTGCCAATTGAGCGGTAAGCTCTTACCTTACCATTTCACCCTTACTCTAAAATTGAGCGGTATATTTTCTGTTGCGCTTTCCCTCAAGTTACCTTGGCCGGCTATTAACCGGCACCATTTCTCCTTAGAGCCCGGACTTTCCTCACTTATATATAGATATATATAAATGCGATCATTCAACTTTCCACAAACATTTATTATCATTTAATTTTAAGAGGTCAATCATTTTTAGCACTATTTAAAAGTGATTTTGGTATTGAGACCTCCAACACTTCACATACTTTTAGATTATTAAGAAAAAAATCCCCATAACTTATTCTAATTAGTTTTTTTACTTTCAATCCAAAATATCCTAATACATTCCTTATCTCTCTATTTTTACCTTCAATAAGTTTGATTTTATACCATTTATTATTTTTGTTTTTTGAAACAAGTTCTATCTTCATAGGTGCATATTTAAATTCTGAAATTTCAATACCACTACTTATTATGTTTATATTTTTTGTACTAAGTTCTCTACCCCAAGTTTTAACTAAATATGTTCTAATAATTTTATTTTTTGGTAATTCTAGATATCTTTTTATATAACCCTTATTAGTCAATAATAACAAACCTTCCGAGTTCAAATCTAACCTCCCAACTAAACAAACTCTTTCTAAGTTTTTTGGAAGACTATCAAAAACAGTTTTTTTACCTGATGGATCAAAATCTGAACATAATTCTCCTACTGGTTTATGGTAAATCCACATTCTTGGATTAGATTTATTTAAAATTCTTTTTCCATTATAACGAATAATATCCTTAGATGAAACTTTTTGAGAAAGAGTAGTAACTACAGTACCATTGACTGATATTTTTCCTGAAATTATTAAAGATTCAGACTTTCTTCTAGATGCAATACCAGAGTAAGCTAGAAATTTTGACAATCTTTGATAATAATTGTTTTGATCAGACATTGTTATAATTAAGCAAATTAAAATAAAAAAGCAAAATGAAATCCATTATGGAAATAGCTTTAAGTGAAGCAAAATTAGCACTTTTAAAAGATGAAGTACCAATTGGAGCAATCATCATAAATAAAGATGGACACATCATTTCAAAATCTAGGAATAAAAATAGAGAACTAAATGACCCAACAGCTCATGCAGAAATATTAGCAATTAGAATGGCTTGTAATAAAATTAAATCAGATAAATTAGTTGGGTATAGTATATATGTGACTTTACAACCTTGTGAAATGTGCCTCCATGCAATTTTAAATGCTAGAATTTCTCGTTTATATTATGGAGCATCTGATTTAAAAAATATAAATCTTCAAAAAAAATATGACATAATTTCAGAAAAAAAAAATTTTAACATCGAAGTGTATTCAGGTATTAATGAAAAAAAATGTTCAGACCTATTAATAAATTTTTTTAAAACAAAAAGGAATAGAAGGTAACTAATAAATTGGTCTTATTCAACTTTTGCATTATGTTTTTATTTCAAACTAATTTATTTAATTACTTGAATGTTTTTTTTTACAGATATAAATCGTTATTATTTATTTAAGATAGGTTATTTAAATGTCAATTGATAAGAATACAGTAAAAAAAATTTCAAATTTAGCAAAGATTGAACTTACAAATAATGAAATTGAAATTTATTCCAACCAATTAACAAATATTATAGATTTTATGAATAAGCTTGATGAAGTTGACACTTCTAAAGTTGAATCAATTCATAATGAAAATCTAGATAACCATAGCAGTAGACCAAAGGATATAGTTGACGATGGAAATTATGTAGAAAAAATTTTAAAAAATGCTCCTGATTCCAAAGAAGGTTTTTTTACCACTATAAAGGTTATTGAATGAGTGAATTTCAAAATTTGACACTTTCAAATGCATTAAATCTTCTTAAAAAAGGAGAAATAACTGCTGTTAATTTGACAGAATACTATTTAAATAAAATACATAATAGTAAAAAACTAAACGCATTTTGCCTTACAACATCAGACTTAGCTATTTCACAAGCAAAGAATTGTGACAAAATGAAATCTGATAAAAGAGGTAAGCTATGTGGTATACCAATAGCAGTTAAGGATATTTTTTGTACTAAAAACCAAACAACACAAGCTGCCTCAAAAATTTTAGAAGGATTTATACCAGACTATGAAAGTACCATTACAGCAAAGTTGTGGAATGAGAATGCCATAATGCTAGGTAAGCTGAACATGGATGAATTTGCAATGGGATCATCTAATGAAACTTCAATATATGGGCCAGCTATTAATCCTTGGAAATCAAAAAATAATGACGAACACTTAACGCCAGGTGGCTCTTCAGGAGGATCTGCTGCTGCAGTTGCAGCTGATTTGTGTGTAGTAAGTATTGGTACTGACACTGGAGGATCGATAAGACAACCAGCATCATTTAATGGTGTGGTTGGCCTTAAACCAACTTATGGAAGATGTTCAAGGTGGGGAATCATAGCTTTTGCCTCTTCTCTAGATCAGGCCGGCCCTATTACTAAAACAGTTCGAGATTCAGCTATATTGTTGAATATTATTTCTGGTCACGACAGTAAAGATAGTACAAGTTCAAAAAATTCTGTTCCAGATTTTGAAGCCTTGCTTAATGATGATTTAAGAGGAAAAAAAATAGGTATACCAAAAGAGTATCAGATAGATGATACACCTACTGAAATATCAAAACTTTGGGAGAATGGTGTATCTTTATTAAAAGATGCCGGTGCGGAAGTCATTAATATTTCTTTACCTCATACAAAATATTCATTACCAGCTTATTACGTTATAGCACCAGCAGAAGCTTCTTCTAATTTAGCCAGATATGATGGCGTAAGATATGGATATAGAGCATTACTCAAAAGTGATGGAGGTATCAATGAACTTTATAAAATGACTAGGTCTGAAGGGTTTGGGGATGAAGTAAAACGACGAATAATGATTGGTACTTATGTTTTATCCGCAGGATTTTATGAAGCATATTATCAAAAAGCATTAAAGGTAAGAAGTTTAATTGAAGAAGATTTTAATAAGGTTTTCTCTAGTGGAATTGATGTAATTTTAACACCTACTACTCCTTCTCCTGCATTTGCATTAAACTCAAAGATTAAGGAGAGCCCTGTTGAAATGTATTTGAATGATATCTTTACTGTACCAGTAAATTTAGCTGGGTTACCTGCTATTTCAATACCAACTGGGCTATCTAATAATAATTTGCCATTAGGCTTACAATTAATAGGACCAAAATGGAATGAGCAAGAGATTTTGAATGTAGCTTATCGCCTTGAAAAAGATATTAATTTTAATTATAAACCAAAATCTTGGTGGAATGATAAATGAGATTGAATTTATCATTCAAATTAATCTTTTTTTTTGTAATTATATTTTTAATATCATGTCAGCAGAACTCTTCCCAGCAGGATTATTTTTCAACTATCAATAAAAATGAACTAGATCAGCAGTATGAAACAGAAAGTTTATCAGAAAACCACAATCAAATAGACCTGTCTTTATCAACTTTGGAACAACAAAATATTGATAAACAAAAAGCTGCAAAAAAACTTGAAGATGCAAGAAAAGTTCGCATTGAAATAGAAGTTGATAATACTATAAATTATTTAGATGAAATAAATGTCGCCAAATTTGCTAGAGACACTAAACATAAAATAGGTGAAGAAGTCTTTACCAGAACAATTTATAGTATTTATAACAACTGGAATGAATGCTCAAAATTTAAAACTAAAGATGACGCTCAAAGAAAATTCTTATCAAATGGCGGGCCTTATAAAGATAAATTTAACTTAGATCCTGATGGCGATGGCTTCGCATGTGAATGGGATCCAGAAATATATAGAGAGCTATCTATTCCAAAAGATTAAAATTTGCTATTATTCAGAAGCAATCTTTATATCTCCAGCACACTGTCTACCGTCACGACCATCAACCATTTCAAAATCAACTTCTTGATTTTCATCTAATGTTTCTAAACCTGCTTCTCTAACAGCTGTAACATGTACAAAAACATCCTTTCCCCCACCTTCAGGTTGAATAAAACCAAAACCCTTGCTAGCATTAAACCATTTAACTATACCTTTAGTCATTTCTCTTGTCCTTTTTTCAAACTACCGGCAAAACCGAGCCGGCTTCGGTGAAATCATATTTTGTAGCATTAACGGTCTATTAGACGGTTTAGGCATTACACTTATAATTAACAAAATAATATTAGCAGAAAAATTAAATAAGTACAATCCGAATACTTTTACTTGAAAGCAAAAATTTTATGTTATAATTATTAATGTTAAAGTATTTTTTTACCTATCAATTATAATTTCTATACTAAACTAACTGAATTGTTAATATATAAAGTATTTACTGAAGAGGAAAATAATCTATTTATATCCAATGGGTATACAAATGGCTCACAGGCTGATTATAGAGATGGTTTTATACATCTTTCAGCAAGACATCAGTTATTGGACACAATTAATAAACATTTTAACCATTTAAAAACTATATATATCTTTTCTTTTTATATAAATTCACTTGATAAAAATTTGAAATGGGAAAAATCACGAAATGAAGAATATTTCCCACATTACTATGCTCACTTATTATTAGAGGATAATATATATGCTCTTAAAATTAAAAATTAAAGTTATATTTATTGAGGTAATTTTGAAAATATTATTTAATAAGATTCTATTAAATGTAGCAAAATTACTAGATCCAGAAAAAGCTCATTTTTTTTTGTTGTTGTATTTAAAATTTTACTACTTAATTAAAATAACTCCTATAAAAGACTTTAAAAGTTTAAATACTAAATTTTGTAATATAAAGCTTAAAAACCCTCTTGGATTAGCTGCAGGATTGGATAAAAATGCCAAAGCTATCAAAGGTTTATTTAATCTAGGTGTCAGTTTAATCGAAGTAGGGGCTGTTACTCCTAAACCTCAATATGGGAATAAAAAACCTAGGGTTTTCAGATTAAATAATGATTTTGCAATAATAAATAGGCTTGGTTTTAATAATTTAGGGATGAAAAAGGTAAAAAAAAATATAAAAAAGAATATTGGTTATGGAGCATTGGGAATAAATGTGGGAGCAAATAAAGATAGTAGGCATAAAATTTCAGACTTTATTAATGTTATTTCTTATTTTTCGAATGACGTAGATTATTTTACTTTAAATATTTCCAGCCCAAATACTTACGGTCTAAGAACTCTACATGAACGAAATAATCTTGAGAAATTACTTAGCAAACTAGTAATTAACAACAAACTAAAAAAAATTAGAACTCCAATTTTAATTAAAATATCTCCTGATCTAGCAAATGAAGACCTAAAAACAGTAGTAGATTTATCCAAAACCTACAAAATTGCAGGAATTATTGCAACAAACACAACAGTAAATAGAGATTATAATTTAAAAAGTAGCTATTCAAAAGAAGATGGAGGTTTATCTGGAAAACCTTTATTTAATCAATCTAATGTTATTCTTGCTAAACTATATTTCCTTTCAAAAGGAACTATTCCATTAATAGGTGCTGGAGGAGTTTTTTCTGGAGAAGATGCTTATAAAAAAATATGTATTGGAGCAACAATAATACAACTTTACACTGCTTTTGTATTTAAAGGACCATTGGTGTTTCATAAGATTTTAGAAGAACTAAATACCCTTTTAAAAAAAGATGGATATAACCACATATCCGATGCAGTTGGTTCAAAAAATCATCAATTTTTAATTGATGAAACTGATCGTTCAATATTTGGATAATAATAAATAAGAGTAATAGCTCTGATAATCAAAAACACATAAAGAGCAATCCATAGTCCACTATTTTGAAAAACTGAAGTTAGAAATAATGCTAAAATAAAATACATAATTGTAGAAAAAATCATAGCCTTACGCATTTCAGAAGTATGAGTGGCACCAAAAAATACTCCATCCATAATATACGAAGGAAAACTGCATAAAGGTGCAAAAATTATCCAGAACTGGAATTCCTTTGCTATTTTTAATACTTCCTCTGCATTGGTCATAAATTTAATAAGAGTATTTCCAAAAATAAGAAATATTGCAGACAAAAGCAAAGCTGTTAAAGCACACCAACTAGCACATAAAAAAACTGATTTTCTTAAAAGTACTAAATTTTTCTTTCCATAAAAAATACCCACCAATACTTCACTTGCAAAAGCAAAGCCATCTAAAGAATAAGCAAATATGTGTAAAAATTGTATTAATATTTGATTAATTGCTAATATATTAGTACCAAAACTTGAAGCCCAAAAGAAAAAACTTATAAATACTAATTCAAGCAAAAGAGATCTAAAGAAAATATTTGAATTAATATATAGTAGTTTTTTCCATTTTTCTTTTTTGTAAATTTTTTTCATTAACAAATTTGGGAAATTATCTAAGTTTTTAAAACTTATAAATAATGCTAGCAAACATCCTAAAACTTCAGAGATTAAAGTAGCATATGCAACACCTTCGATACCAAAGTCCAACTGGAATACGAAATATAAATTCAAAACTACATTAAGAAAATTTATAAAAAGTTGAATAAACAAAACACTTAGGGTTTTTTCCAATGCAATTAACCAACCTATTAATGGAATAGTAGCAATAGCAAATGGGGCAGATAAAACCCTTATTTCAGCATATTTTAAAGCTATAGTCTCTACACTTAATTCAGCTGGGGATATTGAAAAAAAAATAAAAAAAATAGGATAAGCTATAATCAAAAGAAAAAATCCCAAAATTATTCCTAATAATAACCCTCTAACTAAAGTTAGAAAAACTTCATCAGATTGTTGCGATCCCTTAGCCTGTGCTGTTAATCCAGTAGTTCCCATGCGAAGAAACCCACACATCCAGTAGAGGGAACTAATTAAGATAGAACCTAATCCCAGAGCCGCTATAAGTTTTGCATCAGCAAGCTGACCAATTACAGCTGTATCTACAAAACCAAGCAATGGTACCGTTATATTTGAAAGCATCATTGGAAGTGCAATTTTTAGAACTCTGTTGCTATCAATACTATCTTTTGATGCTTTCAAAATACCTCATACCAAAAAATAAATCCTAATGTGTAAGTATACTAATTTAAAATTTTATGCCATTTTTTTGATCATTTTTATTAAAAAAAGGTAATTTTTTGTAATTTAATTAAAATAAAAATTTTTAATTAGAAATTTCTAATTAAAATCTCCGGGAAATATATCGATAAAAGGAATGTAACGTAACGTAATACTTGACGTTAACGTTAAGGTAAGATTGTTATCTTTTATAGGGAGTTATTAATGAACAAATTAGATGTAGAATTTAGAACAATTAAGGAAATGTGTGATATATTTAAAGTTACACCAAGAACACTTAGATTTTATGAATTTAAGGAATTACTTTTTCCCATGCGGGAAGGTCAAAGAAGATTGTTTACTAGAAGAGATCAAGCTAGATTAAAACTTATTTTACAAGGAAAAAGGTTTGGCTTTTCTTTAGAGGAAATTAGGCAACTTCTTAATTTATATGATCTTGGGGACCAGCAAAAGACACAATTGTTAAAAACATATGAGCTTGCAAACGAAAGACTGAGAGTGATGATTAGCCAAAAGGATGAATTAACTTTGGCTATTGATGACTTAAAAAAAATGTTAAGTTGGGGTGAAGAAATTCTAGTGTCTAGAGGTATCAAATCAAAAAAGAAATTCTCTTAAATTTAAAATAAATTAATTATTGGAGTTTAAAAAATTGATAACTTATAAAACACCAGTGGATGAGTACAATTTTTTACTCCACGATTTCTTAAAAATTTCTCAGCAAAATATTGAATCATTCAGTGAATTAAACAAGGGTTTTACTACTGAAATTTTTGCAACTGCCGGAAAATTAGCATCAGATGTTCTTTTACCAATAAATAGAATTGGGGACGTGGAAGGGTGTAAACTTGAAAATGGAGCAGTTATTACTCCAAAGGGGTTCATAAATGCTTTTAAAAAATTAAGAGAAGATGGTTGGACTAGTATAGATTGTGATGAAGAATTCGGAGGTCAGGGTCTGCCAACATCAATATCAATATTATTAGGTGAAATATTTTCATCTTGTAATATTTCATTAACAATTTACCAAGCATTAACTCATGGAGCCTATGGAGCAATCCTAAAATATGGAACTGAAAATCAAAAAAATTTATATTTACCAAAACTAATTTCTTGCGAGTGGACTGGGACAATGAATTTAACAGAGCCACAATGTGGTACTGACCTTAGTTTGATAAAAACAAAAGCTGAAAAAATAACAAAAGAAAAATTTTTAATATCTGGTCAGAAGATTTTTATTTCCGCCGGTGAGCATGATTTAGCAGAAAACATAATACATCTGGTTTTAGCAAAAATACCAGGCGGACCAAAAGGAATAAAAGGAATTTCTCTTTTTATTGTACCAAAATTTATTCCTAAAAAAAATGGGGATTTGAGCGAAAGAAACAATGTTAAAGTAGGTTCTATTGAAAAAAAAATGGGGATTCATGCAAATGCTACTTGTGTAATGAATTATGACTCTGCTACGGGCTATTTACTTGGGGAAGAACATAAAGGATTAGAAGCAATGTTTACTATGATGAATGAGGCTAGGTTAGGTGTTGGAGTGCAAAGTATTGCAATATCAGAAATAGCATATCAAAATAGTGTTACTTACGCTAAGGAAAGAATACAAGGAAAATCCTTTTCTAATGAAGGAAAATTAAGTGCTGATTCAAAACCTATTATAAATCATCCAGATGTTAGGAGAAATTTGCTTGATCAGAAATCATTTATTGAAGGTGGAAGAGCATTATCTATATGGGTCGCATCTCTTCTTGATAAAAGCAACTATCTTTTGGATGATCGTGCCTACGGTCTAGCATCACTTCTTACCCCTATAGTTAAAGGTTATTTAAGTGATGTTGGGTTTGAAATGACTGTTGTTAGTCAACAAATATTAGGAGGTCATGGATATATAGAAGAATGGGGAATGAGTCAATTTGTCAGAGATTCAAGAATTGCAATGATATATGAAGGAACAAATGGTGTTCAAGCAATTGATTTAGTGGGAAGAAAATTAAATTCTAATGGGGGTAAAAATATTATGTACCTTAGTGAATTAGTTCAAAATTTTATAACTGAGAATTCAAAAATAGAAGACTTAAATAATGAATTTTTATCACCCTTAAAAGACTCAAAAAAAGATGTAGAAAAAGCTCTTGGTTTTTTTATATCTAATGGTTTAAAAAACCCTAACTGTGCACTAGCTGGTGCTTCTGATTTTCTTCATTTACTCGGAAATTTTTGTATTGGTTTTATGTGGGCAAAAATGGTAGCAATTATCTATAAAGAAAATACAATAATTAATAAAAATACATTCCAAGAAGGAAAAATTTTAACAGGAAGATATTATATGCAAAATATACTCCCCAAAACAAATTATTTAGCAAAAAAAATTCTTTCAGGAGATAAATTAATTATGTCCTTAAATACCGATCAATTCTAAGTTATATTTAATTATTTTATGAAGGGAGAAGAATTTGGAAGAAGCTTTTATTTATGATTCAGTAAGAAGTCCTAGAGGAAAAGGGAAAAGTGATGGATCTTTGCATGAACTAACATCTGTATACCTCTCATCAGAAATTCTAAAAGCAATAAGGGATCGAAACCATTTAGATACATCACTTTTAGATGATGTAATTTGGGGTAATGTTACCCAAATAGGGGAACAAGGAGGATGTCTTTCAAGGTCGGCCGTTTTAAAAGCAGGCTATAATGAATGCACACCAGGACTTTCAATAAACAGATTTTGTGCAAGTGGTTTAGAGTCTATTAATTTAGCTGCCAATCAAGTGAAAGGTGGAGCAGGGATTGCTTATGTTGCTGGTGGTGTAGAAATGATGAGTAGGATACCGATGGGATCGGATGGTGCGGCAATTGCAGTTGACCCAACATTAGCAATGAATACTCATTTTGTCCCTCAAGGTATTTCTGCTGACATTATTTCAACCAAATATGGGTTTTCCAGAGATGATGTTGATAATTTCGCAGTTGAAAGTCAAAAAAGAGCACATAATGCCTGGCTTGAAAAAAGATTTGTAAAATCAATTGTCCCAATATGTGATATTAATGGAATACAAATCTTAGAAAAAGACGAACACATAAGACCTGATGCATCAATGCAAAGCTTAGGAGCTCTAAATCCTAGTTTTAAAGAGCTTGGAGAAACTATGCCTGGTTTTGATAATGTAGCTATCCAAAAATATCCTGATTTAGAAAAAATTCATCATATCCATCATGCTGGTAATTCAAGTGGTATAGTTGATGGATCCGCTGCTGTATTAATTGGTAACAAAAAATTTGGCCAAATTACTAACTTAAAACCAAGGGCCAAAATACTAGCTACTTCAAAGGTAGGAACTGACCCAACTATTATGCTAACAGGCCCAATTCCAGCTACAGAAAAGGTTCTTAAGAATGCAAATATGAGTATCTCAGATATAGACCTTTTTGAAATAAATGAAGCATTTGCATCAGTTGTACTCAGATTTATGCAAGCATTTGATGTAGGGCATGAAAAAGTAAATATTAATGGTGGAGCAATTGCTATGGGCCATCCTCTAGGTGCAACAGGTACTATGATACTTGGAACAGCACTTGATGAATTGGAAAGATCAAATCAAAATGTTGCTTTAATTTCTTTGTGTGTAGCCTCAGGTATGGGAAGTTCCACAATAATTGAACGAGTTTAAACGGAGGAATATCTTGTCAGATTTTAGTTATGATATTGGAACCGATAATATTGCAATTATCAAATGGGATGTTCCTAATAAGAAGTTTAATGTTTTAACCATAGAAGGAATAAATGAAATTGAAAATATTTTAGAAAAACTTTTGGATAATAAAGAACTAAAGGGTGTAATTATTACATCTAAAAAAGATGATTTTTCTGCTGGAATGGATTTAAATGTTCTGGCGCATCTTCAAGATCAATCTAAAAGTAAAGAAGAAATATTTCAATTTGTAATGCGTGCTCATAAGTTTCTTAGAACTATTGAATTAGGGGGTATGGATCCTAAAACAAAAAAAGGCGGAATTCCATTTGTATGGGCTTGCAATGGATTTTCAGCTGGTATAGCTACAGAAATTGGTTTGGCATGTCATTATAGAATAGCTACCAATATCAAAAACACCAAAATAGGATTACCTGAAATTTTAGTTGGACTGTTCCCTGGAGCTGGTGGAGCTACAAGAGTTAGTAGAATGCTAGGGCTTATGTCAAGTTCCCCTATCTTAATGGAAGGTAGAATGTTTTCATCACAAAAAGCCAAAGCCATAGGTCTCATTGATGAAGTTTCAAATTCATTAGATTTGATAAATAACGCTAAAAATTGGATTTTAAATGCAAAAAAAGAGGATATTATTAAGCCCTGGGATAAAAAAGGATTTAAAATGCCTGGTGGTGCACCTTATCATCCAAATGGATTTATGACATTTGTAGGGGCTTCTGCAATGTTAAGTTCGAGAACGAGAAATGTATATCCTGCTGCTAAATATCTATTGTCTGCCATTTATGAAGGAGCATTAACTAATTTTGATAATGCACTACGAATAGAAGCTAGGTGGTTTACCAAAATCTTAACTGAGAAGAGTACTAAGAATATGATTCGAACGCTTTTCATTAATAAAACTTCCTTAGAAAAAGGTTTAAAACGACCTACTATTGATATTACCGAACCTAAATTAAACAAAATTGGTGTTGTAGGCGCTGGAATGATGGGGGCCGGAATTGCATACGTGGCGGCACTTAATGGAATGAAAGTTACTCTAATAGATAAAGAAATTGAAGTTGTTAATAATGGAATAAAAAATATAGATCAAATATTATCATATGCCTTAAAAAGAGGAAAAATTACTGAAGAGAAGAAAAAAGAAGTTTTAGAAAGTATAACTCCATCTTTTTCTTATGAAGACTTAAAAAATGTAAACTTAGTTATTGAGGCTGTTTTTGAGGATATCGAAATAAAAGAAAAAGTATTAAATCAAATACAAAATAATGTAAATCAACAAACAATAATTGCGTCAAATACTTCAACTCTTCCTATTTCTGAATTAGCAAAATCAGTCTCTAAGCAGGAAAATTTTATTGGTATACATTTTTTCAGTCCGGTACATAAAATGAATTTAGTTGAAATTATAAAAGGGAAAAATACCCATGAAAATTCTATAGCTAGAGCTTTTGATTTTGTTAGAAAAATTAAAAAAACTCCAATTATAGTTAATGATGCAAGAGGTTTTTATGCAAATAGATGTATTATTCCTTATATAAATGAAGGTTTATTAATGATTAAAGAAGGAATTCTTCCGCAAATTATTGAAAATGCAGCCTTACAGTTAGGTATGCCATTAGGGCCATTACAGCTTATTGACGAAGTCTCTATTGAATTAGCAATTAACATTGCTAACCAAACAAAAAAGGCGTTGGGTACAAATAACCTTATGGAAGAAATAGCTATAGTTTTATCAATTATGGAAAAAGCTAAAAGATTGGGTAGAAAATCAAATGCAGGTTTTTATAATTATAATGAAAAAGGTAAGAGAGAAGGTTTCTGGGAAGGATTAAAAAATAATTTTGAAATACTTAATGATCAACCAGAAATCAATTTAATTAAAGACCGTTTAGCATTAATACAATGCCTAGAGGCAACTAGAGCATTAGAGTCTGAAGTCCTACTTGATATAAGAGAAGGCGATGTAGGTGCCATTTTAGGATGGGGTTGTATACCTTGGGCTGGAGGTCCTTTTAGTTGGATGGATTTAAAGGGAGCTCCATGGGTGTATGATAAGTGTAAAGAATTTTCTATTAAATATGGTGAAAGATTTTCTTCAGGAGATTTAATAAAAAAATTGGCAACAGAAAACCTCACTTTTTATGAACATTGTTAAACTCTTTTAAAATTTTAAATTATTTCACTATTGTAGTTTTATTTAAACATTGTTTTTTTTAAATTAAATTCGTTATAAATAATTAAAAATTGTGAAAGGAAAACATTTATGGATAATCTTATGCAGCCTTTTTATCTAAGAGTATCTGAAATAATAGATCATGCCGCAAGATATCATCCTAATCGTAAAATAATTAGCAGAAATGTAGAAGGCTCTATTACTGAAACAAATTGGGTTACTATTTTTCATAATTCAAAAAAACTGTCTAAAGCACTTATAAAATTAGGAATTAAAAAAGGGGATAGAATTGGAGTCATGGCGTGGAACACCTCTCGTCATTTAGAAATATGGTATGGAATCCCTGGTTCCGGCGCTGTAAACCATACTTTAAACCCAAGACTTTTTTCAAAACAGTTATCTTTTATAATTAATCACGCAGAAGACAAAATTCTAATAATTGATTATGATTTATTACCTATAATAGAAAAAATACTACCAACATGCAAAACAGTTAAAAAGGTAATAGTTATATCTGATATAGAAAAGATGCCTAAATCTACAATTCCTGATTTAATTTGCTATGAAGAAATATTGAAAGAGCAAGATGAAGATTTTGACTGGATTAAAGGTGATGAAAGAGAAGCTTGTGGCATATGTTATACATCTGGAACAACTGGTAATCCAAAAGGGGTAGTATATACTCATAGATCAAATGTTTTACATGCAATGACATCAGCTTCACCAGATATGCTTAACTTATCATCAAGAGATAGAGTCATGCCGGTTGTTCCTTTGTTTCATGCTAATGGTTGGTCAATTGGATATACTGCTCCACTTGTAGGTGCTTCAATGGTAATGCCAGGAAAAGAAATGACACCTGAAGCTCTATTTGAGATGTTAGAAAAAGGTGTAACAGTTACTGCAGCTGTTCCCACAATTTGGCTTTTATTATTGAATTATTTGAAAGCTAATCAATTAAAATTATCAACACTAGAGAGAGTTATAATTGGTGGATCATCTTGTCCAAGAGCAGTAATTGAAACTTTCCAAAAAGATTTTGGAGTACAAGTACTTCATGCATGGGGAATGACAGAAATGTCTCCTTTAGGTACAATATGTTCTTTTAAACCAGAAATTATAGATTTAAGTGAAGAAGAAAGAATTTCTATACAAGAAACAACTGGTCACCCACCTTTTAGTGTAGAATTAAAAATTACTGACGATAATGGTAAAATATTACCAAATGATGGTAAAACTCAAGGAAAATTATGGTCTCGCGGAGCTGCAGTTGTTCAACAGTATTTAAAAATAGAAGAGGAAGCTGTGGATAAGCTTGGTTGGTTCGATACTGGAGATGTAGCAACCATTGATGAAAATGGATATATGAGAATAACTGATAGATCAAAAGATATTATTAAGTCTGGGGGAGAGTGGATTTCTTCAATTGAACTTGAAAATGCAGCTGTAGGACACCCTGAAATAGTTGAAGCAGCAGCACTAGGTGTAAAACACCCAAAATGGGATGAAAGACCCATTCTTGTATTAGTTAAGAAGGAAAATTCTTCAATCAAAAAAGAACAAATTTTTGAATTTTTGAAATCTTATGTAGCAAAATGGCAAATACCTGATGATATAATTTTTGTAGATGAAATCCCTCATACTGCTACTGGTAAAATTTCAAAAATTGATCTTAGAAAGATCTTAGAACAAAAACAATATGTTCACCCTGATCTAAATTAATTTTTGATAAATGACTGCGATAAAAAAATTTAGCAGGCTGGAGGCAAAAGCAGTTTGGAAAGAAAATGATAATACGAATCCAAAATCTGTAATAGTTACTTTTGGAAAATCTTCAATAATTATATCTGATGAAAATGCATTTCCTCTTGATCATTGGAATTTTAATTCCATTATTGTTATTTCAAAAAGTAAAGAAAATACTATATTTAGCCAAGGTTCAAATAAAATTGAAACACTTATCATTGAAGACGATGAGATGATCAATGCAATAATTTTAGTATGTAATTTAAAAACTCAACCTAGTTGGACTTTAATTAGATTTAGAAAATTTTTTCAGTACATATTTTTTTTCTTCTTATTATTAATATTTTTTTATTTTCCAAATTTTTTAAGAGAAATAATTTTGAAAGTAACAGATCCTAAATATGAAATTATTTACTATGAAAGTGCCTTAAAAGAGTTCGCACCTATTAATGATATTTGTAAAAAAAATTTAAATATTAAGAATTTTGAAAAAAAAATTAATGATAATTTTAAAAAAGAATATACAATAGATATAACAGTTGTCAGAACTGTTAGAGATGAGCCTCTCTTACTTCCAGGTGGTAAAATAATTATACCTTTTAATTGGTTAAAAAATGAAAAATCATCTTTAAATTTTAACGAAATGATTAAAGTTGCGATTTATAGTTATAAAGAAAGATACATTTTCAAAAATTTCTTAAATGATCAAAGTTTAATTTCAATCTTATCATTTATTTTTGGACTTAATACTTCCTTTAATTTGAATTTTGAAAATTATAATTGGAGCAATTTTATCGAAAGAAGAAATTTAGACTTTGACATATTTATCAAAGATGAAGAATGGATAAATTTTAGAAACATATGTTATAACTAAAAATTAACTCATTTCTTCAAAACCATTTTTTGTTAACCTAAGAACTCTATCCATTTTTTTTATCAAATCTAAATTATGTGTTGCAACTAATACTGAAACATTTCGTTTTTTCACTAAATCAATTAATAAATTGAAAACTAAATGAGAATTTTCGTAGTCTAAATTACCTGTAGGCTCGTCAGCTAATAGAAGTTTAGGATCGTTTGCAATTGCTCGACAAATTGCAATTCGTTGCTTTTCACCACCTGATAATTGTAAGGGTCTACTATATAATCGATTTTCTAAACCTACATTTATCAATAATTTTTTTGCATAATTCAATGCTTCAGAGAAATTAGACCCCTTAATTATTCTAGCCAATGCAACATTTTCAATTGCATTAAACTCATTTAGTAAGTTGCTAGATTGAAATACAAATCCTATATGCTTTCTTCTTATCTCATTCTTCATTTCAACAGTTAGTGATTTAGTATTCTGATTAAGTATTTTCACTTCTCCATAAGAAGGTAAATCCAGTAAACCAGAGATATTCAATAAAGAAGTTTTTCCAGTTCCCGAAGGAGCAATAATGCCTATTAATTCAGAATTATTAATTTCTAAATTGATATTTTTAAAAATTGATATTTTTTCAGTACTACTCTCATTAAATATTTTTGATATTCCTTTTAACTCTAATACGAAACCTTCACTCATGTCTTAGAGCCTCAACAGGATCAAGTCTAGCAGCATTTATAGAGGGAAATATAGTAACAACTATTGATAATAATAATGATATAAAGCTTATATAAAAGAGGTCAATTAACCTTATTCTTACGGGTACTTCAGTTAAAAATCTTAATTCAGGATTCCAAAGCTCTCGATTTAAAGTTTCTTCTATAAAAATTTGTAAATCAGGTAAGTAATAAGAAAAAGTAGTACCTAATATCAAACCAGAAAATGTACCTAATATACCAATGAGAGAACCACAAATAATAAATATACGAACTATTGAGTTTTGACTTAATCCCATTGTACGTAATATTCCAATATCTTTTCTTTTATTTTTAACTAACATAACAAGGCCAGATATTATATTTAGCGCAGCTATTAACACTACTAGTGATAAAATAATAAACATAACCCGCCTTTCCACATCTAAAGCATTAAGGAACGCTCCAGAATAATCTTTCCAAGTCCAAACTTCATAATCACTACCTAATAAATTTTCTAAACTCAGTTGAATATCATTTACCTTATTAGGGTTCTCAACAAGGATATTGATTTTATCTATTTTATTTTCTTTATTAAAGAACATTTGAGCATCTAAAAGCGGCATGTATAATCTATATCTATCAATATCATATCGACCCACCTTAAATATATATTTAACTGAAAAATCACCTATCCTCGGAGTTGTCCCAAATAACGTTTTCAAACCTTCAGGTGAGATAAGTCGCAAGCTTTGATCTATTCCAATTTCAAGATTAATGGCAACTCCATTTCCAATCGAAATTCCCCTATCAAAATTGTTAAGATCACCCAATTTTTTTTCAGGATTAGAAATTAAGTCAATTTTTTTTAAATCCTTTATATCAATACCAACTACTTGTAACCCTGAATATTTCCCTTTATTAGCACCCATCACTTGACCTAAAATAACTGGATATGCATGGATAATATTCTCTATTTTTAAAATTTTGTTTATTAAATTATCTTTATCTTCAATACTAATTTTTTTATTTCCATTAGCAAATATACTTTTATTAATGACCAAATGTGGGTTTGCACCAATTATACGATCAGTGAATTCTTCCTTAAAACCAACCATGACTGCCTGGACAACAATTAGAGTAGCAACTCCAAGTGCAACTCCTAAAAATGAATACCAAGCTATAGTAGAAACACCACCTTCCCTTCTTTTAGCTCTTAAATACCGCCACGCTATCAAAATTTCTAATTTTGAAAATATAAAAAATTTATTTTTTTGAATTTTTTGTCTCCATTTTAAAGTTCTTATTTAGAGTTTATTTCTTAATTTCATTTATTAATTCTATCAAATTATCCGAAAGTGGAATATTTTTTCTAGTTCCATCTTTTCTAAATTTAATTTCCAATACACCATCTGATAGAGCTCTAGGACCAATAATTATTTGTATAGGAATACCAATTAAATCCATTGATGAAAATTTTGCTCCTACACTTTCAATCCTATCATCATAAAGAATATCAAAACCATTTACTTTAAGCGCAGTATAAATTTTTATCGAGGTTTCATCACATAATTTGTCGTTTTGTTTTAGATTAATTATAACGGCATCAAATGGAGAAACAGACGATGGCCAAATGATACCTTGCTGATCATGATTAGCTTCAATTAATGCGCCCACTAAACGAGAAACCCCTATTCCATGACTACCCATCTCAACTGGTATACTTTTGCCATTTGGAAGATCTATTTTTGCTCCCATTGATTCAGAATATTTTGTTCCAAAATAAAAAATCTGACCAACTTCAATGCCCCTTCCAGTCATTCGTCTAGTCTTTGGAATTTTTTCAAATAGCTTTACGTTATGAGTTTCATCAGTTCGTGCATAAGGAGTAGTAAATTTATTTACTATTTTTTCCAAATTTGAGTGATTATCATATTCAATTTTATGATCCCCTAATGATAAATTAGATATTTCATTATCATAAAAAACTTGACTTTCTCCAGTAGTAGCTAAAACCAAAAATTCATGACTATAATCTCCACCAATAGGACCTGTATCTGCTTTCATAGGTATAGCCTTTAAACCAAGTCTTTCATAAGTTTTTAAATAACTTATCATATGTCTATTATAGGCGTGAATAGCAGATTTTTTATCCTTATCGAAGCTATAACCATCTTTCATAAAAAATTCTCTACCTCTCATAACACCAAATCTTGGTCTTACTTCATCTCGAAATTTCCATTGAATATGAAATAAAGTTTTGGGTAATTCTTTATAACTAGAAATATATGATCTGAAAATATCAGTTACCAACTCTTCATTCGTTGGACCATATAACATTAACCTACCATGACGATCTTCAAATCGTAACATCTCTTTGCCATAATCATCCAGTCTTTTGCTTTCTTTCCAAAGTTCAGCAGGTTGAATTGTTGGCATAAGTATTGGAATATGACCTGCAGCAATTTGTTCTTCAATTACAATATTTTCTATTTTTTTTAAAACCTTTAGTCCTAGAGGCAACCAAGAATAAATACCTGCTGATGACTGTTTTATCATACCAGATCTTAGCATTAAACGGTGGCTAGCAATCTGAGCCTCAGATGGATTTTCTTTTAGAATGGGTAAGAAGTATTTAGATAAATACATGTTAAACCTTTAAATTAGTATGCAATAATTAATTTTTATTGTGTAAGTACAAAATATTCGTATATTGCACTAAAATTTCTTATACAAGAATGATTTTTGATTTTAAGTTCATCAAATTTCCTAAGTGATTAAAACGCTTTTCTACTGAGTCTCCAAGTAAATTATCTTCCTTTATCAACTTCAAATAGATTATATTTTCTTTAGTATAGATTTTAGTTTTTCTCAAGTTTTCCTTAATATTGACAGAAAGCATTGCACCTAAGCGCATGCAAGCTCCTAATATTATAGCCTCTTTAATTTTTTTAGCATTTAAAAGTAACAAATACTTCTTATCAATTTTATTAAAATCAGTTTTTTTATATCTTGACATTAAAGACAACGCCAAAAAAATCCTACCGCTATGATCAACTCCACCTAGATTTGCACCAGTAACTGTTTCAAAACATACTTCAGAACGATAATCTGGATGTGCTTGCCAAATAGTATCATGTAAATAACATGCAGCAAGAAAAAGCTCCTTTTGGCTATTTCCTATTTCTGGGAAAATAGGTAGCAACCATTCATATAAAGTTCTACCAAACCCTGGATATCTTGATCTATTTTGTTCAAGATATGAACATGCTTGAAGTAATGGATTTAGTTTTCTTATTTTATCACTAAATTGAGAAAAAAAAATACCTTCCCTTATGCCATATCCTGAAAAAAAAAGTTCTTTTGGACAAAATTTTTCATAAATTACTTTTAAAACTTTGCAAGCATCTGGAAGAAGCTTTACCCTTTCTTCAGAAGAAGAAGTTATTTTCAATAGTTCAGAAGTTTTTGAGTTAGATATATTTTCTATTGTAGAATCAAACTTATTTACCAAGACTTTATATCCTTGCAAAACTTTTAAAGGATAATCGGTTAAATTCATATGAATTTTTGCCATTGCTCTCCAACAACCTCCGACTAAAAACAATGAATTAATATTACTAGGAAAAGATTTGTTTATTTTAGAAAGTTTTTTAGTAATAACCTCACGTTTTGATTTTCCTATTTTTTGATAATCTTGTAAAGCTAAAGGACCTAATTCAAACGATTGAGTTATTTTAATTTTACCATTTTCCAAATACGCAAGCTCTAAAGATGATCCACCAATATCACATACGATGCCAGTTGCTTTTGGGACACCTAATAAAACGCCTGAAGCTGCTAAAACTCCTTCATCTTTACCAGAGATAACATATATTTTAATTTTAAATTTCTTTTCAATTATTTCTATGAATTCTTTTCCATTTTTTGCATCCCTAACTGCTGAAGTAGCAACAAAATATATTTCAACTATGTTCATGGTTTTTAACACTGTATTGAAACGCTGTATTGCTTTAAAAGCTTTTTTTTGCCCTTTAGCACTCAAATAACCAGTACGCCTTAAACCTATACCTAATTCACAATTTACCTTTTCATTATAAAAATATCGTGGAGATCTTGAGGGACCTTCAAAAACTACTAACCTTATTGTATTTGATCCTATATCAACAATTCCTGTTCTTTGAAGTATTTTATCTTCAATTTTTTTGTTAGCGAAACCTATCATTGTATTTTTAAAAAGTAGCCTTACTTAATTTGAATAAATCTTTAATTTTCAATTAATAACTTAGGAGGATTTTTTCTCAATGCTCTTCCTCTTCCTGAGAGTGAAGGATTTTGCATGAAAAAATCGTGACAAGAGAATTTTTTTTCTGTCAAAATGTTGTCTCTAATATATGAACCATCTGGTTGTAAAACCCATGACTGTGCTTGATCTCTAAGGTTTGCTGCCATGATTTGGTCAACAATTTGTGCTTTAACAGTATTATTATCTATCTTTACTAATACTTCCACTCTTCTATTCAAGTTCCTGCTCATCCAATCTGCTGAAGAAATATAGACTCTAGATTCATAAGAAGGTAGATTTGAACCATTTCCAAAACAAGCAATTCTAGAATGTTCCAAAAATCTTCCCACTATCGATTTTACTCTTATATTTTCTGACAAGCCTTTAATACCAGGCCTAAGACCACAAATACCTCTCACAACTAAATCAATTTTCACACCAGCATTGCTAGCATCATACATCGCATCTATTACATCTTTTTCAACTAAGGAATTGAGCTTTATCCAGGCTCTAGCAGGTTTTCCTTGTTTTGCTAATCGAACTTCGTTTGAAAGGTTTTGTAAAATTGTTTTTTTTAAATCTATTGGAGCTAAACTTATATTTTCAAAATCAGTAGGCTCTATATAACCTGATACATAGTTGAATACCTTCGTAGCGTCTCTTGCAAGACTTGGTTCTTTTGTAAAAAAACTTAAATCGGTGTAAAAATTTGCAGTTATTGGATGATAATTTCCTGTTCCAAAGTGTGTGTAGGATACCAATTTTCTTCCTTCTTTTCTCACGACAATGGAAATCTTTGCATGCGTTTTTAAATCCAAAAAACCATACACGACATGTGCTCCAGACCTTTCTAAAGCCCGAGACTGATGAATATTAGCGGCTTCATCAAAACGAGCTCTAAGCTCTACTAATGCAGTAACTGACTTCCCTGCTTCAGCAGCTTCGCATAGTGCTTTAACAATTGGGCTATTCCTGCTCGTTCTATATAGGGTCTGTCTTATAGCAACAACATTTGGATCATTTGCTGCTTGCTGTAAAAAGCTAACAACAACATTAAAAGACTCATAAGGATGATGTAATAGCATATCTTTTCTTTTAATAGTGGCGAATATATCTCCATTATTTTCCTCAACTCTTTCTGGGCTCCTTGGTTTAAAAGGTTTCCAAAGTAGATTGGGCTTATCAGAGATAACAAGCTCAGAAAGCTTAGTCATACCTATAACTCCTTCAACTTGGATGATCTCTTCTGCAAGTACAGACAAAGAACCAGTAACTAAATCAAAGAGCTCTTTAGGAGAATCTCTTGATATAGTTAAGCTTACTACATCACCACGTCTTCGTTTCTTTAGAGCTGTTTCAAATTCACGAACTAAATCTTCAGCTTCTTCTTCGAGTTCTAAATCACTATTTCTTAAAATTCTAAATGTACACTTCCCAAAAATACTATATCCAGGAAAAATAATAGGTAAAAATTTGTCCAAAATAACTTCTAAAGGTATAAATCTAATCTCTCTCTTTTTACCATTTGCCAACCTATGAAAGCGTGGGATTTGAGAAGGAATTGGTATCAATGTTTCAAAAAAAGAACCATCTGTTAACCTTTTTAATCTTACAGCAAGGGTAAAACCACCAGACGTAATAAAAGGGAATGGATGAGCAGGATCAATTGCCAAAGGTGTAATAAGAGGAAATACTTGATCTGTAAAATATTTCTCTAAAGATTTTAAATCAGAGGCAAGCAACTCCTGCTTCGAAAGTATACATATACCAGAATTCTTAAGCTCAGATAATAAATCTTTCCATATAATTTGCTGTTTCTCTATAAGTGATCTTGTTAGCTTTTCAATCTTTTCAATCTGCTCTTGAGGCAATAATCCATCTATGCTTATACGAGACAAATTTTCTCTAACTAATTCCTTAAGTCCAGCAACCCTTACAGAATAAAATTCATCTAAATTTTCAGCAGAAATTGCCAAGAATCTTACACGCTCTAATAGCGGTACTTTATTGTTTCCAGCTTCTTCTAATACCCGATTATTAAAAGCAATCCACGAAAGTTCACGATTAAAAAATCTTTTAACAGAATTTTTATCTAATCCATTTATAAATTGAGATTTATATTCTAAGTTATTTAAAAAATTAGCATTAATACCATTTCTTTTTTTAATCAAGTTTATACTCCTGGAATTTACTTAAGTTTTAGAATTTATTTTTTCTATAATTTTATTAACCATTTTTTTTTTAATTGGCCTATTCATCTTTAAAGCTTCAATATCTAATTCTTCTACTAGTTTTTTTGCAAACAAAAAAGATCTTTCCATTCTGGAAATAGCATATTTTAACACATCATCTTCTACTATAATTTGTCTATCATAAAATTGTTTTGCCATTACAGCTGCTAAAAGATTATCATCAGGTATATTTAATTCTAATATATTTAAAGACATAAGTCTTGAAAGAAGATCTTTTAATCCAATATTCCAATATCTTGGAAATTTTGAAGAAGTAAACAAAATCTTTCCAGCTTTTTCAGTTAAGTTATTAAAAATGTGTAAAATATTTTCTTCGATTAATAATCTATTTTCCTCAGATAGAAATTCTAACTTTTCAACGTCTTCCAATACAATGAAATTTTCTTCAATTAACTGATTGAAATCAGTTTCAAAAAAAGTAGAAATATCATAAGATTTAGCTGAAGTTTCTTTTGACCAAACTGCAGCTAAATGAGTTTTTCCACTAGCAGGTGGACCCACAATTATAAGGCCACTACTAAAACTATTTTTCCAATTATCCATAATTTTTATAGCAAATTTATTCGTTGTAGAAACAAAAAAATCTTCTCTATTAAAAGCGCTACGTTTAGTAAGATTTAAAATTAATTGTTCACCCAAATTTACGTCCCTTTAGAATTAAAAAAAGCGCTTGAATAATAAAATTTTAAAAAATATTGAGACAATACACCACAAATAGCTGTAATCGGTAGTGCTAAAATTAAACCAGTCATACCGCCGATTTTTCCAAAAAAAGCAAGTGATAATATTAACCAAATGGGATGTATTCCAACTGATCTACCCACAAGCTTTGGAGTCAGAAAATTTCCTTCAATAATTTGTCCTATTATAAAAATTATCAAAATTAAGAATATAAAGAAAGGAGTTTCAAAAAACTGAAAAATACTCAATAACACTGCTAAACCACCCCCAACTACAGCTCCTATGAATGGTATAAATGAAACTATTCCCGCAAAAAGACCTAAAATCAACCCCCCCTCAAGACCTACAATAAACAATGAAAACCCATAATAAATGGATAAAATAAAACATACTGAAAGTTGACCTCTAAATAATTTAGACAATACAAAATCTATATCAGTAAATATTTTAGAAATATTTTTTTTTTGATTATTTGGTATTAAACTGGATACAAATTTAACCAATCTATCCCAATCCAATAAAAGATAAAAGGTTAATATAAGAGTGATAAATGAATTCAGTATAAAATTAAAGATACTTAGAGTAGAAGATAGAATACCTTCAAATAAAAATCCTAGATTGTCTCTAATGTTATTTTGAAAATTTTTAACATTCTTATCTAATTCTATTTTTTTTCCAGCAAAGCTTTCTAAATTCATTTCTATAAAACTCAAAGTCGACTCATAAAAAATTGGGAGTATTTGTATGAACTGATAAAATTGTTTGTAGAAAACTGGCATGATGAATAAAAAGAAAAATATAAAAATTAAAAATGTTAGCAAGATTAAAAAAAGTGCTCCTAAAAATCGTGGAATTTTTAATCTTTCGATTTTATCAGTAATTGGATCTAAAAAATATGCCAACAAAAATCCAAATATAAATGGTCGTAAAATATCACTAAAAAAATAGAAAATTAATATCAAAAATGATATTGAAAAAATACAAAACAGCAAAATTTTTGATGTGAGTTTCAACCTTTTCCCCTTAGATATAAATTAGTTTAATTTAAAAAAATTGCTCTCTTAAAATTCTTTCTTGAAGACCATGACCCTGATCAAATAGTAATTTATAAAAAATATTATTTTCACATAATATCTTTACACTACTTATATTTTTTACCTCTTTACTATCCGCAAAAGCCGAGACTTGTCTTTTATTAGGTTCTTTTATTAAAAATTCTATCTTTGCTTTTGAAGGAATTAAAGCACCCCTCCATCTTCTTGGTCTAAAAGCAGCCATTGCAGTCAATGCCAGAATATTAGAGTCTATTGGTAAAATAGGACCATGTGCAGAATAATTATATGCTGTAGAACCAGCTGGTGTAGAAACTAATGCTCCGTCACAAACCAATTCTTCTAATCTCACTAAGTCATCTACTACTATTTTTAATTTTGCAGCTTGAGAACCAGATCTCAAAATGGAAATTTCGTTTATTGCAAGATAATCTTCTATACTTCCATCTAATTTCTTAGCATGCATTTTAAGTGGATGTATAATAGTTTCTTCAGCCTCATTTAATTTTTTTAAAAGATTTTTATCTTGATTTTGATTCATTAAAAATCCTACAGTTCCTTGATTAATTCCATAAAATGGCAAACCTAAGTCCTGATATTCTTTTAGTATATCAAGCATAAATCCATCTCCTCCCAAAACGACAATAATATCAGTCTCAGATTGAGAAAAAAAATTATATTGTTTTTTGATAATATCTAATGAATTTTTAGCTGCTTTAGTATTATCAGCAATAAAATGGGGCTTTTTATATTTCATGTAGTATACCTCAAGACAAGCAATATTATAACCAAAGATTATTAAAACAAATTATTTAGCTCAATAATTTAACAATAAAGATAATAGATATTATTTTTAAAAAAAAATAGAGCTAAAACTATTGTTAATTGAAGATTTATACAATATCTATATATTTCTATTTTTTTTGAACTTTGAAATCTAAATAATTAATTCATACAGAGGGTTTACCAATGCTTATGCAAAGAAAAAAACAAATTTTCACTCAAAGCCTTAGTGTGTCTGATCCAGAATTATACTCGACAATTGAAAAAGAAAACAAAAGACAAGAGCAAGAGATTGAGTTGATTGCCTCTGAAAATATTACTTCTTTAGCTGTAATGCAGGCTCAAGGATCAGTAATGACTAATAAATATGCCGAAGGTTATCCGGGAAAACGTTACTATGGTGGATGTGAATATGTAGATATTGCTGAAGAACTTGCAATAGAAAGAATAAAAAAATTATTCAATTGTAAGTTTGCTAATGTACAACCAAATTCTGGAAGTCAAGCAAATCAAGCAGTATTTATGTCATTAATGAAACCAGGTGATACTTTTTTAGCAATGGACTTATCAGCTGGAGGACATTTAACTCATGGAGCAAAACCAAATATGTCAGGTAAATGGTTTAATGCAATACACTATGGAGTTAATAAAGAAAGCGAGCTTATTGATTATGCTCAAGTTGAAGAATTAGCCAAATCTCATCGACCAAAATTAATAATTGCTGGAGGATCTGCAATACCTCGACAAATAAATTTTAAAGAGTTTAGAAGAATAGCTGATACGGTTGGTGCTTATTTAATGGTAGATATGGCACACTTTTCTGGTTTAGCCGCAACCGGTAGCCATCCAAACCCTCTTGAATTTGCGGACGTAGCTACTAGTACTACGCACAAAACTTTAAGAGGACCGAGAGGGGGAATTATTCTAACTAATAATGAAGATCTTGCTAAAAAATTCAATTCAGCTGTTTTTCCTGGTCTTCAAGGTGGCCCCTTAATGCATGTAATAGCTGCTAAAGCAGTTGCATTTGGTGAAGCTCTTAGATCTGATTTTAAAATCTATCAAGAGAATGTTATTATAAATGCAAAGACTCTTTCGAATACATTAGAAAAAAGAGGCTTTAGAATTGTTACAGGTGGAACAGATACACATGTTATACTTGTTGATGTAGGATCTAAAAAAATAAAAGGGAATGAAGCTGAAAAAAGCTTGGGCAACGCAAATATTACTTGTAATAAGAATAGTATTCCTTTTGATACTGAAAAACCTATGGTTACATCTGGAATAAGATTAGGTACTCCGGCAGGAACAACAAGAGGTTTTGGAGTAAGTGATTTTGCTAATATTGGAAACTGGATTGCAGATGTATTAGAACAATTACAGATAAATGGAATTGATAATAATCAAGAAGTAGAATTATCAATTAAGAATAAAGTTTTAGAACTTTGTAAAAACTATCCCATTTATTGAAATAGGTGATTTGCTTTTAATTCAGTTTACTGTCAAATAGGATGTTAACTTAAATTTTTTAATATTTATATAGGTAAATTTATAAATGAGAGAAGAGTTTTATAGAATTAAAAGGCTTCCACCTTATATTTTTTCTGAGATCAACAGCCTTAAGGCCGATCTTAGAAAAAAAAACGTTGATATCATTGATTTTGGTATGGGAAACCCTGATATAGATGCAGGCAAAC
Source organism: Paracoccaceae bacterium (assembly GCA_045565285.1). Lineage (GTDB taxonomy): Bacteria > Pseudomonadota > Alphaproteobacteria > Rhodobacterales > Rhodobacteraceae > CACIIZ01. The sequence continues at coordinate 131,651 of JBJLFR010000023.1, forward strand.
ATATTATTAATAAGCTTATAGAAACATCAAAAAAACCCAAAGTTCATAGATATTCTGCATCTAGAGGAATACCTGGATTAAGAAAAGCTAAAGCAAAATACTATGATAATAGATTTGGAGTAGCTCTAGATCCAGAAACAGAAATTATTACAACCTTGGGTTCAAAGGAAGGTTTGGCTAACTTGGCGTCAGCTATTACTGCTCCTGGAGACTTAGCACTAGTACCTAATCCTACATATCCAATACATGCATATGGTTTTATGATAGCAGGAGGAACATTGCGACATATACCATCAATCAATAATGGTATTTTTGACCCAGAAGAATATATGAAATCACTTTCTAGGGCAGTCGCTCATTCTATTCCTAAACCTATAGCCATTGTAATATCATTTCCTTCAAACCCAACGGCTCAACTATGTGATTTAGATTTTTATAAAGAACTAGTTGCCTTTGCAAAAAAACATTCGATTTGGATTTTATCAGATTTAGCATATGCTGAGATTTATTTTGAGGACAACCCTCCTCCATCTATTTTACAGATAGAGGGAGCAAAAGAAATTTCGGTTGAATTTACATCTATGTCAAAAACTTTTTCAATGGCTGGCTGGAGAGTTGGTTTTGCTGTAGGTAATAAACATCTGATAAATGCTTTAACTAGAATTAAATCATACTTAGATTATGGTGCATTTACTCCTGTTCAGGTTGCTGCAGTGGAAGCACTAAATAGCCCAAAGGGCTATATTGATAAAATCCGAAATGAATATAAGAATAGAAGAGATACTTTAATTTCAGCTATGTCACGTGCTGGTTGGGAAATACCAAAACCATCAGCGACAATGTTTGCATGGGCTCCTCTTCCTAAAAAATTTCAAAATCTAGGTTCTATGGAGTTTGCAAAAATCTTAATGCAGGAAGCTGAAGTAGCTGTTGCACCTGGTATTGGTTTTGGCGAATATGGAGAAGGTTTTGTTAGAATAGGACTTGTTGAAAATGAGCATAGGATCAAACAAGCAGCAAAAAATGTTAAAAAATTAATATCTGGATAAATAATTTTTATTTCCTGTTTAAATTTATAAAATAAAAATATTTAAAATTTTCAGATGATTTATAATTTTTTTATTGTATAACATAACTTAGTAACTAGCTATTCATCATTCAAATAGATATTATAAGGGTAGAAATTCTTGGGCATAAAACCGCTAAATATTGGAATAATTGGACTCGGTACAGTTGGCGTAGGATTAATTCAGTGCCTATTGAAAAATAAAAAATTAATATTTTCTAGGTCAGAAAGAGAAATATCTATAGCAGCTATTTGTGCAAAAAATCAAACCAAAAAAAGAGATCTAGACCTTAAGCAATTTAAATGGGTGCAAGATCCTTTTGATATTACTGATGATAAAGAAATAGATCTTGTGGTTGAATTAATTGGAGGCGAGGAAAATCCTGCAAAGTCAATAGTCGAAAAATCATTACTTAATAAAAAACATGTAGTTACTGCAAACAAAGCATTAATAGCAAAACATGGGCACTATCTAGCTCTATTGGCAGAGGAACAAAAAGTTTGTTTAAATTTTGAAGCTGCAGTTGCTGGAGGGATACCAATAATTAAAGCTATAAAGGAGTCTCTAAGTGGAAACTCTATTTCAAAAGTCTACGGGGTAATTAATGGTACATGTAATTATATTTTAACCCAGATGGAAAAAGAAGAAAAAGAATACATGGCAGTTTTTAAAAAGGCTCAACAATTAGGTTATGTAGAAAAAGATCCTAACTTGGATGTTGGTGGAATAGATAGTGCGCATAAAATTTCTATACTTGCTACATGTGCATTTGGGACAAGAATAAACTTTGAAAATGTAATCACAAAAGGTATTCAAAATATTTCTTTAATAGATATAAAAAATGCACGATCCATGGGTTATAAAATTAAATTGATCGCCTTTGCATTAAAATCAGATGATGGAATTATTCAGGAAGTAGAACCATGCCTTGTACCTAAAGATAGTATATTTGGAAAACTTGAGGGTGGAACAAATCTGATAATGGTTGAAAGCGATTGCTCTGAAAGGACATATTATATGGGACCAGGTGCTGGATCTGGTCCAACAGCTTCAGCCGTTGCAGCTGACATAATTGACATATCAAATGGTAAAAAAACAAATGTTTTTGGAATAAATGCAAATCATCTTGAGCTACCAATAAATAAAAAGAAAGAGTTTCCTTCAAGTTTTTATCTTAGGTTCTTGCTTATTGACAAGCCTGGTACTTTAGCCCAATTAAGTGCTATCTTAGGTAAATACAAAATTTCAATTAATAGAATGAACCAGCTACACCATATTGGAGAAACCGCTCCTATATTAATTGTAACACATCCTACTACCAAAAATTTTCTTAATCCTGCAATAGATGAAATAAGTAATTTAGAAATTTGTATAAATGAACCTGTAATTATAAAAATAGAAGAATTTTGAAATAGTAATTACTAAATGGAAACAAAAGTAGAATTTAACGACAGATTATTATCGCTTGGTCTTGCAAGAGTATCTGAAGCAGCTGCAATTGCTGCTACTAAATTCATTGGTGCAGGGGATGAAAAAGCTGCTGATCAAGCAGCTGTTGATGCAATGAGAACCCAATTAAATATGTTAGACATTAATGGGAAGATAGTAATTGGAGAGGGAGAGAGAGATGAGGCTCCCATGCTTTTCATTGGCGAATTAGTGGGAAGTGGTAATGGACCTGCTGTAGATATTGCACTTGATCCCTTAGAAGGAACTAATTTAACAGCAAAAGATATGCCCAACGCACTCACTGTGATTGCAATGGGGCCGAAAGGATCACTATTAAATGCTCCTGATGTTTATATGGAAAAAATTGCTTATGGATCTATGTATAGCAAGGATTCCATTACACTTGAGATGTCTCCTACAGAAAGAATAAAAAAGCTTGCAAAAATTAAAGGCTGTAACCCAAGTGACTTAATGATATGCGTTCTAGAAAGACCAAGACACCAAATTTTAATAGAAGAGATTCGCTCAACAGGGGCAAGACTAAGACTAATAACAGATGGTGATGTTGCCGGAGTAATACATTGTGCCAACACGGAGAGAACTGGCATAGATATGTACATGGGTAGTGGTGGAGCTCCAGAAGGTGTTTTAGCAGCTGCTGCATTGAAATGTCTTGGTGGTAATATTCAGGGAAAATTAATATTTAGGAACGACCTAGAAAAAAAACGAGCTATAAAAACTGGTATTGAAGATTTTAATAAAATTTATTCTCTTGAAGATATGGTAACCAAAGATGTAATATTTGCTGCTACAGGAGTTACAGACGGCTCAATTTTACGTGGGGCAAAATGGGATGGAAATATATTAGAAACTGAAACTATATTAATGAGATCTAAAACTGGTTCAGTCAGAAGATTATTATATCAACAAAAATTTTCATGATTAATAATAGTGATATTTTTTTAGATTCTAAATTTTCACTTAGTAACAAAATTTGGCTTAAGCCAACAAAAAATATTCAAAAGCTAGCAACCAATTTTCAGCAAGTATACCCTTTATCTTATCCTTTGGCATTATTTTTAGCACAAAAAGGTGTTGAAATTAATCAAGTAGATAATTTTCTAAACCCTAAAATAAAATTTAGTATGCCAGATCCCTCCTTACTATTGGATATTGATAAGGCAATTAAAATTATAATTGAAGCAATTAGAAATAAAAAAAGAATTGCCATATTTGCAGATTACGATGTTGATGGTGGAGCTGCTGCTGCTATGCTTTATAAATGGTTTGAAAATTTTAAATTAAAACCAACTATTTATGTTCCAGATAGAGAAAAAGAGGGATATGGACCAAATATTGAGGCTATGACTAAGTTGTCATTAGGCCATGATGTAATAATTTGTGTAGATTGTGGATCTGTTTCTGATAACCCTATTATTGAAGCAAAAAAAATGACTGTTCTGTCATTGTTATTGATCACCATCAAGGAGGTGATGATAAAACAAAAGCAGATGCATTAGTTAACCCTAATCGTTTAGATGAAAAGTCTTTACTAAAATATTTGTGTGCTACTGGAGTGACTTTTTTATTTCTCGTAGCCTTAAATAGAGAATTAAAAAATTCTGAATTTTGCGCACCTGATATTCTACACTATTTAGATTTAGTAGCACTAGCTACTGTTGCAGATGTAGTACCTCTAGTTGAATTAAATAGAGCATTTGTAAAGAGTGGATTGCGGATAATTGAAATGGAAAAGAATATTGGAATTAAATCCCTTATTGAAATCAGTAATATCTCAAAGCCCATTAAAACTAAACATCTTGGATTCACTTTGGGACCTAAAATTAATGCAGGTGGAAGGCTAGGCTCTTCAATGCTAGGAGTTGAGTTGTTAATTGAAAGTAATCAAGATAAAGCCTACAAAATTGCTCAAACACTTGAGAGTCTAAATGAAAATAGAAAAATTTTAGAAAATGAAATGACTGAAAAGGCCTTTGAACTTATTAAAAATAAGCAATTAGAAAATGACTTTATTTGGGTTGTAAGTAGGGATTTTAAACCAGGAATTACTGGCATAATTGCTTCCCGATTACTTGATAAATTTAATAGAACTTGTTTTATTATATCTGTTGACAAAGATGGTATTGCAAAGGGTTCTGGAAGATCAAATCCTTATCACAACTTAGGAAATGCAGTTAGTCAATTAGCTAAGGAAAAATTGATATTAAAGGGAGGCGGTCATTCTAAAGCTGCAGGTATAACAGTGGAAGAAAAAAAAATTGATATAGCAATGGATAGATTAACAAATATTTTGTCAGAGCAAAAAAAACATAATACTGAACTTTCTACCTTAAAAATTAATTCTGTTATCTCAATTAATTCAATTTCTTTGAATTTAATTGAAGATATGGATAAAGCTGGACCATTTGGACCAGATGCCCCCACACCCATTTTCGTAATTAAAAACTGTAAAATAAAATGGTGTAAGTTATTAAGTAATAAGCATCTTAAATTTTACATTTATGATGCGAGTTATAGAAAAATACAATCTATTTTTTTTAGAGCATTAGATCATAAAGCAGGTATTTTTTTGTATGAAAACCTTGAATCTACTTATCATTTTGCAGGAAATATTGAAATTAATGATTGGTTGGGCAAAAAAGAACCAAATTTTCTGGTTAAAGATATTGCATTAGCTAATTCATAAAAAAAAATCTTGCACCTATTTTAATACCGAATTAATAAGTATCTGTGCGCGCCCTTCGTCTATCGGTTAGGACGCCAGATTTTCATTCTGGAAAGAGGGGTTCGATTCCCCTAGGGCGTACCATCTTTTATCCCTTATAATCAAATACTTACAAGATAAAAATAGTCTTTTGGAAACATAATCACATTCCGATCTCATGTATTGATAACATCAGCCATAACAGATGAAGATTCTTTCATGAACATCGCTTTTAATTTTGATTAGTAAACACAGTCATTCCTTAGGTTTAAATAATTCAGTAGTTGCAGATCCTTCAGAAAAGTGTCTGACGTCTACATCATTCTCTATTTTTGCCCAATCGTAAAAATCAGTTTTTTTAAAGTGATCAATTACTAAACGACTTGTTTCAATTAGAATAAAACAACATCCCATACTGATATCCCGATGTCTAGCTTCTTGTATTAAGGTTAAAGTTCTATACTACAAATTAATAGATAGCTCAAATAAACTACAAACAGAAGTTCAAAACTTTTACAATAAAAATACGAAAACTTAATAAAAAAGTAGCGATAAAAAGTATAAGTTAAATCGCGCTTTGAAAGTAACCAGTTACAGTAGAATGAAGTTGAAGGTATGCAAAATTCGATAATCCTTCACATAAATCACTTACTTCCAAGTTTAAGGTCTTTACTCAATAATGGTATAATAATTGCGAACATGATTAGATTGATATTTAAATCATTAAGGGTCGCATGCTAGAAGAAACAAATAGTGAAACAGCTCCTAAAGAAGTTGTTAATGCTCTCGTTACGCTTTATCACCAAAAGAAATATGAGGATGTGTTATCTAGGTCTTCACAATTAATCCAAACATACCCCAATACTTATTCTTTTTACAACATTTTGGGTGCTATATCTTATGAAAAGGGGGACAGAGGAGAAGCTGTTAAACTTTTTAGAAAAGTAATTGAACTTCGTCCTAACCATCCTCATGCTTATAATAACCTGGGTGCTACTCTCATTGACTTAGGAGAATATGTAAAAGCTTTAGAAGTTTTTGAACGCGCAATAGAACTCAAACCAAACTATGCTGAAGCCTATAATAATATTGGAAATGTTTATCAGAAGCTTAAAAAATACAATCAGGCTATTGAAAATTATAAACAAGCAATAAAATTAAATTCTGACTACTATGAAGCCCATAACAATATGGGAATAACATTAGGAAAAAATGAACAAAATAAAGAGGCAGAAAAAATACTAAAAAAGGTTATACAGATAAATCCTGAATTAGTAGATGGTTATATCAGTCTAGGAGCTATCCTAACTAAATTACAAAAATATGAGGAAGCAGAAAAAATAATTAAGATGGTTATACAAATAAATCCTGAATTAGCGGATGGTTATATCAGTCTAGGAACTATCCTAACTAAATTACAAAAATATGAGGAAGCTAAAAAAGTACTAAGAAAATCAATAAGACTATACCCAAAAAATTCTGATTCATATTTTTATTTGGGGGTTTTATACAGTAAAATAAATATTTCAAAATTTGCTGTAAGGTATTTTACCAAAGCCCTAAAGTTTGACCCAAAAAATGCTGAAATTTATTATAATCTTGGTATTAATTTAACAAAAGTTGGATTATTAAAAAAGGCTGCTAGAAATTTTAATATGTGCTTGAAAATTGATCCCAGTCATCAAACTGCTTCACATTTGTATAACTCACTTTTAGGTTTCACTACAAAATCTGCACCAAAAGAATATATAACAAGTTTATTTGATTATTATGCCAAGAATTTTGAAAAGTCATTGGTACATAATTTAAATTATAATATTCCAAGAGAGATTAAAAATCTACTTATAAATAATTCATTTAAGTCCCTTGGTACTATTTTGGATCTTGGATGCGGCACTGGGCTGGTTGGATTAGAGTTTAAAAAACACTGTAATTATATAGAGGGCGTCGATTTATCAACTTACATGATTGAAGAAGCAAAACAAAAGAAAATTTATAATAAATTAATTCAAACTGAAATTATTGATTATTTAAAAACACATACTCTTAATTTTGATTATTTCCTTGCTGCAGATGTTTTTATATATGTTGGCGATTTGCATGAAGTTTTCAGATTGATAAAAAAAAGGAATAAAAAATCTGGCCATCTTGTATTCTCTACTGAGCATAACATCAAGAATAGTTACATCCTGGAAAAAACTGGTAGATATTCACATTCTAAAAATTATATTAAAAGTCTTTGTGAAAAATTTAATTTTACAATGATAAACTTTAAAAAAACAAAAATTAGAAAAGAAAAAAATAAATATATAGAAGGTGCTTTATATAATTTGAAATTCTGATTTTTTTTTATTTGATATATTCATTTAAAATCCATACTTAGCTGAATAAAGTCACGCTTTTTGACCATTAATAAATACTATTTACATCTTTTGTCGTTAATAATAGTTACTCTATTCATGCACCTATAACTAGGGAGATAATCAGCAGTAGCATAATGCATAGTAACTCGGTTATCCCACATAGCCATATCGCCTGATTTCCAATTCCAACGAATTTGATCCTCAGGTTTGTTCATATGATTGGTTAAAAATGTTTTTAATGCATTACTGTCATTCATAGTCAAACCTATTATGTGTGAAACAAATGTCTCATTAAAGTTAAGATATTTTTTCCCACTAATTGGATGCTTTTCTATTAGATTACGTATATTTTGACCAAATTTAGACATACCTTCATTTAAACGATCAACACCTGATTTATCATTTATTGACTGTGCAAGTGTATTTCTAAAGTCACCCATGTCATGGATGCATTTAATCTTCTCAAAATCTGTTTTCATTCCAGAAGAAAGTCTTTCATAAGCTGCATAACAACTAGACCAAAGTGTGTCACCACCTATTTCTGGAACAGAACGAGCTACTAGTACTGATGCAAATGGTTGTTGAAGTTTGAAAGTTAGATCTGTGTGCCAAGCATCTGTGTCAGGTGGTGAATTTTCATCATTTTCTAATTTAACTATTCTACTAAAACCTTCAACACTGGGATAAACTGGATGAGGTTCGTCTAATTTACCAAAGTTCTTTGCAAATTCTAAATGAGCATTTGCTGAGATGTTGGTATTTCTAAAAAAGATTACTAGGTTCTCAATTAAAATATCATAAATGTTATCAAAAACTTTTTTATCAATTGGTTTTGAAAAATTTACACCTTCTATGACTGCTCCAATAGTAGGTGTTATTTTTTTTACTTCGATCATTTAATCAAGCTTTAAATAAATATTTTTTATATACTATTCTTGTTACATTAACTTACTTCAGTCCTAAGCAGCCATAAATTTTTTTTAAACTTATCCTACCAAATTTAAGCAATTTTACTTTTACTTAAATAGACTATTTTTTTAAAAATATATATGAAATTTACATCTTGTTATACAGATTTATTGCTTTATCTAAAAAAATTTTTCTAATCTAAATCCAATAATTAAAATTAAAAGTAATTTCATTTATTAATTGAAATATTGAAATTATTTTGAAATATTTTAAAAAAACTAATTTTTCTATGGAAGTAACTATTATAGTTTAGTTTTGATATTAGGAGGAAAATATTAAATCATGAAAAATATTCTCATTACAGGTGCAAATAGAGGTCTAGGACTTGGATTTGTTAAAAAATTTTTGGAAAAAAATGTTAAAGTTTTTTGTACAACCAGAAATCTTTCTAAGTCAGATGATCTTATGATATACAAAAAAAAATATCCTCATAGTCTAGAAATTTTTGAAGTGAATTTACTAGACGAAAATTCATCAAATCTTTTGTCAAATTTTCTAGTTGATGAACCCATAGATATTTTTATAAACAATGCAGGAGTTATTGGAGATTCAAGTCAGCATTTTAAAGCTGTATCATTGAAACCTTGGTTGGAAGTTCTCAAAGTAAATTTAATAGCGCCCCTTATCATAACACAATCAATTATAAAAAATATTGAAAAAAGCTCTGATAAAAAAATTTATTTTTTGAGTTCAAAAGTTGGTTCAATAGAAGATAACAGAGGCGGAGGTATGTATATATATAGATCATCTAAAACTGCACTTAATCAAGTGGTCAAGTCACTTTCAGTAGATTTAAAGCCTTTAGGAATTTCAGTTATATCCCTACATCCAGGTTGGGTAAGAACTGACATGGGCGGACCAAATGCACTAATATCAGTTGATGAAAGTGTAAATGGTATGATGACTGTAATTTCTAATACTGACATCAAAAATAGTGGTCAATTTTTAAATTATGACGGCAATGAAATACCTTGGTAAAGCTATAAGGTGAATTTCTTTATGATAACCGTATTTCCCTACCAAATCCTTGGAACAAACTTTTGACTGTCAATAGGAGGCCTAGATAATTTTTTAATTTCTCTTCTTGCAGGTAATTTTACTTTTGATTTTTTAAAATCTGAATATTCAAATTGGCTAAGCAAATGCTCTATACAATTTAATCTAGCTCTCTTTTTATCCTCACCATCAACAACCCACCAAGGACTTCTATCCGTATCAGTATGTTCAAACATTAAGTCTTTAGCTTTACTATATTCAACCCACCTATTCCTAGACTCTAAATCCATGGGACTTAGCTTCCAATTCTTTAAGGGATTACTTGCCCTTTCTTGAAACCTATTTTCTTGTTCTTCATCACTTACTGAAAACCAATATTTAATCAATTTTATACCATCTTGAATCAATAAATTTTCAAAAATTGGACAAGAGGTTAAAAAATTGTTATATTGAGGTTCAGAACAAAAGCCCATAACTCTCTCTACACCAGCTCTGTTATACCAACTTCTATCGAAAATCACTATTTCACCTGCTGTTGGCAGGTGTTGAATGTATCTTTGAAAATACCATTGACCTTTTTCTCTTTCTGTTGGTGTTCCAAGAGCAATCACCTTACAAAGCCTTGGATTTAGAGGTGAAATTATGCGAGAAATTGCACCACCTTTTCCAGCTGCATCTCTACCTTCAAAAATGATGGCAACTCTTTTTCCAGATTTTTTTACCCATTCCTGTAATTTAATTAATTCAAAATGAAGACGTTGCAACTCACTTTCATATTTTTTCTTTAAAAGTTTTTTTATATTTTTTTTCTTATTTTTTGATTTATTACTCATTTTATCATCCTTTTAGAGGTAGGTAATTCTAAAACAATTATTTATTTATTTTTGATTAGGTTACTTTATAAATTAAAAATACTACAACATAATTTTGGAAATTAAAAAAAATAATTTAAATTTATAAAAGTTATTTGATGATTTTTTAAAAATAATATTATATTGTTATCGGGGAGTGTTTAAAAAAAAATGAATTTATCAGATAATTGTATTGAAAAATTAAATTCACAATTTAACATTTGTGAAAATGACGAAATCATTCATGTAGTAAATAAGTTACGTTTCTTAATGATTGGTTGTAGAAAAGAATCACGAATTAGTATCGATGAGGCTTGTAAACTGATTCAGATCGATAAAAAAAAATCAGCCCGTTATTTTGCTTATAATATTTTAAGAACCCTTGAGGAAGTCCTCGGTAAAAAACCTATTTTTAGAAATCCAGGAGAAAAAAATCTTAGTTTTGACGAACAATGGATAACTAGTCTTATAACTAGTTATCAATCAAATGATCAAATGAGTATAAAATTTTTAATTAACAGTAGGGTAGAAAATTTAAACAAAAGGTCATATATATCTTTCTTAATAGATGGTCTAGTAAAAGACTTGAATTCTCTATAGCAACATAAGGAGTAGCCAATGGGACAGACAGAAAGAATTTTGAGCGCTGATTCAATTAGTGCAATATCTGAGGCTCTGAACCAAAGTATTTCAGAATTAGTAGTAACAACAATGATGGCCCAAAATTTTCATTGGAATGTAACTGGGATGGCTTTTGGTCCCCTACACGAATTATTCCAGAAAATTTATGAAGATCATTTTGAAGCCCAAGATGAGTTAGCAGAAAGAATTAAAGCTATTGGTGGGCATGCTAATGGAATGCTTGGGAAAATGGTTGCTGATTCAAAAGTTTTAGAAAGTGATGGAAAAATAAGTGACAAAGAAATGATTAAGCTCTTAGCAGAAGCTGAGACTACTGTAGCCTCTACATTAAGTGGTGTTGCAGCAATTTCAGAAAAAAATGGTGATTTATTAACTCAAGACTTAGCTATTACGAGAGGGCAAGTTCATGAGAAATTTGCTTGGTTACTTAATTCTCACATTAAATAATTAAATCTTTAAAATTTACATCCTTTTTATCACATTTTTTTTGGTAAACTTTTTCCCAGTGCTGAAATTTACCAAGAATTTTCTGTTGATTATATATAAACTTAATAAATTTCTTCTTATTTTTATTAGATTTTAATTTTTTGAAATTTTTCTTTTGGATTTTTGTCATTGAGCAACCGATACAATGATAATTAAATTTGTATTTGCAAACATCTATACAAGGGCTTGGAATTTTCATGATTTAATATTACTCTTAAAATTTGATTATATTTGAGAAAAAAATATTACTTAATGTAAAACTTATTAATTATACTACAAGATATTTTATATCTAAAGCTAAGTTAAATTTATATATCCCAAAACAAGACACGATATTCACTAAGTATGTAATATTTGAGTTCAAAAATTCAGGAATGGTAAGAAGTGTAATAACAAAAATTTAGATAAGGGAGGGTGCATTTCGCGTTGGCATACTTTTCGAATATAATGTTGAAAAAGCTTTCAAGGATTGCCAAAAACTTTTAGAAAATTATTACATTCAGCATTTAAGAGATTTTAATAAAAAATTTTAGTTCTAGGGGTGTAGTTGTTCATGAATTTAATTAAAAAATCAAAAATTTTAATTCTTTAATAATTTACCCATAACAACTGCTGTATCAGCCATTCTGTTAGAAAAGCCCCACTCATTATCATACCAGGATAAAATCCTAGCCATACCAGATGATAAAACTTTTGTTTGCTGTGCTGCAAAAATAGATGATTGAGGTGAATGATTAAAGTCAATAGAGACTAAAGAATTATCATCATAACCCAAAATACCATTTAAGTACCCTTCAGAAGCTGCTTTGATAGAACTATTAATTTCATCAATAGTAACAGATTTTTCAGTCAAAAATTTCAAGTCAACGCAGGATACATTTGGTGTAGGTACTCTAATTGCAGCACCATCCATTTTACCTTCTAATTCTGGCATAACAAGAGAAACTGCTTTTGCAGCCCCTGTAGAAGTTGGTATCATGCTTAAAGCTGCAGCCCTGGCTCTGTAAAGATCCTTATGCATTGTGTCTAATGAAGGTTGATCACCTGTATAACTATGAATGGTTGTCATATAACCTGATTTTATACCAAAATTTTCATGTAAAACCTTAGCAACAGGGGCAAGACAATTTGTGGTACATGAAGCATTAGAAACAATTATGTGATCAGAAGTTAAAACTTTATGATTTACACCGTATACTATTGTTTTATCAGCACCATTAGATGGCGCTGACACAAGAACTCTTTTAGATCCATTTTTAAGATGCAAAGATGCTTTATCTTTATTAGTAAAGATTCCTGTACACTCTAGAGCAATATCTACGTCATTCCATGGTAAATTTGCCGGGTCTCTCTCTGAAGATACATTTATTAATCCTGAACCAGCATCAATTTTACCATCAACAACTTTTACTTTTCCTAGAAAACGACCATGAACACTATCATATTTCAATAAATGGGCATTAGCCTCTACAGATCCTAAATCATTAATTTCAGTTACTTCAATATCTTTGCGACCTGATTCTAAGATTGCTCTCAAAACATTTCTACCGATTCGACCAAAACCATTTATTCCAACTTTAACAGTCATCATATTCCTCCAGTATAAAATTGATATACGCCTTATGACGTATTTGATTTGAAAGTCAATAAGAGCATCTTAAAAAAAATTTTTTTTACTTGAATCTATCCCTAAGAGAATACCATAACATGCCTAAAACCAATAGAGGCCATTGGAAGCTTGAATTTCCAGGAAACGATTTTGTTGGAATTTCATACATAAAATCAAATCTTTTTGAATCTCCTTTTATTAATTCAGCAATAATTCTTCCTGATAAAACAGATAATGCTACTCCATGCCCAGAATAACCAGAAGCTGAAAAAACATTTGGTTTTATTTTTGCAAAATAGGGAAGACGGTTTCTAGTTACAGCTAAAGTACCTCCCCATGCAAAATCAATTTTTGTATTATTAAGTTGAGGATAAACTTTAGTCATTTTTTTTCTAACCATTTTTTTTATATCTTTTGGAAATCTATAGGTATAATTTTCTCCACCACCAAATATCAGTCTTTTATCTGGAGATGGTCTGAAATAATTTGGCACAAACTTATTGTCAGCCACAGCATAATTATTTTTTAAAAAGGAATTTAGTAAATTATTTCCCAAAACCTCAGTAGTGACAATGAAGTTATTTATAGGCATCACCCTTGAAGAAATATGTGGCTCTAAATTCCCTAAATAGCCATTACATGCAATTATAAGGTAATCACAAATTACTTTATAACCATTTGAAAGAAATAAAGTATTTTTATTACCGTAATCAATTTTTTTAACATGGGATTTTTCAAATATTTGTGCTTTATTTTTTTTTGCGGCAATTCCAAGACCTTGTACAAATTTAAGTGGATTCAAATGCCCAGCCCCCAAATCTAAGCAACCACCATCATATATATCTGTTTCAATAATATTTGAAAGCTCAGATGAAGTAAGTTTTTGGATTTTTGTATATTTATACTTATTTTTGAGATTATTTACTTCATTAACTAACTCTAAAGTATCATACTTATTAATAGTTGTATTTATAATTCCGGGAGAAAAATCACAATCAATATTATATAATTTTATTCTTGAGATTACATCTTGTTTGGCATCTTGTGAAATTTCCCAAAATATTTTAGCTTTATGAAATCCAAAATATTTTTCTAATTTTTCTTGATCCCATCTTTGTCCTGATCCAACTTGACCTCCATTTCGACCGGATGCACCAAACCCGACCCTATTAGCTTCTAAAATTATAACTTCAAAACCCAATTCAGCTAAACATAGTCCTGCAGAAAGACCAGTAAAACCGGCTCCTATTATACAGATTTGAGAAATCGTATCTTTAGTCAAGGTAGGATACTTTATCTTTTTATTTATAGAATATTTATAAAAACTATTGGGAAGTTCACCTTTTGGATCATTAATTTTAAGCAGGTCATTTTTAAACATTTAATAATAGATGTTCTCTTTCCCAAGGGCTTATTACTTGTAAAAAAGCCTCTGCTTCATATCTCTTCAGAGATTTATAGATTGAACAAAAAGATTTCCCCAATATGTTTTCTAATTCAGGTGCTTTATTAAATAGCTCTAATCCTTCTATTAAACCTTGAGGAAGTGCACGAGGCATTGAATAAGCTTCTCCTTGTAATGCTTCTCTTGGTCTTAATTTTTTCTTAATACCAAGCAAGCCACATGCTAAAGATGCAGCAATGCCCAGATAAGGATTGCAGTCCATTCCTACTACGCGGTTTTCAATTCTCAGGTTATTTGGGGATGAAATTGGAATCCTTAAACCCGTGGTTCGATTGTCACGAGCCCATTCCAAGTTTATTGGAGCAGAACCAGTTGCTACATAGCGCCTGTAGGAGTTAACATATGGTGCAAGTAAACAAATAGCTTTAGGTAAATATTCTTGCTGACCAGCTAAAAAATTATAAAAGTACTTACTAGGCTCACCTTTCTTATTAATAAAAATATTTTGATTTGTATCCATTTCACAAATAGATTGGTGAATATGCATTGCACTACCAGGTTCTTCTTGCATTGGTTTTGCCATGAAAGTAGCAAAACAATCTCTTTTAAAAGCAGCTTCCCTTATCATTCTTTTGAAAAAAAAGACCTGATCTGCTAGTTTTAAGGGATCTCCATGTACCAGATTAATTTCTATCTGTCCTGCTCCACCCTCTTGATTTATAGTATCAATTTCAAAACCTTGAGCTTCGGCAAAATCATATATATCATCTATAACCCTACCATACTCATCAACAGCTGTCATACTATAAGCCTGACGGGAAGCTACTTTTCTTCCTGTTCTACCTAAAGTCGGCTCTACAGGCAGACTAGGATCAAGATTCGGTTTTGTCAGATAAAATTCAATCTCAGGTGCAACTATAGGATTCCAACCTTTTTCTTTATAAAGATTTATTACTTTTTTAAGCACATTACGTGGGACAATATCAATAGGGTTACCATTTAAATCATTTACATCACAAATAACTTGAACCGTAACATCTTCAGCCCACGGTGAACAAACAGCTGTAGAAAGATCTGGCGTAAGTACCATATCGTTTTCTGTCCATTGATCAACTATAGGTAAATCCACATAATCTCCTGAAATTGTTTGATAGAATATTGATAAAGGCATATATACGTTTTCTAATTTTTCAAATTTGGAGAGTGGCATTGCTTTACCTCTTACAACACCAGCCATATCAGAAATCACACATTCTATTTCTTCAATTTTTTTATGACCTAACCACTCCTGGAGCACCTCAGGAAATTTACTTTGAGTTTTTTTTAGCATATTACCTCTTTATAAACGACCAATTTTATTTTCTTTTACTCCATTTTTTTTTGCTAACATGCATAGCCAATCATATGCAATTGTTGCTGCTAGTATAGAGGTAATTTCAGCATGATCATATGGTGGTGAAACTTCTACTATATCTAAGCCAATTAGATTACATTCATCCAATCCTCTTATTAATTCTAAAGCTTGCCAACTAGCTAGTCCACCCGATACTGGTGTTCCAGTACCAGGAGCAAAAGCCGGATCCAACCCATCTACGTCAAAAGAAATATAAAGTGGATTATTTTTGGCTCTTTTTTTTATTATATCTAAACTTTTTTGTATCCCATTTCTATGCACCCAAGGTGCAGATAAGATTTCAAACCCATAATCTTGATCATTAAATGTACGAAGTCCAATTTGAGTTGATGAATTTACATCAATTAATCCTTCATTTACTGCTCTGGCAAACATTGTTCCATGATCTATAGAATATCCATCATCTTCCCATGTATCACAGTGAGCATCAAATTGTAATAAACTTATTGGGCCATATTTTTCAGCATGAGCTTTAATAAGTGGATAACTAACAAAATGATCACCACCAAAAGTCAACATTTTGCAGTTGTTTTTTAAAATTTCATTTGCATGATTTGTAATTGTTGAAATTATGGTATCTGGTTTGTGGGGAGAAATAAAACAATCACCCCAATCAATAATTTTAAATATTTCTGTCACTTCAAAACCAAATGGAAAGGATTTGAGCTCTGCTAATTGAGTTGAAGCTTCTCTAATAGCTCTAGGACCAAATCTTGTACCCGGTCTATTGGTAGTTGCAGCATCATAAGGTAACCCAGAAACTACAATATCAACATTACTTAAATTTCTAGAATATTGTCTTCTTAAAAAACTTACAGCACCACCATAAGTCATTTCACGCCATTTTTGATTACTACTCTCAACTCTGAAAGCTTGGTCTCCGTCGCCCTGTTTCGTCATGGGTTATAAATTCCAAAAAAATATCTATAAAATAAAACTAAATTATATCACTTTATAAAAAATGATAAATAAGTATGAATCTAATGGACTTTTGTCTTATTAACAAGATAAGGTTTAATTATATGTTTGATATTAAAGGTATATATGAATTCTTTTATAAATAACAATTTCATCAAAGATTATGACAGCCAGCATTTCCTACATCCGTGGGAAGATTGTAGCACTGAAAATTCTGAGTATAAGATAGTAAAAAATTCAAATGGAATTTATCTATTCGATGAAAATGGGAAAAAATATATTGATGGTCCAGGAGGTATGTGGTGCGTAAATCTTGGATATGGACGAAAAGAAATTGCCCAAGAAATAGCAAGACAATGTGAAAAACTCCCTTATTTTAGTCCTTGGTTTGCTACTGCTGAACCTTCAGCTTTATTAGCAAAAAAATTAGCTACCCTTACCCCTAAAGATCTGAATACAGTTTTTTTTACAACTTGTGGATCTACAGCATTAGATAGTGCAGTAAGATTTGTTCATTACTATTTCAACTGCTTAAATAAAAGTGAAAAAAAAACTATTATAGCTCGTGAAAAAGGTTATCATGGATCAACTTTACTTTCGGCTAGTATTTCTGGAAAGGAAAGAGATAAAAGATTTTTAGACACAATAGTTAGTGGAATAAAA
Source organism: Paracoccaceae bacterium (assembly GCA_045565285.1). GTDB lineage: Bacteria > Pseudomonadota > Alphaproteobacteria > Rhodobacterales > Rhodobacteraceae > CACIIZ01. The sequence continues at coordinate 149,208 of JBJLFR010000023.1, forward strand.
TTTCTTAGCGATGTTAACCCAAATCTTAGAGTTAACTGTTCTGAAGAAGAATGGTGCAATCAAAAAGTAACGGAACTAGAAAATACTATTTTAGAAATTGGACCCAATAAAGTAGCAGCTTTTGTAGCAGAACCAGTACTTGCATCAGGAGGTGTCATTATTCCTCCTAAGGAGTATCATAAAAAAACATTTGAAATTTGTAAGAAATATAACGTCTTATACATTTCTGACGAAGTTGTGACAGCATTTGGTAGACTAGGTCATTGGTTTTCTTCAGAAGATGTTTTTGATTTTATACCTGATATTATAACCTGTGCTAAAGGGTTAACATCTGGATATATTCCTATGGGAGCAACGATTATTTCAGATTCATTAATTGATGATATTAAAAAAAGGCAATACAATCACGATCTTCTTTTTTCCAATGGATTTACATATTCTGGACATCCTATTGCATCAGCTGCAGCCCTAAAAACAATTGAAATAATTGAAAAAGAAAAAATTCTTGATCATGTCAAAGATATTACTCCCTATTTCCAAGCTAGATTAAAAAATTTAGGGGAAAATTATGATTGTATTGGTGATGCAAGAGGAATTGGCTTATTAGGATGTCTAGAAGGATATAGCAACCCTACGCTAGATGAAAAAAAACGTTTGGAAATTGATTATCACTTTGGATCTCTGATTGATAAGGCTGCAGAAAAAAGAGGGCTATTAGTAAGACCAATTATAAATATGTGTGTATTTTCACCACCTCTTATAATAACTAAATCAGAGATTGATTTAATGTTTGATATATTAGATGATGCAGTGTCAGAGGTTGAAAAAAATCTAAAATAATGTTTACACTCTTAAGACATAGAAATAACTAAATTTATTTATATTTTATGAGGGAGAAAAATATGAAATTAAATCCTATTAATTTTTTTGCATTTGTTTTCTCATTGTTTTTTGCAAATATATCTCTTGCAGCAGACAGTGATTTAATTGTTTTTGACTGGGGTGGGTATGAAGATCCCGGTTTTTTTGCTGCTTACGTTGAAAAATATGGGGACTCACCAACATATTCTTTCTTTTCTGATGAAGAGGAAGCATTCCAAAAAGTAAGAGCTGGATTTAGAGCTGATCTTGGGCATCCTTGTTCACAATCAGTAGTAAAATGGAGAAATGCTGGAATTATTGTACCAATAGATACCAGTAAACTTAAAAATTGGAATAAAGTAGATCCTGGATTTGCTGAAATGGAAGGTTTTCAGGTTGATGGAATTCAGTGGGCTTTACCAATGGATTGGGGTGCAACTGCTTTAACCTATAATGCTGATGAAGTGTCTGCCGAAGATGCAAGTTCGCTTCAAGCTTTTTCTGATCCAAAATTTAAAGGGAGGGTATCCTTAATTGACAATGTGGATGATGCCTACGCATTAGGTTTTTTAGCTGTTGGTGTTAAAGATTGGACAAAGGCAACTAATGAAGACTTTAAAAAAGCATCTGATTTTCTAAGAAAAGTTCATAAAAATGTTAGGCAGTATCATGCTGATGGAGCTGAAGGTTCTGCATTGATGATGAGTGGTGAAATTCTCTTAGAATGGACTTGGAACGAAGTTGCTTTCACTATGAGTTTTGAAGAAAATGCCCCTAAAGTAATTTTTAATAGAGATACTAAGGAAGGTTCTTCAACATGGGTATGTGGATATACCATGATGAAAGATGCTCCTGGTTCTGTGGAAAAAGCATATGATTTTTTGGATGCATGGCTAGATGATGCATCTGCAGCTCATATGTTAAATGAATGGGGCTATGGTCATACGAATAAAGATGTTATGGCAACTGTTGGAAAAGAAAATGGATGGGGACCTTTATCTAGTTATACAGAAGGATCTCTGTTTCAGAAACCCTCAGACCCAAAATTAAGAGAAAGAATGATTAAAGAATTCGAACTTATAAAATCAGGTTTTTAACTTCTTAATGAGGGATAGATGAATAATCTTTGCCTATCCCTCATAATAAGCAACAATATCATCCTCTTCAAATCCAACTGATATTTCATCACCAATATTGGCGCTAGGACTATTTTTAATATCTGATACTGAAATGCTGTAGGTGTTATGATTTTCATTAAGTTTTATAGTGTATAACATAGTGCCACCCATAAAAGATCTCTCTACTATTTTAGCGGTAAATGACTTTGAACTTCTTTTTAAATTTTTGGAATTTATTTTTAAATTTTCTGGTCTTATTCCAATTGTTAATTTCGAGTTCTCTACTCCAAAAATATTATTTTTTAACAGTTTAATACTGCCTAGATTTTTATGAAAAACAGTAATCGTTCTAGAACTTTTTTCTGAGTATTTAGTTTCAAAAAAATTCATACTGCCAATAAAAGCAGCAACCATTTTTGTTTCTGGTTTATTATAAATCTGCTCAGGTGTTGCTACTTGATCTACCATACCATTGAACATAATACCTACTCTATCACTCATTGTAAGTGCTTCTGTTTGATCATGCGTTACTAAAATAAATGTTATACCTACTGATTTTTGAAGTTGTCTTAATTCAAATTGCATTTGTTCTCTTAGATTCTTATCTAGTGCAGATAGTGGTTCATCTAGTAATAATACTCTTGGTTTTAAAATTAATGCACGAGCAAGTGCTACTCTCTGTCTTTGCCCACCTGATAAAGCCGATGAAGCCCTTTTATTATATCCTTCGAGACCTACTAACTTTAGTGCTTCGTCTATTTTTTTTGAAATTGCGTTCTTACTATAATTTGTATTTCTAAGTCCGTATCCAACATTTTCTGAAACATTTAGATGCGGAAAAATTGCATAATTTTGAAAAACCATATTTGTAGGTCTATTATTGGGAGCAACAGAATTAACATTTTTTCCATTTATAAAAACATCGCCATTTTCAGGTTTTTCAAAACCTGCAATTATTCTTAAAAGTGTTGTTTTTCCACACCCAGATGGACCTAATAATGAAAAAAATTCACCTTCATTTATTCCTAAACTTACATTATTTATAGCTTTAAACTTATTAAAAGATTTCTCAATAGATACAAGATCAACAATCTTTTCATTATTTATAATATTTTTTTTGATCATTTTTGATCCAACTCCACCCCATAATTATTATATAATTCCATCCTTCTTCTAAAATATTCAAATAAAGAAACTAAAATAAGAGATACAATTAAAAGTATTGTTCCTAATGCCATTGTACTAGGTAATTTGGCTGGAAATCTAAATTGAGACCAGATATAAACTGGTAAAGTTGGTTCAACGCCAGTAAGAAAAAAAGCAATTATAAATTCGTCTAATGAAATTACAAAGCCAATTAGTAAACTAGAAATTAATCCAGGCGAAACCATAGGTAAAATGATTATCCGAAATGTTTGAATCGATGACATCCCAAGATCTAGCGAAGCTTCTTCTAAGCTTATATCAAGATTATTAAAAGCTGAGACCATTATTAAAGTTGAAAATGGAGTTATTAATAGAGTATGCCCCAGTACCACACTCCATAAATTTAAATCCAGTCCTAATTGAATTAGTACTGTTAAGAGACAAACACCCAATATAATTTCTGGTAAAATCAAAGGTACAAGTATAAATGTGATGGAAATTTTCTTTCCATAAAAAATATATCTAGTTGAAGCTCTAGCAACTAAAGTACCTAGAATAGTTGCTAAAATTGTTGACGATATCGCAATAACTAAAGAATTTAATAAAGCGTTATGTAAGGTGTTTTCGTAAAGAAGCTCTTCAAACCAAATCGTAGAAAAACCCGTTAATGGAAAAGCTATAACTTTACTATTGTTAAAAGAAAAAATTGGAAGCAAAAGTGCAGGTGCATATAAAAAGATAAGAAAAAATATTACTATTAATTTAAATATTTTACTCGACTTATTCATATCAATAATTTCTTAAGTATTTTCTATTTATAAAAACAAAAAACATTGCAATTATTCCAACAATTAATAATGATGTAACTGAAAGTGCTGCCGCTAATGGAGCATTGTTAGCTTTAGAAAATTGTACCTGAATCATATTGGCTATCATTAGACCTTCAGGACCACCTACTAATTTAGGAGTTATGTAATCTCCTATACAAGGAATAAATATTATCAAAACTGCCCCTATTACACCTGGCATTGATAATGGCAAAATAATCCTAAAAAATTGATTTAATGAGTTATCACCCAAATCATTAGATGCTTCTAATAAAGATCTATCAATTTTCTCTAAAGATACAAAAATTGGTAAAATTGCGAAGGGAGCCCAACCATGCACTAATGCTAGTATTACCGCATTAGTATTATATAATAAAAATGTTAAGGGCTCAGTAATCACTCCTAGCCACTCAAAAAAAGAATTTAAAACTCCATTATATCCTAAAATCACTTTCCATAAAAACATTCTTAACAGATAACTAGTCCAAAATGGTATAGTTATAAGAAATAACCATAAAGCCTTTCTCTTTCCTCCATAAAAAGAAATATAATAAGCAATTGGAAATGCAAATAAAATTGTAAAAAAAGTAACTGTTAAAGAAATTATTAAGGATCTAGTAAATAATGTCTGAAATACTGGCTGAAACCATGCTTGTTTATAATTTTCAAAAGTTATTGTTTTTATTAAGGTTAGATAGTCCTGTGTCCAGAAACTTAACGCAGTCATAGTTGCAATGGGTACCGCCAGTAAAAAAATCGCAAATATAAATGGTACGCCTAGTAATCTCCAACCCTTTTTATTTTGCTCAGAAATGTGCATAATTTATCTATTTAAAACTATATATAAACATTGCTCTTAAATTAAGTTTCTATTTCAGCCAACAGCTTATTATTGAATTCATTCAGTGAACAATCAATTGGTTCATTATTTAATTTCACTACAGGAATTAATTTTCTCAAGTGATCATGGTACGTTTTTACTCCGTATTCTAAATCAGATAAGAAAAAACCATTGAAAGCAGATGACTTTACTGCTTCAGTAGACCATTCTACAAGCATTTGATCTTCTTTTGCCGTATCCCTGTCTATCCGACCACTCAAATATCTAGCTAATTTTTTTTCTCTGCTTTCTTTTTTATGCTTTAAAACACCACCCCTTTGTATTGTTTTAGTACTACTTAAGGGATATTCATAATAGTAAATTATACATTCTGGATATAGACCCAAAACAAAATTTGGAAACATACCAAAATAGATCCAAGATCTACTTTGAAGTTTAGGTAATTTTAACCAATTATTATTTTCTATAATATGACGATATCTTTTTACACTCCATTTTTTTGAAGGTTTAGTATTAAAAGTACCAACTGATCTTGAGGTTCCTTCAAGATAAGGTTCATCGTTATAATCTTGCCCATATAAATCAAACAAAGAAGGATGTGCTTGCCTGACATGGTATCCTTCATTGTCAACGTCCCTAACTGATTTCCAATTGGCATCTAAGATGTCAGTCCAACTACTTCCATCTACAGGTTCCATATTTTCCATTTTGTAATGACTAATTTCGCAATCGAATCTTTTTAAAATTTCAGAGATATTTTTTTGATCACTTTTCTTAAATCTTATAAAAATAAGTCCATGCCATATTTCAATTTCTAAGGGTTTTAAACCCATTTCTGAAAAATCTGTGCCTCCAAAAGAATCTTTATTTGGGACTCCCCTTACAGATCCATCAAAATTATATGACCATCCATGAAATGGGCAAACAATAGCTCTTTTACATATCCCTTCTTTATCAGCAATTACTCTAGAACCTCTGTGCATACATAAATTATGAAAAGCTCTTATTTCATTTTTTTCACACTTAATTACAAAACCTCTTTCATTAACAATATCTACTGTTTTATATGAACCTACTTGATTTAATTCATTAATATGACAAACAAATTGCCAATGTTTTCTAAATAATTCTTCCGCTTCTAATTGAAATAGAGAATCTGATTGGTAAGTCCAACCAGGTAAACCATTTCTTTGCCAATTATTATTTCTCAAGAGTTAATCCTCAATTAAAGTTTACAAAAATTATACTATCAATAATTTTACTTTTTTGTAAAATAAGTAAAATTTAATAAAATAAATTTAAAAATAAAATATAGTAAATTTTGTCTTAATCAATTGAAAGCAATTTTTTTGTCAAAAAAGAGAATATTTAATTATGAAGTTATAATAGTTGGTGCTGGGATTGCTGGAATATCTGCCGCAAAAATATTCGATAAAAATAATATATCAAACATTGTAATTGAAGCTAATAACCGATTAGGTGGAAGAGCAAAAAAAGCTCAAAAATCTTTTGGTAGTTGGTTTGATCTGGGATGTTCTTATTTGCATGAAGGAGATATAAACCCATTAACATCTATAGCAAAAAGATTAAAGATATCCATCAGCAATGAAAAAGGAGATTTATTTTCTATTGAAAAAACAAAGTATTTTTCCAAAAATAATAAATTCTCATTAAAAAAAGTAGGTTTATTAAAAAATTCTTACAATGATTTTTTAAAAAATTTAAACTTTCATAAAAATAAAGTTAAAGACAGCAGTCTTTCTTCATGCTTAAATAAAGTTGATCCTTGTTACCCTATAATTTTTGACTATTTAACTGGTTTGAACGCCGTTGAAGCCAACTTTGTTTCTAAAATAGATTTTGCATCAGTAAATGATGGTAAAGATTTGATTATAGAAAGTGGTCTTGCAAAAATGATTGATAGATGGGCAAAAGGTGTAAATATAATAGTAGATAGTCCAGTTATGAAAATAAATTGGAAAAAAGATATTATAGAAGTACACACAAACAAACAAAAATATCTTTCTAAATCTATTATATTAACTGTCTCAAATGGAGTTTTAGCAAATCAAGATATAAAATTTATTCCCAATTTACCTGATTATAAAATGCAAGCAGTTCAGAATTTACCAATGGGAATTCTCAATAAAATTGGAGTTCTCTTTAAAGAAGGTACTTTTAAAGAAAAAGATATAGGCTGGTATGTAGCATTATTAGATAAAGATACTGATAATAAACTTGAAATAATCAGTTTTGAAATTCGAAAAATAGAGAAAGAGCATATGATATTTTTTTTTGGAGGAAAAAAGGGATTAGATATCGAAAATTTTCCTGAAAAATACTATAGGTCAATTGTTAAGTTCATAAAATACCAATTTGGAAAAAGGATAAAAAATAATATTATTGAAATAATTCATTCAAGTTGGGGAAAAGATCCTTATACCAAAGGTTCTTATTCTTACGCTTTACCAGGACATAGTTCAGAAAGAGCTTTACTAAAAAAGCCTTTAGAAAAAAAAGTATACTTTGCAGGAGAAGCCACCATAAAAAACTATTACGGCACTTGTCATGGTGCATATATTTCAGGAGCAGATGCTGCTAAGGAAATCATTTCCAAATTAAATAATTAAACTTCTTCTAGATAAGTTATTAATTCGTAATTTTCAATTCTAGAATTGAACACTTCTAATTCCTGTTTTTTACAATTCTTAAATACCTCACAAAAAGTATTAAAATAAAAATTTTTATTTTTTTTCGATTTCTCAAAATCGTTGATAGCTTGATCCCAACTTTGAGCTATCTGCTTTGTTTTCTTCTGATAAGTATCTCCATTTATAGGTTTTGGCGGTTCTTTTTTTTCAGTAATTCCATAAAGTGCAGATGAAAGAATCGAAGACAATACTAAATAAGGGTTTGCATCCGCACCTGCAACTCGATGTTCTATTCTTTTTGAGAGATAATCTCCACCAGGTATTCTTATTGAAGCAGTTCTATTTTCATATCCCCAACAAATATTTATAGGAGCGTGACTCCCTGGACGAAGACGTTTGTAAGAATTGAAATGAGGGGCTAGGATTAATGTTGAATCTTTAAGGCTATCAAGAATTCCACCAACTGCATTTTTTAGCGTATCAGAACCTAGTTCTGAATTATTATTAAAGACATTATTTTTGTTTTTGTCTAATAAACTAAAATGAACATGCATCCCACTTCCAGAAATATTTGGAAAAGGTTTTGCCATAAATGTGGCTATTTTTTTATGTCTTTTGGCTATTCCTTTTATAAATCTTTTAAAAATAATTGCGTGATCTGCGGCTTTTAAAGGATCAGCAATATGTTTTAGATTTATCTCAAACTGGTTGGGAGCATTTTCAGACGAAATCCCGTCCATAGGTATATTATTTTTTTCACACAAATCATAAAGTTCGTCAAAGAATACTTCATGTTCTTCAATTTCTCTAATTGAAAGCACATTTGTATAATCATGATTTTCTAATTTTAGATTTTGACTATTATTTTCATTTAGTAAATAAAACTCTAACTCAAAAGCTACGACAGGATTAAGATTTAATTCTTTATATTTTTTACATACTGAATTAAGAATATGTCTAGGATCTATTGGTGATAAATCCTTTTTATTATCAAACAACCAAAGTGGGATAAGAACAGAATCTTTTTTATTTGAAAAAAAAGGCACTGGTCCTATAGCAGTAGGTAATCCATATCCATCAGCATCACCAGATTCAAAGAGATAGGGACTATTAACTAAATCTGATCCCCAAGTATCTAAACATGAGGCTGATATGGGTATCCTTATTCCTTCCTTCAAAACTTTTTCTAAATGATTTAAATGTATCCTTTTCCCTCGCCATATTCCATTCAAATCACAAGCTGCAGCAATAATGGGAGGATTTTCTCCTAAATTTGAAATCCACCCTAAGTTTGATTCTGACATTTATAAATTCCTATATCACTTTAAAAAAGCTATTTCCTACAATAAAATAATATAGCCATGATAACAGGCTTTACTTAAGAAGTCTTTACTGGTGTGACGCTAGTTTTCTTAATTCAAATTTTTGAACTTTACCTGTAGAGGTTTTTGGGATTGAGCAAAATACTACTTCTTTTGGTATTTTAAAGCTAGCTAATTTCGATCTGCAATGTTCAATTATTTTCTCTTTAGAAAGATTCGATTCTGGTTTAAGTTCTATAAATACACAAGGAACTTCTCCCCATTTATCATCTTGCATTGCTACAACCCCACAAGCTAAGACAGCATCTAAATCATAAATGCAGTTTTCAATCTCTATTGAAGAGATATTTTCTCCACCAGATATAATAATATCTTTTAATCTATCTTTTAACTGGACATATCCATTCTCATACATGACACCTAGATCTCCAGTATGAAACCACCCTCCTGAAAATGCTTCCTGGGTTGCTTCAAGATTTTTTAAGTAACCTTTCATAGTGATGTTACCTCTTAACAATACTTCACCTATTGTCTTTCCATCTCTTGGAACATCAGAGAAATCATTCTGATTTACCACTCTAATTCCTTCTTGAACTATATAAGCAACTCCTTGACGAGATTTAATATCTGCCTGTTTTTCTTTAGATAAATTATCCCATTCAGGATCCCATGCACATACTACACAAGGACCATATACTTCTGTTAAACCATAAACATGGGTAACTTCAAAACCAATTTCCTGCATTGATTGTAAAACAGCTGCAGGAGGTGGAGCTGCGGCAGTCATAACTTTACATATATAATCCAATTTTATTTTTTCTCTAATACTAGAATCTATGATCATACCTAATACAATAGGTGCACCACACAAATAATTTACGTTATGTTTAGAAATGGCAGAAAAAATAGTCTCAGAAGAAACTTTTCTTAAACAAATATTTGTCCCTGCTTTAGCCGCAATAGTCCAAGGAAAACACCAACCATTACAATGAAACATTGGTAGCGTCCAAAGATATATAGGATGACTTTCCATATTCCATTCAATTATATTACCAAGTGCATTTAAGTAAGATCCTCTGTAATGGGTGAGAACGCCTTTTGGATTTCCTGTAGTGCCAGACGTATAATTAATAGCAATGGTATCCCACTCATCCTCTATAGAAATTTCTTCAAAATTAATATTTCCTTTTGACAAAAAAACTTCATAGTCTAAATATTCAGAAGTATTATTAAAACCAGCCGTTTCATCTTCTATGATTATAATTTCTGGTTTTTTTTGGCTTGAAGAAACTGCTTTTTTGGCTGTTTCTAAAAATTCCAAATCTGCAAAAAGTAATTTTAGTTCAGAGTGATCAATAATATAAGCTAGTGTTTTATAATCTAATCTGTAGTTCATGGCGTTTAAAATCATACCAGCCATAGGCACACTATAATGTGCTTCATATAACTCAGGAGTATTCATTGCCAAAAAGCCAATAATATCTCCTTTTTTATATCCCGATATGTGTAAAGCTGATGCAAATCTTTTACAGCGAGAATATGTTTCTTCCCAATTATAAGACCTATAATTATAGATAATAGATTTTCTCTTTGGAAATATATAGGCTGCTTTTTTTAAAAATGTAACTGGATTTAAAGGAGTAAAATTAGCACTATTTTTTATTAAATCACTATCAAATCGTTTCATTAAAATTTTCCAATTTCAATAAACAAACCAATTGGTAAAATCTTAAAATTAAGCAGCCTCTGCTTGCCTATCACTTTCTTCTCTAGATAAAGCAACTGATGTTCTTACGCCTTTCTTAACAAACTCAATCATACCTTTTACACATCTCTCATTTGGGTCAATACCTGCACACATCAAAACTTCTCTACCATCTCTAGATCGAGCCCATCTTGCAATTTGCTCAGCTCCATTTCCATATTTTTTATCATCAGCAATCGCATCATCTAAAGCTGCTAATACTACAGCTGCAAATAATCTTTGTGCGCGACCTCCTTGGTCACTTTTATTTACAGTAGTATCTAGACTTGAAAACATATTTTCCTCCAATAAACAACAAGCATTGCTTATGACATTTTTTTTTTGTTCAAGCAATTAAAAATAGTTAAAATAATTAAAAATATAGATTTTTCTTTATTTTTTTATTTATTCCAACATAAAAACAAAAAAAAACATCAAATTTTTTAGATTTTTGAATAATTTTTTGTACTAAAAGGGTTTGCGAGCATTAAAAGCTGCGCGAATCGTTCCATCATCTAAGTAATCTAATTCACCCCCAACAGGAACGCCGTGTGCTAATGAAGAAATACTTACCTTAGTATTTTTGAGTTTTTCGATGATATAGTTAGCCGTTGTTTGGCCGTTAATAGTGGCATCAAGAGCTAAAATAATTTCTTTTACTTCATTATTTTCTACTCTCTTAAAAATTTTTTCAATTTCTAATTCCTCAAGATTTATACCCATATAAGAAGATGAATAGTTACCTAAAACATGGTATACTCCATCAAATATTTGAGACCTTTCCATAGCCCACAAATCTGCAACATCCTGAACAATGCAAATCAGCTTTTTATTTCTAGAGTTATCTAAACAAATAGCGCAAATAGAATCTACAGAAAAATTACCACATTGATTACAGTTTTTGATTTTCTCTGATACTAAATTTAATATATTAGCTAGAGGTTGAAGAATAATTTCTTTCTTCTCAATCATTCTGATAACCGCTCGTCTAGCAGATCTAGGGCCTAATCCTGGTAGCTTAGCCATAATTGCTATTAACGTTTCAACCTCATTTTCATCATTATGGTTATGAAATTTCATAATAAAAATTAAAAATATTGATTTTTTAAAATGGTAATTTAAAACCAGCGGGTAAATTAAAATCTGAAGTAACTTTTGCCATCTCTTCTTTTGCCTTATCTGCAGATTTTTGTTGAGCATCTCTAATTGCTGCAACGATAAGATCTTCAACTACAGCCTTTTCAGAAGGTTTGAACAAACTTTCATCAATATTCAGACTTTTTAGTGTTCCCTTAGCGTTTACTATAGCTTTTATAAGACCACCCCCAGACTCACCTTCTACTTCAAGTTCTTCCAATTGTTTCTGGATATCTGACATTTTTGACTGCATATCTTGAGCTTGTCGCATTAACTTGGCCATATCTCCTAATTGACCTAAACCTTTAAGCATCACTTTCCCCATAATTGTTAAAAAAACATATTTAAAAAATCATTTATTTATTGATAACTTAATATTTAATTAATGAAAAGAAGACTTTGCTATTTTTGAACCTGGGAATTTTTTTATTATCTCCTGAACTATATCGTTATCATCTATTAATTTTTTTAATTTTATATCTTTCTCTTCTTTTATATTTGAAAGAGTTTTTGCATTTGTGTTCTCTAAACGTATTAAGTCCCATTTGATATTGGTAAAACTATAAAGGAAATTTGATAATTTAGAAACTATCTCAATGCTTGCATCAGGGGTTAAATCAAATTGTATCTCTCCAGACTTAAAAGAGAGCATTTTAAAATTTGTTTCTAATTCTACCAAAAGTGGGATTTTTTTCTCTTTTTTTAATAAAATTAATAAATCATTAAAGTTATTAATTTCTATTTTTTTTTTTTCTAAATTTATGTTATCATTTGAGACTGGGCGTTTTTCTATATTATTCTTATCATAGGATTTAATATTTTCTTTTACTAAATTTTTAGAATTTTCTAAAAAATTCAAAAATTCTGTATGGTCTGGGGAGTTTGAAAAAAAGCTTAATCTTAATAAACCCATTTGTAGGGTAGATAAAATATCTGGTGCATATTTCATCTCTTCATGAATTTTCAATAATATTTGCCAACACCTAGATAATATACCTATTGACATTTTCTTGGATAAATTTTGGAGTAAATCTAAGTTATCATCTGACAAATCATATATAATAAATTTCTCTTTCTTAATTTTTGATACCATCAATTTCCAATTTATATCCATTAATCCATTTACAATTGAAAAGGGATCAATTCCATCTTTTATTTCTTCTTCTAATTCTGTTAATATTTCACTGTTTTTTTGTTCAATTATAATTTCAAATAGTTCTAGAGATCTATTTTGATTTAATAAGCCTAACATTTCTATAATGTGATTAGCTTCTAATTTTCCATCACTATATATAATAGCTTGATCCAATATTGATAATGCGTCTCGAATTGATCCTTCAGAAACATCAGAAATCATTCTTAAAGCACTTTCTGAAAAACTAATTTTTTCTTTGATACAAACATCTGATAAATGATTAATAATTAAGTGATTATTTATTCTTTCTAAATCAAATCGCTGGCACCTAGAAATTATTGTTGTAGGAATTTTTAAGATTTCAGTGGTAGCGAAGATGAATTTTACATGTGCAGGTGGTTCTTCTAAAGTTTTCAGAAGAGCATTAAAAGCAGAGTTAGATAACATATGAACTTCATCAATAATATAAACTTTAAAACGAGCATAAACTGTCTTGTAATCTATATTATCAATAATCTCCCTTACATCTGAAACTCCAGTTCTACTAGCAGCATCCATTTCAATAACATCTATATGACGGCTTTCAGTTATTGAAATACAAGATTCACATTCACCACATGGATCTACAGTAGGTAGGTTATTATTAGAAGATGAAAGACAATTAAGACCTTTGGCAATAATCCTTGCAGTTGAAGTTTTCCCTATTCCTCTTGATCCAGTTAAAAGAAAAGAATGCGCAATACGATTCAATTTAAATGAATTAGTTAATACTTTAACTAGAGTATCTTGCCCAATCAACTCTGATAATGTTTGTGGTCTGTATTTCCTAGCTAAGACAGTATAAGCCATTATCTTTTTTTTAATAAATAAATATCATAATCTAATTCTTACTATAAAAATAAGTGAGAGATTGATATTGACCCAAGTTAAATTCGTTGCGGCTGCTTCCTTTCAGACCTGACCGGATTGGCGAAATACTCGTCCAAAACAACCTCTCAATTAAACTAATAATTTTTTATTAGTAAATTTACAAGTCTTTGATTCTATAATAATGAATTTATTTATGACATATGACTTGAATCTTTTTTTTGCTAATACACAAAAAATAAATAAAATAAATCCGAGTAATGTAAAAGGAATTTTTAAAAAATCGAAAAATTTTCACATCTTTTTTTGTCAAGGGTTAATCTTAACTAAGAAAGTAAAAAATAAGCTAAAAATAACATACTTTAACAAAAAAAATTTATTATTTCGATATATTGATAAAACTGTTTATTTGGGGAAGGATGGTGAAAAAAATATTTATGTTCATAATATATACTATTACAAAGAAACTACCACTAATTTGAATCAAATAGAATTTTTCAATAAAATTATTAAAAAAGAAAAACTATTCCAGTATCTTTTTAGTGACCTGAGAACAATATTTACTAATTTAACTATAAAAGATTCTTCTATAGCAGGGATTGCTAAATCTCTTATTAATTGGAAATTAGAAAATAAATTCTGTACAAAATGTGGAGGAAAATTTGAAAATTCTGACAATTACAAATGGGAGAATGAGTGTAGTTTTTGTAACAAAATTTATTTTCCAAGAATAGACCCTGTTATAATTGTTATTGTAGTAAAGGGAAACAAGACACTTATTGGAAGATCTCATCACTTTCCAGAAAAACTTTATTCTTGTTTGGCGGGTTTTATGGAACTAGGAGAAACAATAGAAAGTGCGGCAATACGTGAAATAAAGGAGGAGGTGGGGATTAATATTTATGACATAAAATTTATCACTAACCAACCGTGGCCTTTTCCATCATCATTAATGTTTGGGTTAATAGCTAAAACTAAACATAAAAAATTGAATATAGATAAAAATGAAATAGAAGATGCTTTTTGGATTTCAAAACAAAATCTTAAAAAAGTATTAAATGGTGATAATGATAATTGTATAGCAGCAAGAAAAGGAACAATAGCCAGATATCTTTTGGAAAAATGGGTAAATAATAAGATTTAAATTATTAAGAGTTAAATTTTCTAAATTTATGGCACTCATATACACCTAATATTTTTACCATACTAGTAAAAAACATTAATTCATCCAAAGCCCGATTTACTCTTTCTTCATCTGGATGGCCTTCTATATCAGCATAAAATTGAGTGGATGTAAAAGATCCCGAAACCATATAACTTTCTAATTTTACCATATTAACGTTATTTGTTGCAAAACCACCCATTGCTTTATATAGAGCAGCAGGTATGTTTTTAACCTGAAAAACTATTGTAGTCATAAATTTAGTATTTTTTACAAAGTCCAAATTCTCTTTTTTATTAGACATTATTAAAAATCGGGTGGTGTTATTTTTCATATCTTCTATTTCAACACCAAGAGCATCTAGTCCATAAATTTTACCTGCAAGGGGAGAAGCAAGTGCTGATTGCGATCTATCGTTACTCTCTGAAACAATTTTCGCAGATCCAGCTGTATCAATACCTGACAAAGATTTGATATTATTTTGAGATAAAAAATTTCTACATTGTCCTAATAAAACAGAATGACTCATAGCTGTTTTAATCTCATTTAACGAAACTCCAGGTAGTGCCAGAAGATTTATATGAACCCTTAAAAAATGTTCTTTTATAATAAACAAACCAGAATTAGGAAGTAAATAATAAGCATCTGCAACTCTGCCATAGGTAGAATTCTCAACTGGTATAATTGCATACTCTGAATTACCTTCTTTTACTTGATCCATTGCCATTTCAAAAGTAGAACAAGGAAATGGAATAGAATTTGGGAAACACTCACAACTAGCTTGATGGGAATATGATCCAAGTTCGCCTTGAAATGAAATTTTCAAAAAAAAATCCTTATTGTTCTATTTGTCGCGCAAACAACATCTTGAAAACTATATATAGAAGTAGTTAAAGTACAATACGAAATTAAATTAAATTTATTTAAAAAAGGATATTAGAATGGATACAATGACATGGACAAAAATTATAGGTGCTAGTTGTGGGTCCCTTTTAATATTATTACTTATTCAATGGGTGGCAGAAGAAGTTTATCATAATAGCCATAATAAATATACTGAAGTAGCTTACCTATTAGAAATTGATGAAGAAGTCACGGAAGTTAAAAAAGAAGAGGCAACAATTCCTTTTATTGATTTAGTAACAAGTGCTGACTTATCAAAAGGAAAAAAAGTTTTTGGAAAATGCAAAGCATGTCATAAACTAGGCGATGGCGAAAATGGAACGGGTCCACATCTTTTTAATATAATAGGAAGAGAAATGGCTGTAGTATCTGATTTTAAATATTCTTCTAGTTTTAAAGGTCTTGAGGGTAATTGGACTGTAGATGAGCTAAATTTGTTTTTAACTAAACCATCTAATTATATAAAAGGGACGGCTATGAATTTTGCAGGCCTAGGGAAAGCAACAGATAGAGCAAATTTGATTGCATACTTGGAAAATAGCACAAAATAAAATATTTATAGGTTGAAGTCCAAAATAGTATAATTTTTATTAATTTTTTTTTATTATAGTCTACATTGTTAAAATGTCTTTTTAAATAATTTAAAAACTACCAAGGATCTTTAGTTATGAAAAAATTTGGTCTTAATAATTTTTTATATTTTATTATCATATTTGGGTTTATATTTTTTTCCAGTTTTAGTTTCTCAGATAGCCTAATTAAGTCCCATGGTATTTCAAGTTTTGGAAACTTAAAATATCCAGAAAATTTCAACCATTTAGATTATGTAAATCCAGAGGCACCAAAAGGTGGTGAAATTTCTACATGGGCATTTGGTACTTTTGATTCCTTAAATAGATATATAGTTAAAGGGAACGCTGCAGGATCCGGTAATATATTTATTGAAACCTTGATGATAGAAACTGCTGACGAACCAGATTCAATGTATGGATTGTTAGCTGAAAGCATTGAATATCCAGAAGATAAATCTTTTGCAATCTTTAATCTAAGACCAGAAGCTCGATTTTCAGATGGTTCAAAAGTAACTGCTTCTGATGTAGTATTTAGCCATAATATTTTATTAGAAAAAGGAATACCTTCTCTTAAACAACTTTTTGCCGATATTGAAAGAGTCGAGGCATTATCTCCTACAAGGGTGAAATTTAGTTTTAAAGAAGCTTCAGATAATAATGAATTACTAATCTTAGCTGCTTCATCAAGTGTTTTTTCAAAAAAGTTTTTTTCTACAAGAGATTTTGCAGAAAGTAGCCTTGAACCTATGTTAGGAAGTGGTCCTTATATTCTAGATGAAATTGAAGTAGGTAAAAGACTTATCTATAAGCTCAATAAAAATTATTGGGGAAATAATTTAGCTATTAATAAGGGTAGAAACAATTTCAATAAAATTCGATATGAATATTATGCTGATACTACTGCAGCATTTGAAGGTTTCAAAGCTGGTGAATATACTTTTCGTTCAGAAAATTCTTCTCAAAAGTGGGCACAGGATTATAACTTTCCGGCTATCGAAAAGGGAATTATTAAAAAGGAAACTCTTACAGATGGAAATTTAGGTTCTGCTCAGGCATTCTTCTTTAATCTCCGTCTGGATAAATTTAAAGATCAAAAAATTAGAGAAGCTATTGGTCTTATGTTTAATTTTGAATGGTCAAATAAAACTCTTTTTTTTGATCTATACGAAAGGGTAACAAGTTTTTGGGAAAATAGTAATATGCAAGCTTCTGGTGAAATCTCAGAGAGAGAGCTTGCTATCTTAAATCCTTTAAAAAATTATTTACCTAAGAGTGTTTATGAAAATTCCGTTTTCATTCCTCCCATCTCTAAACCAGACAAAGTAGATAGAAAAAATAGAAGAAAAGCTACAAAATTATTCAAAGAATCAGGTTGGGACTTAATGGATGGCAAACTAAAAAATATAAGATGGAGATACCTTTACTTTAGAAATTTTAAATTATTCTCCTGCATTTGACAGAATTATTAACCCCTTTATCCAAAATCTAAAGTTATTGGGAATAGATGCTAAACATACAAGAATAGATAGCACTCAATATACCGAAAGAGTTAGAAAGTTTGAATGGGAAATTATAACATCAACTTATGGTAATTCGTTAACGCCGGGTTTAGAACTTATTCAGCAATACTCTTCTAATACTGCTGATATTCCCTCTAGAAATCTAGTGGGATTAAAAAATAAAGGCATCGATAATTTAATTAATTTAGCTGCTAAATCAAAAACAAGAGAAGAACTAAATATCATAATAAGATCTTTAGACAGATCACTGAGATCTCTACATATATGGGTTCCACAATGGTATAAAAATGTGCATACTATTGCATACAAAAATCAGTACTCATATCCAAAGAAACTTCCTCCTTTTGAGTTAGGCGCATTTGACTTCTGGTGGTTTGATAATAAAAAAGCCGAAATTTTGGAACTTAAATAAAGACGCATGTTAGATTATATCATTCGTCGAATTTTATTTATTATCCCAACATTATTAGGCATAATGTTCTTAAATTTCTTATTGGTTCAGTTTGTACCAGGTGGTCCAGTAGAACAAATGATATACCAGTTTGAAAAAGGTTCCAATTTTGACTTGATAGGTGGAAGTGGAACTGATGCAGGACAACAAAATGACCTAGAGAAATCATTTTCTAAGGACACAAAATATAGGGGAGCCCAAGGTTTACCTGAAGAGTTTATAAAAGATTTAGAAAAACAATTTGGGTTTGATAAATCACCAAGTCAGCGCTTCTTTTTAATGATAAAAAATTATTTAACTTTTGATTTTGGAGAAAGTTTTTTTAGATCAATTTCCGTAATTGATTTAGTTTTAGAAAAACTGCCTGTATCTATAACTCTTGGTTTATGGTCTACTCTAATTGCTTATCTCATTTCTATACCTCTAGGTATCAGAAAAGCAGTTAATGATGGTTCATCCTTTGATACAATTTCGTCTGGTATTATTATAATTTGCTATTCTTTACCTGGCTTTTTATTTGCAATTATTTTATTAGTTTTTTTTGCTGGAGGAAGTTATTATCAAATTTTTCCAATGAGAGGATTAACATCTGATAATTGGTCTGAACTCTCACTTTTTGGAAAAATTTTAGATTATTTATGGCACATATTTCTTCCAGTTTTAGCTTCTACTATAGGATCTTTTGCTACACTAACTCTTTTAACAAAAAATTCATTTGTTGATGAAATAAAAAAACAGTATGTAATAACCGCTAAAGCAAAAGGACTTTCAAGTAATAGAATTTTATATGGACATGTTTTTAGGAATGCCATGCTTATCATAATTGCAGGCTTTCCAGGATTATTCATAGGTGTTTTTTTTGGGGGTTCACTAATAATAGAAACTATATTTTCATTAGATGGATTAGGACGTTTAGGATTTGAAGCTGCCTTAACTCGTGATTACCCTGTAATGTTTGGAACACTATATTTTTTCGGTCTATTAGGACTAATCATTAGTCTAATATCTGATTTAGTTTATGTACTTGTTGATCCTAGAATTGACTTTGAAAGTAGAAACACATGAGTCCCTTAAATAAAAGACGTTGGCAAAACTTTAAACAAAATAAACGTGCTATTTATAGCTTATTTATTTTTTCTATAATTTTTTTAATATCAGTTTTTGCCGAATTCATAGCAAATGATAAACCATTACTAATTTATCATAATAAAGATTTTTATTTACCAATATTGAAGAATTATAGTGAGAGTGATTTTGGAGGGGAATTTAAAACTGAAGCTGAATATAAGACTATTGAAGTAGAATGTTTGATATTAAGTAGTGGAATGTTAGATGAATGCTTAGATAATCCAGAAGAAATTCTAAATAAAATTGACAAGTTAAATTTGAATAATTGGATAATCTGGCCAATTAT
Source organism: Paracoccaceae bacterium (assembly GCA_045565285.1). GTDB lineage: Bacteria > Pseudomonadota > Alphaproteobacteria > Rhodobacterales > Rhodobacteraceae > CACIIZ01. The sequence goes on from JBJLFR010000023.1 coordinate 168,879, forward strand.
AAAGTCATCATTTGATACAGTAAATTATGATGTGGAAGTAGCGCCCAGCCCACCTGATAATAATCATCTACTTGGAACTGACGATCAAACAAGGGATGTAATAGCTAGAATAATTTATGGTTTTAGACTTTCAGTTTTTTTTGCATTCTTAGTTACAATCTTTTCAACTATAATAGGTATAGGTGCTGGAGCTATTCAGGGTTTTTTTGGAGGATGGATTGATTTAATCTTTCAAAGGTTTATAGAAATCTGGACTTCTCTTCCGTACTTATATGTGATTATAATCATTTCTGCAGTTTTTCCAATGAACTTTTGGTTGCTAACATTTATAGTTATTCTTTTTAGCTGGACTGCACTCGTTGGTGTTGTCAGAGCTGAATTCTTAAGAGTAAGAAATTTTGAATACATAATAGCTGCTAGAGCACTAGGTGTTTCTAATTTAAAAATAATAATTCGTCATATCATTCCTAATGCAATGGTAGCAAGTATAACTCTATTGCCTTTTTTTATTACTGGCTCCATTGCAACTCTAGCAACTCTAGATTTTCTTGGTTTTGGATTACCAGCTAGCTATCCATCACTTGGTGAACTAGCTCTTCAAGCAAAAAATCAACTCAATGCACCTTGGCTTGGAATCTCGGCTTTTTTAACGTTTACAGTGATGCTATCACTTCAAGTTTTTATTTTTGAAGGAATAAGAGACGCTTTTGACCCTAGAAAAGTTTTTGTATGAAGAAAAAAATATTAGAATTTAAAAACCTATCAGTTTCATTTCAAGAGGGTAAAAAGATAGTTAAAAATTTATCTTTCTCGCTACATGAAAAAGAAACATTAGCACTTGTTGGAGAGAGTGGTTCAGGTAAATCAATTACTGCTCTAGCTAGTATGAAGCTATTACCTAATAATGCTAAAACTGATGGGAGCATTTTTTTTGAAAATAGCAATTTACTATTACAAGAAGAAAAAGAGCTTCAAAAGATCCGTGGAAACAAAGTTTCGTATATATTTCAAGAACCCATGACATCACTGAATCCTTTGCAAACAATTCAAAAACAAATTAAAGAAAGTCTAATTCTTCATCAAAAACTAAGTCAAAATGAAGCTTCAGAAAAAGTTGTTTGGCTTCTAGAAATGGTAGGCCTATCAAAAATTAATAATGGGATACCAAGTTACCCTCACCAATTATCTGGTGGCCAAAGACAAAGATCCATGATTGCAATGGCATTATGTAATAATCCTAAAATTTTGATTGCAGATGAACCTACAACTTCTCTTGATTTATCAGTTGAAAATAAAATTCTAAATCTTTTAGAAGATCTGAAAAGACAAATTGGAATGAGCATTTTATTTATTACACATGACCTAAATGTTGTGAAACAAATTGCTGACAATGTAGTAGTTATGCAATCAGGTAAAATTGTTGAAAAAGGAACAACTGAAAATATCTTAAATAATCCTAAAATGGACTATACTCGCAAACTTATTTCAGAACCTGAAAAGATCTATAAAAAAAAGAATTATAATAATACTCCCGTTATTGAAGTAAGAAACGTTAGTGTTAATTATCCAATAAGAACAAGTATTTTTAAAAGGACTAAAAAAAATTATTTAGCGGTCAATAATGTAAGTTTTAAAATTGCTGCTGGAGAAACTTTAGGACTAGTAGGAGAAAGTGGGTCTGGGAAAAGTAGCCTAGGTTTAGGAATTCTTAGATTAATAAGTTCTGAAGGTGAAATTTTATTTGAAAATGAATCCATTAGAAACTTAAAAGGAAGAGCTTTAACAAAAATCAGAAAAGATATTCAAATAGTTTTTCAAGATCCTTATGGATCATTATCTCCAAGAATGTCTGTATTTGAAATTATTGCTGAAGGTCTGAATGAGCATTATCCCAATTTATCCAAAGGGGAAGTAATGAAAAAAGTTATGGAAAGTCTTGAAAGTGTGGAATTACCTGATGACATAATGGATAGATATCCTCATGAGTTTTCTGGCGGACAAAGACAAAGAATAGCTATTGCTAGAGCAATAATATTAAAGCCAAAGTTTTTGATCTTAGATGAACCTACTTCTGCATTGGATAGAACTATACAAATACAAATTCTAAGGCTTTTAGCTAAACTACAAAATAAATATAACATGGCATATCTCTTTATAAGCCATGACTTGAGATTAATGAAATTTTTTTCTGACAAATTATTAGTATTGTATCAAGGTACTGTTGTAGAGGAAGGATTAACTTCAAATATCTTTAGAAGACCAGGAAGTAAATATTCTAAAATGTTATTAAAAGCAGCATTCAATAAAAAAATTCTAGATGTTTAAATTATACCATATCCCCCTCCTCCAGGAGTTTTTATTTGTAAAACATCCTCTTCATCTAAAGAAATTTTATCGCATGGTTTAAGAATTATTTTTTTTCCTTTTTTCTTATAAAGAATTGATATTCCAACTTTTCCAACTTCACCTCCATTAAGACCTGGTGGTGGAATTTGACGATGACCTGAAATAATTGATAAGTCCATTTTTTGTAGAAACCTAACATTTCTAATTACACCATTTCCTCCTTTTGCTATACCATTTCCTCCAGAATTTTTTCTTATCGAAAAGTTTTCTAAAACTACTGGAAATCTTGATTCTAGGATTTCTGGATCAGTTAATCGGCTATTTGTCATATTGCTGTGTACACCAGATGTTCCATTATAAAATTTTCCATCTTCAAGAATGCCTGCCCCTGTTCCTCCACATATAGTTTCATAATATTGATATTTTTTATTTCCCCAAGTAACATTATTCATAGTCGATTGAGAAGCAGCTTGTATGCCAAAAGCAATTAACAATGCTGATGTGACTGCTTGACTAGTTTCAACATTTCCAGCAATAACTGCAGCAGGATATTTTGGTGAAAGCATTGTACCTCTTGGCAATACTATCTGAACATTTTCCATCAAACCTGAATTCATTGGTATTTGACCCCCAACTAAAATTCGAATGGCGTATAAAACAGCTGCACGGGTAACAGGTTCAGGAGCATTAAAATTGGTATTAGTTTGAGAAGTAGTTCCTGAAAAGTTGATCAGGATTTTTTTTGAGCCTTTTGTAGTACTAACTGAAACACATATTTTTCTTTTATTATTATCGATATCATCATCCATATTGTATATATATGAAGCAGGTTTTATGGATTTCAAAATTTTTCTTACCATTTCTGAGGCATTTTTATTTACAAATTTTGTATATTTTTTCACTAAATGAATTCCATATTCATTAATTAAATTTCTTAATTCTATTTCTCCCTTCTCACAAGACGCAACTTGCGCTTTTAGATCTGCAAGATTCTTTGAAAGAGATCTGACAGGAAATTTTGCTCCAAGTAAAAGATCAGAAATTTCTCTTTTTTTAAAATTTCCATCTTGCACTAATTTGAAATTGTCAATATAAACCCCTTCATCTTCAATTTTTCTACTGTCTGGAGGCATAGACCCTGGAGTGAGTCCTCCTACATCAGTATGGTGTCCCCTTGCGGCAACAAAAAACAAAATTTCATCTTTTGATTTATGAAAAATAGGCTTAATAACTGTTATATCTGGAAGATGGGTACCTCCATCATAGGGTGCATTCAAAGCATATACATCGCCTTTTTGAATGATTTTATTCTTATTAATTATAGCTTTAACTGAAGCATCCATCGAACCTAAATGAACAGGCATATGTGGTGCGTTTGCTATTAAATCTCCTTCTTTATCAAAAACTGCACATGAAAAGTCTAACCGCTCTTTTATAGTGACAGATTGTGCCGTATTCTCTAATACAACTCCCATTTGTTCTGCTATTGACATGAATATATTATTAAATACTTCCAAGAGCATGGGGTTAGGTTTTGAAGTTTCAAAATTTTTAATTTTTAACTTTTTTTCATTTATTTTTTTTAAAATAATGTCACCTTCCCCTAATTTCTGACACTGCCAATTTGGTCTAACTAAAATTGAAGTAAAATCGTCTATTATTACTGCAGGTCCCATTACCAATTCATTTTTGTATAAATCCTTTTTGTTTATTAATTTACTCTTTTGCCATATACCATCGATAAAGATTTTATCACTCAAATAATTTTTTGTTCTAAGATTTTTTTTCTGTATTTGATTATTTTTATCTATAATTACATTTTTTTTTGATTGATAAACTTCTACCGAAATTGAATCAATATGAATTGGATCATCTGAAATTTTAAAGCCATACCTCTTTTTAAATATTTCATGGAAATCTTTTCTCATTGCTTCAAGAGAATTAAGTTTTACTGGGAAAGTTGTGTCAGAATTCTTTAATCTAAGAAAAATTGTTTCATCAACCTTTATATCACTTTTATTAATTTTTTGTTCCAGTAATTCACCTTTTAGCTCTCTAGTTAATTTCTTGATAGAACCTTGCAAAATTTTTAAATTTTGTTTTAAAAGAGGTTTTTCAATAGTCTCTTTTTTTAAACTTCTAACATTAGCTAACCCAATTCCATATGCTGACAGTAAAGAAGCTTTAGAATGGATATAGCACTTTTTTATATTAAGATTTTCAGCAACTGAACAAGCAAATTGCCCACCTGCTCCACCAAAAACTGTAAGACAATATTTGTTAACATCATAGCCTTTTTGAACTGAAATTTTTTTAATAGCATTTGCCATATTCTTTGATGCTATATTCAACCAATCTTCTGCTAAACTCTCCTCAGATTGATTAAGTTTCTTGGCAATTGGGCGAATGCATTTTCTAGGGGCATTATGATCTAAAAACTGTTTTCCATTCTTTCCAAAAATTGCAGGGAAAAATTTAGGTTTCAATCTTCCTGTTATTACATTCGCATCTGTTACAGTTAAGGGGCCACCATTTCCATAAGAAGACGGACCAGGTAAAGCACTTGCACTTTCAGGACCAACTTGTAATCTGCCTAGCTTATAAGAAAGTATACTTCCACCACCTGCTGCTACAGTATTTATATTCATCATTGGAGAAGCTAACCTAACACCTGCAATTTGACTTCTATGAGTTCTTTCATAATTTCCTGAAAAATGACAAACATCTGTAGAAGTCCCACCCATATCAAATCCAATTATTTTATTTTCACCAATTTTTTTGCTTACCTCAACTGCTCCTACAACTCCGCCGGCCGGACCAGATAAAACAGCATCTTTCCCTCGGAATAAATCTTTAGATATCAAACCACCATTTGATTGCATAAATTTTAATTTATGTTTTAAATTTCCTGAAAAATTTTCAACTAATTTTTCGATGTATTTTTTTAAAATAGGAGTTAAATAGGCATCTAATACTGTTGTATCTCCTCTTTCTACAAATCTTATTTGAGGTGAAATTTCATGACTTGCAGAAACTTGTTTAAATCCTACCGAATTTGCCAGTTCTAATATTCTTTTTTCATGATTAATAAATTTATAACCGTGCATTAACAAAATAGCACAGGATGTGATTCCTTTTTTTAAACACTTCAATAATTCTCTCTTTAGAGAAGAGAGTTCAAGTCCAATTGTAATTTTCCCATCTGACAGAATTCTCTCATCAACACTTATTACTTTTTCGTAAAGCTGATCTGGTAGGTTTATTTTTCTCGCAAAGATATCTGGACGATTTTGATATCCTATTTTTAGTTGGTCTTCAAATCCTTTAGTAACAATTAAAACAGTTCTTTCACCTTTCCTTTCTAATAACGCATTAGTAGCTACAGTTGTACCTACTTTAATTTCAGAAATGCAAGAAGTTGGAATTTTTTTATTTGGTGGAATATTTAAAAATTTTTTTATAGAGTAAATAGTTGCATCATTGTATTTGCTAGGATTAATTGAAAGATGTTTAGATATTAGCAACTTTCCATTTGGATCTAACGCTATTGAATCTGTAAACGTCCCACCCCTATCTATCCAAAAACTCCACTTTGACATCAAATCCCCTTTTTTTAAAAATTTTAAATTTTTTGAATGACTAAATACATTTTATTTTTATAATACATAAAATAACATATGAAAGTTAAATTCAAATCAAGATGTCAATTTGGTCAACAATATCTAAATTAATTTCTAATATTTCTAAAAAAGGAGAACAACTAAGTAAAATTTTTCAAAAATTAAAAACACCTCCTGAAAAAACTGTTGGATTTACAATTGCTGTGATCGCACTTAGTGCAAAAATGGCTAAAGCTGACGGTATAGTAACAAATGAAGAAGTAAAAGCATTTAGACAAGTTTTTTATATACCCAAAAATGAAGAAAAGAATGCCTCTATGGTTTTTAATCTAGCAAGAAAAGATGTTGCCGGATTCGAAATTTATGCAAGTAAGGTTAACAAAATGCTATATCCCAATACTAAAATTTTAGAAGAATTATTAGAAGGATTACTACATATTGCAACATCAGATGGAATATATCATCCTGCAGAGAACCACTTTATAGAAACTGTAGCTAAAATCTTTAAAATTGATCAAAATAAATTAAATATTTTAAAATCAAGATATTTACCAAATGAAACTATTAATCCCTTTTTAATTCTTGGAGTTAATCCTAACTGGGATATGTCAATTATAAAGAAAAAGTGGCAGAAGTTAGTTCGTGAATGTCATCCAGACAAATACTTAACTAGGGGATTACCTTCAGAAGCTTCAGTTTTAGCAAACAATCGCCTTTTAAAAATTAACGAAGCTTGGGTAATGATAAAAAAAAATAATAAATAATATCATTAGAATTAATTTCAAATGAATTATATTAATTCTTTTTTTAATTAGAATAATTCTTTATATAGGAAAATTATGTACAAAAAAAATTCAGAAAATACCGAACTTCCTTCATGGAATTTATCAGATTTATATAAATCAACTAAATGTTCTGAAATAGGTTTAGATTTAAAAAAATTAGAAAAATTGACTAATGCTTTTAATAAAAAATATAAAGGGAAAATATATAAACTAAATGAAATAAAATTTTTTAACCTGTTAAAAAATCTAGAGATAATAGAAAAGTTGAGTGGTAGATTAATTTCTTTTGCTTATCTAAACTATTGTGAACAAGTAAATTGTGAGGAAAAAAATAAATTTCTATCAGACATACAAGAAAAACTTGTAAAGTATGAGTCTAAAATGCTTTTTTTATCTTTAGAAATAAACTCCCTTAGTGAAAAAAGATATAAGAAATTAACCTCGAAGAAAAGTGAAGTTTTTAAATATAAAACTTTTTTTAAACAAAATAGATTGTTTAAACCTTACCAACTTTCTGAAGGAATGGAAAATTTATTAAATGAATATAAATCATCTTCAAAATCTTCTTGGTGTAAATTATTTGATGAAACAATTTCTGAGTTAAGTATAACAATATCTAATAAGAAATATTCTTTTGAAGAAAGTTTAAATCTCCTTCAAAATACTAACTCAAGAATTAGAGCTATGGCTGGTATCAAGCTTTCAGAAATTTTAAAGGAAAAAATAAAGATATTCAGTAGAATTACCAATACCTTAGCTAAGGAAAAACAAATAGAAGATGAGAAAAGAAAATTTGATAATCCAGCAGCGTCTAGACATCTTGCTAATAACATAGATCCAAAAATAATTCAAAATCTTAGAGATACAGTAGTTGACTCTTATCAAAAAACTTCACACAGGTATTATAAGCTTAAGGCAAAAATTTTAAACAAAAAAAAATTAAAACTATGGGATAGAAATGCCCCTATTAGAGCAAGAAAAGAACATCTAATTGATTGGGATTATGCAAAAAATATTGTCTTGGAAGCCTATCATGATTTTGACCCTAAAATAGCAGAGATAGGTAAAGATTTTTTTGATAATAACTGGATACACGCTAAAACCACCCCTTCCAAAGCGTCGGGTGCTTTTAGCCATCCTACAGTTACAGATGTACATCCATACATTCTTTTAAATTATTTTGGAACTAGCAGAGACGTAATGACCCTAGCACATGAGCTAGGGCATGGAATACACCAAGTTCTTGCCTCTAAACAAGGCGAACTTTTATCTCAAACACCTCTAACTTTGGCTGAAACCGCATCAGTTTTTGGGGAAATGTTAACATTTGAAAGGCTACTAAATTCTGAAAAAAACATTACAAGAAGAAAATATTTATTAGCAGGAAAAATAGAAGACATTATTAATACAGTAATAAGACAAATATCTTTTTATGACTTTGAAACACAAATACATGATAAAAGAAAAACGGGAGAGTTAACTTCCGAAGAGATTTCAGAAATCTGGATGAATACATCTAAAGAGAGTCTAGGTGATAGTTTTGATTTTGATTCTCAATACAAATATTTTTGGTCATATATTCCTCATTTCATTCACTCACCTTTCTATGTTTATGCTTATGCTTTTGGTGATGGAATGGTCAATGCATTATTTTCAAAATATAAAAGTAGTAATCTTGGTTTTGAGAAAAAATATATTAAACTTTTAGAAGCTGGTGGATCAAAAAGCTATAAAGAACTTCTTAAACCATTTAATTTAGACATTAAGAAAAAAAATTTTTGGATACAAAGTGTAAGTGTGATTGAAAATCTAATAGATGAATTAGAAAAGATAACATAAAAAATTATGCGGGTTCTTTTTGCGCTAATTCATACATTTTCTTTTGGAGTTTTTCAAATGCTCTAACTTCGATTTGACGAATTCTTTCCCTGCTAACATTGTATTCACTGCTTAACTCTTCTAATGTTAAAGGGTCATCAATTAATTTTCGTTTCGTTAGAATTTCACACTCTCTTTGATTAAGAGTTGTAAGTGCTGATTTTAATAAGACTCTTCTACTATCTAATTCCTGCTTATCAGCAAATTTAGCTGCATGATCAGAATCTTCATCTTCAATCCAATCCTGCCATTCCAAAGTACCTTCATTATTAGTATTTACTAAAACATTTAAAGAAGCATCTCCACCACCCATACGTCTGTTCATAGAAATAACTTCTTCCTGACTAACATTTAAATTGTCAGCGATATTTTTTACATTATCTGGATGAAGTTCTCCGTCTTCCATTATTCCAATTCTATTTTTTGCCTTTCTTAGGTTAAAGAAAAGTTTTTTTTGAGCACTTGTAGTGCCCATTTTGACTAAACTCCAGCTTCTTAGAATATATTCCTGAATGCTAGCTTTAATCCACCACATTGCGTAAGTAGCAAGCCGAAATCCTTTATCGGGATCAAATCTTTTGACTGCTTGCATTAAACCAACATTTGCTTCTGAAACAACTTCATTAATTGGTAGACCGTAACCTCGATAACCAAGTGCTATTTTTGCAGCTAATCTCAAATGAGATGTAACTAATCTATGTGCACTTTTCCTATCATCATGATCAACCCAAGCTTTTGCTAGCATGAACTCTTCATCAGAACTAAGCATAGGAAATTTTTTTATCTCATTAAGATAGTCAGATAAACCACCTTCATTTAATGCTGGTAAATTATTTCTATTCATTGAAACCTCACTTATTCACGGAGACATATAGTTATTTTTGAAATAAATTCAATATATTTATTTGAATCAGTTTAAATTTGAAAATAATTCTTTTAATTTCTTAAAATCCAATGGTAAAGAAGTTTCAAAAGATTTATTTTCAGAGGTAATAGGATGAATAAAAGATAAATTCCTAGCATGTAGTGCTTGTCTTTTAAAATTTATATAGAAACTACCCAAAGCGTTGATTAGTTCATTATCTGTTTTTTTTCCAGATCTGTATGTTTGGTCGCCAACTATTCCATTATTAATTGAGTCCATATGAACTCTAATTTGGTGAGTTCTACCAGTTTCAAGCCAACATTCAACTAAAGATGCAGCTACTTTATTTTTAAATTTATAATAGTTTTTAATCTTAAATCTCGTTGTTGCATGCTTACCATTATTATCATTCCTAATAGCCATTTTTTTTCTATTTACAGGATGTCTACCAATTTTACCGCTTATTTTATAAATTTTATTTTCTTCTAGACAAAATGCTAAGTTTTTTTTTGAATAGTTGTAATTAATATTTGGACTCCCCCAAATCAAAGCTGTGTAAAGCCTTTTTGCCGAATGGTTTGAAAATTGATCCCTTAAACCTAGGTACGCTTGATCAGATTTAGCAACAACCAACAGTCCTGAGGTATCTTTATCTAATCTATGAACTATACCTGGCCTTAAATTTCCCCCCAATTCTGATAGTCGATCACAATGATACAATAATCCATTTACTAATGTTCCACTATTAATTCCAGAACCAGGATGAACTACTAATCCTGGTTTTTTATTGATTACAAGTAAATGTTCATCTTCAAAAATTATATCCAATTTCATTTTTTCTTTAACTAAAACTTGGTTGCTATTTAAATCCAAGTCTAAAATTAAAGTTTCGTCTTCTAATAATTTGTGATTTAGATCAATCGCTCTATTAGAAATAGTACTAAATATTAATCCCCTAGAAATTAAGTTTTTGACACGGGTTCGAGATATCCCTAAATCTTTAGGTATAGATTCTGTAATTATCTTTTCTAACCTGCCTATTTTTTTTTTAATTTTGACTTTGAAACTTTTTTTATTCTGTAAATTAGAGGAGGCCATGGAACAAAAACCTATAAATGGGGAAACTAATTCTCAGTTGAAATTAAATTTTCTTAAAACTCTTGTTCATATATTAACTATAGTGATGATTTTAGGTATGATTATTATAGTATTTATAATTTTTAAAGAGTTTTTTTTGGAACCAAAAATTAAAAATGAGAAAATCGATCTACCCAAATTAATTAAAATCCCCAAAAAATCAAAATTAGAATCAATTGATTTAAAAAATAATAATATTAGTATTGTCGTAACTTTAAATGATGGATCGCAACAATTAATATTATTAACTTTTGATGATGGTATAGAAACATCAAGAAAGTATATAAATATTAATAATACTAAATAAAAAAATTTAAGAAATTATTTTATGATAAAAAATGATATTTTTATTGATCAACTTAGAGAAACACTTTCAATTGTTGATGTTATTGGGAAAAAAGTAACTTGGGATAATAAAAAAACTAATATCAGTAATGGTATTTATTGGGCTTGTTGCCCCTTTCATAGTGAAAAAACTGCTTCATTTAAAGTAGATCAAAATCGAGGTTTTTATTACTGCTTTGGATGTCATGAAAAAGGTGACTCTATTACTTTTATAATGAAAAATGAAAATCTTGACTTTTTAACTGCTATTGAGAGGCTAGCAAATGAAATTGGTTTGAAATTACCTACTAATTTTGGAAATAATAAAAATGTCAGTAGGTCAAAATCGTATTCAACTATATTAGAAATTCAAGAATTAGCATCATTTTATTTTACTGATTGCTTAAAGCGAAATCCTTCTGCTAAAGCATCTTTATTTATAAAAAATCGGATTTCCTCTGAAGAAGTCCGTAATAATTTTAGATTAGGTTATGCTAGTGAAAAAAATAAAGATCTTTTTAATTTTCTTGTCAATAAGGGTTATGAAGAAGATATTATAATAAAAAGCGGGCTTTGTGCAAGAAATGATAAAGGAGATGTTTATGATAGATTTAGAGATCGTATAATTTTTCCAATTCATAACTTAACTAATAAGGTAGTAGGTTTTGGTGGCAGAGCTTTGAATTCCTCTGCCAGCGCAAAATATCTAAATTCGCCAGAAACAGAAGTTTTTCATAAGGGTAAGCTGTTATTCAATGAATATAATTGTCAAAAAAATTTAAAAAATAACAATTTAATAATTGTAGAAGGTTATATGGACGTAATAGCTCTAAGCAAGGTAGGTTTTAAAAATTGTGTGGCACCATTAGGAACAGCTGTTACTATTGATCAATTAAATAAGATTTGGCGTATCTCAAAATCCCCTATTTTTGCATTTGATGGAGATATTTCTGGAGTGAAAGCACTTGATCGTTTAATTTATTTGGTTCTTCCATACATTTCATCTGAAAAAACAATTCAAGCATGTATTTTACCAAATAATAATGACCCTGATGATTTAATTTCAAAATTTGGCAAACAGTCAATTATAGAATTAATTAATAAGTCCAAATCTCTCCTGCAAATTTTGTGGGATAATGTTACAAAAAATATTGACATCACAACACCCGAGAAACGTGTTCAACTAGAAAATAAATTAAACTTTATTATTAATCAAATACAAGAAAGAAATTTACGTCACCATTATTCTCAAGCGTTTAATCGGTTAAAATTAGAACTATTTGGTTTTTTTGAAAAAAAAATAAACAATTCAATTAATTATGCAAATAAATCAGAAACTAAAAAATATGATAACAAATCCAAAATTTATAAAAACAGCTTATTACCAAACTCAAAAACAAAAAATTCATTAATTGCTAGTACTGATGAACCCAATATAGTAGAGTCTAGATTACAAGAAACAGCTATTGTCCTTTTTCTAATAAATCATCCTAATTTTATTACAAAATACGCTAATAAATTAAATGAAATTTATTTTACTAATAAAGATGTAGAAAATATTTTTAAATTTTTAATAGATTTAAATTCAAACAACCTTTGTAAAAAGAAAGAGCTTATAGAAAAATTGAATGACAATTTTGGTCAAGATATCTATAAAAAACTCAATTCTACAGGACCGATAAAAATTAATCCCCTATTAAATAAAGAAATTTCAAGTGATGAAGCAGAAATTGGTCTGAATGATGTCCTCAATAGAAAAATAGCACGTCAATATATAGATCAAGAGTTAAATGAAGCTAGAGAAAATATATTCAAAAACGAAGATGAAACTCTAACTTGGAGGATAGACCAGGCTAATAAATTCTTCAATAAAGCAGTAAGTGGAAAAAATAATAAAGAATCTGACGAACAAAATAAATTTGTTGATGATTTAAAGTCTATCAATGATTTGATTAAAGATAAAATCTGGATTAAAAAAAACTACTAAAAACGAATCAGAAAATTGTAAGTGATTCTTTTTTTTAACATTTTAGGTGGTTACTTAATGCAAAATGAACAAGAAAAATCAAAAAATCAGAAAGAAGAAGATTCTAGCGTTCCACTGTTAGATTTAAATCAAAGTTCTATAAAAAAACTTCTTTCTCGAGCAAAATCAAAAGGTTATCTTACTTATTCTGAATTGAATGAAACTATGCCACCTGGTGAAATGAGTTCTGAACAAATAGAAGACATAATGACTTCACTTTCAGAGATGGGTATAACATTAATTGATAGTGAAGAAGAACAAGATGATCCCCAAGATAAGCAAGAGAAACTAGTTTCAGAAGAACCCGAAGAATCAAAAGAATTAGTGGTAACTTCTTCAGCTTCAGACAATTTAGATAGAACTGATGACCCTGTTAGAATGTATCTCAGAGAAATGGGTTCCGTTGAACTTTTATCTAGAGAAGGTGAAATTGCTATTGCTAAAAGAATTGAGGCTGGAAGAAATACATATATTAGCGGTTTGTGTGAAAGTCCTCTTACATTTCAAGCAATTACTATATGGCGTGAAGAACTTTTAGAAGAAGAAATAATGTTACGAGACGTGATAGATCTTGATGCAACTTTTGGAAGCTCTACTGAAGAGGAATTAAGTGAAGAATCTAAAATAGAAGGTTTTGAGAATCATAAATCAGTGTCTGATGAAAAAGATAGTAATTTAAAAGATAACTTATCTGAAAATATTAATAAAATAAAAGAAATAAAAACACCAAATGAAGATGAAGAGCTTTCAGAATCTTTAGAAGACGATGAAAATGAGGATTTTGAGGAGGATCAAGCAAACGTTTCATTAGCTGCCATGGAAACCTCGTTAAAACCAAAAATTTTAAAAATTCTAAAGAAAATCGCAGATGCCTACTCTAAACTCTCTTCTCTTCAAAAAAATAGAATGCTTGCTGCATTAAAAGAAAAAAAAGCATTCTCAAAAAATGACGAAAAAAAATACCAAAATTTGCGAAATGATATAGTAGAATTAGTTAATTCATTACATTTGCATAATAACAGAATCGAAGCATTAATAGATCAATTATATGGAATAAACAGGAAAATTATGGGGCTTGATGGAGCATTGGTAAAGATGGCTGATAATTCCAGAATAAATCGAAAAGAATTTATAGAAACCTATAAAGGTTCAGAACTTGATCCAGCATGGCTTGAAAAAGTTTCTAATTTTAAATCAAGAGGTTGGGATACTTTTGTTGAAAATTTTAGTGATAAAATTGATGAAATCAGAAATGAAATTGCTGAAATTGGTCAATATATTGGAATAGACATAAGCGAATTTAGAAGAATAGTTCAACAAGTACAAAAAGGTGAAAAAGAAGCTAGATCAGCAAAAAAGGAAATGGTTGAAGCTAATTTGAGGTTAGTAATTTCAATAGCAAAAAAATATACTAATAGAGGTCTACAATTTCTTGATTTAATACAGGAAGGAAACATAGGATTAATGAAAGCTGTCGATAAATTTGAATATCGAAGGGGTTATAAATTTTCTACATATGCTACTTGGTGGATACGACAAGCAATAACTAGATCTATTGCTGATCAAGCTAGAACAATTAGAATTCCTGTTCATATGATAGAAACTATAAATAAGCTTGTTCGAACAGGAAGACAAATGCTTCATGAGATTGGTAGAGAACCTACACCAGAAGAGTTATCCTCTAAACTTCAAATGCCTTTAGAAAAGGTAAGAAAGGTAATGAAAATTGCAAAAGAACCAATAAGTCTAGAGACACCTATTGGGGATGAAGAAGATAGCCAACTGGGAGATTTTATTGAGGATAAAAATGCTGTTTTACCATTAGAAAATGCTATACAAGGAAACTTAAAAGAAACTACAACTCGTGTACTTTCTAGCTTAACTCCTAGGGAAGAAAGAGTTCTTAGGATGAGATTTGGTATTGGAGTAAATACTGATCATACGCTAGAAGAAGTGGGGCAACAATTCAGTGTCACCAGAGAGCGGATTAGACAAATAGAAGCTAAAGCATTAAGAAAACTCAAACATCCGAGTCGTTCAAGAAAATTACGGAGTTTTCTTGATACATGATACGACAATAGGAGAAAATCATGAGATGTCCATTTTGTGGAAATACTGATACTCAAGTTAAAGATAGTAGACCAGCAGAAGACAATGTATCCATAAGAAGAAGAAGATCTTGTCCCGCATGTGCGGGAAGATTTACAACTTATGAAAGGGTACAACTTAGAGATTTAGTTGTATTAAAAAAAGATAATAGAAGAGAAATATTTGATAGAGATAAATTAGAAAGATCAGTAAGAATTGCATTGCAAAAAAGACCTATTGAAATAGATAGGATAGAGCAAATGGTTACTGGCATTGTTAGAAGATTGGAAAGTTTAGGTGAAACAGACATTCCATCTGAGAAAGTTGGGGAGATTGTTATGGAGACATTAGCAAGAATAGATACAGTTGCTTATGTAAGATTTGCATCTGTATATAAAAACTTTCAAGCAGCTGATGATTTTGAAGAATTTGTGTCTGAGTTAAGACCAGATACAAAATAAATATTTTTATTGATGGAAAATCTAGAAATAAATGCAAAAAAAGATTATAGATATCTCAAGACTGCTATTTCACTAGGTTACAGAAGTATAGGACATACATGGCCTAATCCATCTGTAGGCTGTGTGATAGTTAAAAATAATCATATAGTTGGAACAGGCAGTACTGCATTTAGAGGAAGACCACATGCAGAGAAAATAGCATTAGATCAGGCTAAATCAGAAGCTTTTAATTCCACTGTTTATGTTACTTTAGAACCATGCTCTCACTTTGGGAAAACAGATCCTTGTACAACAGAACTTATTAAAGCAAAAGTTAGTAGAGTAGTTTGCCCATTAAAAGATCCAGACCCTAGAGTAAATGGCAAAGGTTTTGAAATTCTTCGAAAACATGGAATAATAGTAGATAACTCTCCTATATTGTTTCGGGAAATTAAGGACTTAAACCAGGGTTTTATTAAATCAATAGAAGAAAAAAGACCCTACATAGCATTGAAATTAGCTATGAGTTTAAATGGTAAAATAGCAACCCAGACAAATAAAAGTAACTGGATTTCTGGAGAGAGATCACGAAATTTTGTTCAACTTTTAAGATCACAATATGATGCCATAATTATTGGGACAGGAACAGCTTTTTGGGATAATCCTAGACTCAATCTACGTGATCAATTTTTAGATCTTCCTCAACCTGTTAAGATTATAATTGATAAAGATTTAAAATTATCAAATGATTTAGATCTTACCAAATCAAAAAATGATGAGCAATTATTTTTTGTTCATGATTTAAATTTAGAGAAAGATAAAATTAAATCTATGGAATTTAAAGGAATAAAAACTATAGGTGTTTCTACTCTAAAAAATGGTTATTTAAATTTGAATGAAATGTTCCAAAAACTTTCAAAATTAGGTCTAACTAGAATTTTAGTAGAGGGTGGTGGAAAACTTGCAACTTCTCTTATAGAATTCAAATTAGTAGACAAACTAATATTATTTACTGCAGGTATTATTTTAGACAAGAATGCGATTGATGGTTTTCAATCATCAATATCTAATATTATTAATTTAGATAGTTATAATCGATACAGTCTTGAAAAATCTTTAATAATTGGAAACGATATTGTTAATTTTTGGGATATAAATAATTATTCATAATTAATTTAACAACATTTGAAATTTGATGGATTAAATATACTAAAAAATGTTTGAAATTTTATAAAATAAATATTAGTAAGGAGCCTTAGTTAAATTCTCTGGAAATATCCCTTATTAATTCAATTTAATTTCAAATAGATCAAAAACATGTTTACTGGTTTAATAACAGATGTTGGAAAGTTAGTTAGTATTAATAGATCCGAAATCTTTAATGCAAGAATAAGTTGCAACTATAATTATGAAGATACTTCAGAAGGTGCTTCTATATGCCATGATGGAATATGTTTAACAATATTTAATAAAATTAAAGAAAAAGATGGCTTTTCTTATGAAGTAGAAGTTTCTAATGAGACAATCTCAAAATCAAATATTATAGAACCTAACATATCATGGGAAATTGGGAAAAAAATTAATCTAGAAAAATCACTAAAAATTGGTGATGAATTAGGTGGCCATATAGTCACAGGTCACGTTGATGGAGTAGCAAAACTAATTAAGTCAGAAAAAATAGATAAAAGTGATAGAATTACTTTTGAGTGCCCCGAAAAATTGATTAAATTTATTGCTGTTAAAGGATCAGTTGCTTTAAATGGAACTTCTTTAACCGTAAATGACGTATATAAAAATCTATTCATGGTTAATATTATTCCTCATACAAAATTAGTCACAACTTGGAATTACAGTAAACCTGGGGATATTTTCAATTTAGAAATAGACTTATTAGCTCGGTATCTAGATCGATTACAAGCAGTAAGGAGCGAGCTAAAATGATTATCAATAATAAAGAAAAGGTTATTCCAAAACATCAGCATAATAAACCAATCGCAGAAATTAACGAGATTATTGAAGAAGCTAGAAATGGTAGAATGTTTATTCTAGCTGATGATGAAGATAGAGAAAATGAGGGAGACCTTATAATTCCCGCACAAATGGCAACGCCTGAAGCAATAAATTTTATGGCCACCCATGGTAGGGGCTTAATATGTTTATCTTTAACTAAAGAACGCATAGAAACTTTAAAACTTCCATTAATGTCAGCTTCCAATTCATCAAGACATGAAACTGCTTTTACAGTTTCTATCGAAGCTAAAGAAGGTGTAACTACAGGCATATCCGCACATGACAGAGCTTTAACTATTTCAACAGCAATTAATCCATTATCACAGCCAAGTGACATAGCTACACCTGGTCATGTATTCCCCTTAAAAGCTAAAGAAGGTGGAGTTCTTATCCGAGCTGGACATACAGAAGCTGCAATTGATATATCAAGATTAGCTGGTTTAAATCCGTCAGCAGTAATTTGTGAAATTATGAATGAAGATGGAACAATGGCTAGAATGCCTGATTTAATTTCATTTGCAAAAATACATAATTTAAAACTGGGGACTATTTCAGATCTAATCGCTTACAGAAGAAGATATGATAATTTAGTTAAAGAAATTAAAAGCCAAAAAGTAAATTCTATTTTTGGAGGGGACTGGCAATTAAAAACTTTTATTGATGAGATAAGTAACTCCATACATCACACGATTTCAAAAGGGGATATTCGAACTGAAGAAGGAATACTTGTAAGAATGCATGTTACAAATACATTTCAAGATCTGCTAGGAATAGAACCAAAACGACAAAATCAAATAAGTGATTCTATGCGTCAAATAAGTGAAGAAGGTAAAGGTGTACTTGTCCTACTAAATTTTAATAATCAGTCAAATAATAAAGATGACAAAAATTCTAACACTATACGTAGATATGGTATTGGAGCTCAAATTTTAAAAGCTTTAGGAGTAAATAAAATTAAATTATTAACTAATTCTGGTACTCCAAAACTAATCGGATTAGAAGGTTATGGGCTAAGGATATTGAAAACTGTACCTATTAAAAACTTTTCCTAAGATGTGAAACAGTATGATCAAAAAAGTAGAAACTTTTAAACTTAAATATGATACTAAAATTGCAATTGTTGCTTCGCCTTATTATAGGTCAATTTATGATAATCTATTAAAAGGCTCATTTGCTGAATTATCACTCCACAATTTTAAAACTGAAATACTTAATGTTGAAGGTGCTTTAGAAATACCAACTGCCATTAATCTTGTTAAAAGAGATTTTGAGGGCTTTATTGCATTAGGTTGTGTAATAAGAGGAGAAACAAACCATTATGATATTGTTGCAGAAAATAGTGCTCAAGCACTTTCAAAATTAGGCTTGGATGGTATTTGTATTGGCAATGGGATTCTTACAGTGGATAACCTCGAACAAGCAGTTGAAAGATCTGATCCAAAATTAAAAAATAAAGGAAAAGATGCCGCTAAAGCATTAATTTCTTTGCTTTTAATTAAACAAAATTACAATAATAATAGATAAGCTTTTGATTCATATTTAAACTTTAGAAAGTTCAAAAATTAAAAAGTCTCAAAAAATTAAAGAAAAAAGTGTTTCTAGGTTATATGCTGTTCAGGCACTTTTTCAAATGGAAGTAAATAATAATTCCATTGAAAAAGTAGTATTAGAGTTTAAAAATCATAGAGAAAAAGAAAATCAAGATACTAATTATTATTCTAAAGCTGACTTAATTTTTTTTAAAAAAATAATTGAAACAACAGTAAAACATAAAAAAATCATAGATACGAATATAATAAAATCAATTAAGGAAGATTGGTCTATGGATAGAATTGACCCAACTTTAAGAGCTATTTTCAGGGCAGCAGCAGCTGAGTTTTTAATTAGAACACCTCCAAAAGTTGTAATAAATGAATTTCTAGAAATTTCTAAATCTTTTTTTCCTAATGGTAAAGAATGTAAATTAGCTAATGGAGTTTTAGATAATCTTGCTACTAAAATTTTATCAATCTAATTGCATGGATGAACGATTTTGATTATTTCAATGTATAATTTTATAAAATATTTGATTATTCATGCTTATTAAACTTATTGTTTTTTGGAAAACCTTTAGGAGCAGTTTTACCTGATTGAGCTCTTTTACCTATCCAATTTTCAAAATTGTTTTCAAACTTTTTCCTACCAGATTTATCAAACCAAACAAGGCCAATTTCAGATTCAAAAGTAGTAACATCGGAAAGGTAGGCTTCTTTGAATTTTTGCAACCTCACACCCTTACCTCTATTAAGTTCTGGTAATTCATTAATTTTAAAAATTAAAAGTTTTCGATTTGTTCCAATTGTAGCAATTGAATCCCCTATAATATTTTTCAAACAATTAGCCCAAATTCCAGTTTTTAAATTAATTATTTTTTTCCCAGATCTTGTTTGTGCTAACATATCTTCATGTTTAATTATAAAACCATCACCAACATTAGATGTTACAATTGAACTTAAATTTGGATTAAAAACTAACACATTAATTATTTCTGTCTGATTTGGTAAATCAGTTAGCAATCTTATTGGCTCTCCATTAGTTCTTCCACTTGGTAGTAAATTCACTTGTAGGGTGTAGATATGACCATTACCTCCAAAAATAAGAATTTTGTCCGAAGTTTTTGCTCTAATTAAGAAACGTTCTTTATCTCCTTCTCGATATTTTATTTCTTCAGTGTTAATTAATTTTCCTTTTACAAATTTTATCCACCCTAGCTCTGAAACTATAACTTTAACTTCTTCCTCCTCGATAAATTCAGGAATTTCTAGATTTTCTATTATTCCTTTTTCTTCAATTGTTGTTTTTCGATTAAAAAAAGTGGTTTTTGAACATAATTTAAGTTTTAGCAACTCAAACTCTTTAGATAATTTTTGCCATTGGCTGTCTTCATCTTCTAAAAGGATTTCTAAACTAAGACGCTCTTTTAAAAGTCTATCTCTTTCCTCTTCAAGTTGCATTTGCTCAAGTTTTCTTAAAGATCTTAGTCTCATATTTAGAATTGCTTCTGCTTGTAATTCAGAGAGATCAAATTCTTTTTGAAGATCAGACTTTGGATTGTCACGGAACCGAATTATGCTTATGACTTTGTCAATGTTTAGATATGTTACTATAAAACCTTCTAGTAGATGCAATCTAGAATCTATATTTTGTAATCTAAATTTTGATCTACGAATTAAAACATTCCTGCAATGACTAATATAGTTTTATATAAATAATAAATAAACTCTTTAATCCTAAAACTCTTGGTAGTTTGCCATCTAGTAAAACATTCATATTTAAAGAAAATCTAGATTCTAGATCAGTTTTTTTGAATAAATGTTCCATAAGTATATCTGGAGGAATATTCTTTGATTTAGGTTCAAGTACCAACCTAATATCTTCAGCACTTTCATCCCTCAAATCTGACAAAAGGCTTAATTTTTTGTCATTAATTAATTCAGCTAATTTTTCTACTAACTTTGATTTTTGAATTCCATAAGGTATCTCAGTAATTACTATTTGCCATCTCCCCCTTGATAAAAATTCTTGATTAAATTTAGCTCGGATTCTAAAGCTTCCTTTCCCTGAAATATAATTTTCTAATATTGTACTTTTGGAATCGACTAATATACCTCCAGTGGGAAAATCAGGACCTTTTACTATATCAATAAGAGCTGCATTATCTAATTTTGAATTTTGTATTAGTTTTATTGAAGCATCTAGTAGCTCTATTATATTGTGTGGTGGAATACTAGTAGCCATCCCAACCGCAATTCCATAAGCACCATTTGATAGAAGTTGGGGAAAGAATGCGGGCAAAAATTCTGGTTCTTTTTCTGATCCATCATAATTATCTTTAAAATCAACAGCTGATTCATCAAGACCATCTAACATTATCATTGAAATTTCACTTAATCGAGCTTCAGTATATCGCTGCGCAGCGGCATTATCACCATCAATATTTCCAAAGTTACCTTGGCCTTCTATAAGTGGGTACCTGGTTGTAAATGTTTGAGCCATTCTTACTAATGAGTCATATATAGCCTTATCTCCATGTGGATGGAAATTACCCATAACTTCACCAACAATTTTAGCACATTTTCTAAATGAACCCGTTGGAACTAATTTTAACTGCCTCATCGCATATAGTATTCTACGGTGTACTGGTTTTAACCCATCTCTACTATCAGGTAATGCTCTGTCAGTGATAGTAGAAAGAGCATATTCTAGATATCTTTGACCCAATGCAACATCTAGATTTTCATGTAAAATTATTTCTTTATTTGAATTTTTTTTATTAGTCATAAATAATCCACCAAATATGTACTATGCTTTTAAGTTAAAGGTTAAAAAAATGAAAAAAAAAAGTATTCTAATTACTGGATGTTCAAGCGGAATTGGTAAAAATGCTGCTATAACACTTCATAACAAAGGTTGGAGAGTATTTGCAACATGTAGATCTAAATCCGATTGTAATTTTTTTAAAAAATTGGGTATGGAAAGTTTTCCTTTAGATTTACTTAAGGAAGATTCTATTAATAATGCTGTTAGCATAATAAAAGATAAAACTAAATTTCAACTGGATGCACTTTATAATAATGGTGCTTATGCCATTCCAGGTGCGGTCCAAGATACACCTAGGGCTGCTATTAGAGAAATCTTTGAAGTTAATGTATTTGGTCAAATTGATTTAATTAATAAATGTATACCACTAATGATACGTTCAGATTCTCCAAAAATAATAAACTGTTCTTCTGTATTAGGTTTCATATCATTACCTTATAGAGGGCTCTATTCAGCAACAAAATATTCAATTGAAGCATTAACTGATGCTCTAAGAAGAGAAAATTATGATAGTAATATTAAGTTTATATTAATCCAGCCTGGCCCAATTAGAACCGATATAAAAAAAAATTCTATTAAACATTTTGAAAAATGGATAGATTGGAAAAAATCTAAACACAAACAAACTTATGAAAATAAGGTACTAAAAAGATTATATGATAATAATTACAAAGACTCTTTTACTTATTATGAATTACAATCTGATGAAGTTACAAAAATACTTATTAAAGCTTTAAATTCGAAAAAACCAAAAAAAAGGTATGAAATAACCATATATACTAAAATAGCCAAAATAATGGTTAAACTTTTACCAACTAATATACTAGACTGGATCTTTAAAATCTGATATCTCAAAATTTAATTTGGAAATATTAAAAAATGTCCTCTATCCTCTTCATAATTGTTATTATAACTTGTCTTGTTGTTTTAATTATTCTGATGTTTGGAATTGGTTCTTTTGCTAAAGGTGGAAATTTTAGTAAAAAATATTCGAATAAATTAATGCGATGGCGAATTATAGCACAAGCAATAGCAGTTTTATTAATTATTGCTTTTGTTTATTTAAAAAAAAGAGGATAAAAATGGTCGTTCTCAATAAGATATACACAAAAAGGGGAGATGATGGAAAGACAGAGCTTGGTAATGGAGAAAGAGTAAAAAAATTTTCCAAAAGAGTAGAAGCTTACGGAACAGTAGATGAGCTTAATTCATTAATTGGTATAGTTACTTCTTTAGATATTGATAAAGATCTCAAGAACTCTCTTTTAAAAATACAAAATGATCTTTTCGATATAGGTGCAGATCTATGTGTTCCAAAAGATGATAATAATAATTTTTCACCTTTTAGATTTCCAAGTAATTATGTTCTAAGATTAGAAAATGAAATTGATCTAATGAACTCATCTATAGAACCAATAAAATCATTTGTTTTACCTGGTGGAAGTAGAGTTTCTTCTCAGTTACACTTGTGCAGAACTACTTGCAGAAGAGCTGAAAGATATGTAGTAGAATTAATGGAATCTGAAGATTCGAATCCAGAAGTTTTAAAATATTTAAACCGTCTTTCTGACTGGTTCTTTGTTTCAGCTAGGAAATATAATGATAACGGGAAGAGTGATATTCTTTGGATTCCATCTAAAAATAAAAAATAATGAAAATGTGCGACAATAATTGGTGTTTTATTATCTATTTTTTTATGAGTAAATAAATATTATTATATTTTATAAGAGAGGAAATAAATGAAAATTTTGGTTCCAGTCAAAAGGGTAATTGACTATAATGTAAAAGTAAGAGTTAAACCTGATGGTAGCGGTGTAGATTTATCAAATATCAAAATGTCAATGAATCCTTTTGACGAAATAGCTTTAGAAGAAGCTATTAGAATTAAAGAAGCTAATAAGGCAGAAGAAATTATTGCTGTGTCAATTGGTGCAGAGCAATCTCAAGAAACTTTAAGAACAGCTTTAGCAATGGGTGCTGACAGAGCTATTTTAATTGTAGCTACAGAAGATGTTAATTTAGATGTTGAGCCATTAGACGTAGCAAAAATTTTACATGCTTTAGTAGTGAAAGAAGAAGTTAATTTGGTATTGTGTGGAAAACAAGCTATTGACAACGATATGAATGCAACTGGTCAAATGCTTTCAGCACTATTGGGGTGTTCCCAAGCTACATATGCATCAAAAATAGAATTAAATAATAATAAAGCTTCTGTTACTAGAGAAGTAGATGGTGGTTTGCAAGTAATTGAAGTATCTTTACCATCAGTAATCTCTGTAGATTTAAGATTAAATGAACCAAGATATGCCAGCCTTCCTAATATAATGAAAGCTAAAAGAAAACCATTAGAACAAAAAACTCCTCAAGATTTAAATATTCAAATTAGAAATAGGTTGGAGATTTTAGATACAAAGGAACCACCAGAAAGACCCTCTGGAATTAAAGTTTCTACAGTTGATGAGCTTTTAGATAAACTTAAAAATGATGTAGGAGTAATTTAAAATGTCAGTTTTAGTAATTGCAGATATAGTCAATAATGAGCTTTCTATTGACCTAACCGGGAAAACTGTAAATGCAGTAGTAAATAATTTAGGAGAGGTTACAGTACTTTGTGCTTGTGATGATGCAGAAAATTCTTCAAATAAAGCTGCTAAAATTAAAGGAGTTAGCAAAGTTCTTAATGTAAGTAATTCCATGTTCAAAAATGGATTAGCAGAACCTATGTCAGCACTAATAGTAGAATTGTCAAAAGAATACGACTATATCGTTTCTGCTGCTAGTGCCTTTGGGAAAAATATCTTGCCCAGAGTAGCTGCACTACTTGATGTAATGGTAATAACAGATATTTCAAAAATAATTAATACCAATACATTTGAGAGACCTATTTATGCAGGAAATGCTCTTCAAACTGTAAAAAGTAATGATAAGAAAAAAGTTCTAAGCATAAGAACTGCTAATTTTGAAACACCTGAGCTCACAAATAATGCTTCTGTTTTAAATACAAAATGTTCCATTAAAGAAAATAAAATGTCAGTTTGGGTTGAAGATAAAATTCAAGAAAATGATAGACCTGAACTAACTTCAGCAAAAATAGTTGTATCTGGTGGAAGAGGTATTGGAAGTGAAGAAAATTTTGAGATAGTTGAAAAATTAGCAGGTAAGCTTGGTGCTGCTGTAGGTGCCTCTAGAGCTGCAGTAGACTCAGGATTTGCACCAAATGACTGGCAAGTAGGTCAAACTGGTAAAGTAGTTGCACCAGAACTTTATGTTGCTGTAGGAATTTCAGGAGCGATTCAGCATTTGGCTGGAATGAAAGATAGTAAAGTAATTGTAGCCATTAATAAAGATGAGGAAGCTCCTATTTTTCAAGTTGCTGATTTTGGGTTAGTTGGTGATTTATTTAATATTGTTCCAGAATTAACAGATAAAATCTAAATTTAGTTTATTATTTCAATGTCTAATAATATCAAGATTATAGGGATAGTTGGAGCCGGACAAATGGGTCTAGGTATTGCGCAAGTTCTTGCCACTTCTGGCTTTGATGTATTGATAAATGATAATAATAAAACAACTTTGTCAAATTGCTCTGACTTAATTAATAAAAATATAAAAAAGGCAGTAAATAAAGGTAAGTTGGATAAAGATGTTGCTGTATTTTCGATTAAAAAAATTAAAACTGAATTAGATATTTCTAAGCTTGGTAAATGTGATCTAATAATTGAAGCTGCAACAGAAAATGAAAAAATTAAACATGAAATATTCCAAAATTTAATACCCTTTCTACAACCCCATACAATTCTAACATCTAATACTTCATCAATCTCTATAACGAGATTAGCTGCCCGAACCGATCGACCTGAAAAATTTATGGGCTGCCATTTTATGAAACCTGCACCTGTTATGCAGTTAGTAGAATTAGTAAGAGGTATAGCTACAAATGAGGAAACAACAAATTGTCTGAAAGATCTAGTAAAAAAAATTGGCAAAATATCTACTAATTCAGAAGATTTTCCTGCCTTCATTGTAAACAGAATACTTATGCCTATGATAAATGAAGGAATTTACGCTCTTTATGAAGGTGTTGGAACAGTTGAAAGTATTGACAATTCTATGCGATTAGGAGCTAATCATCCTATGGGACCCTTGGAACTTGCTGATTTTATTGGTCTTGATACATGTTTGGCAATTATGAATACTCTTCATGACGGATTAGCTGATACAAAATACCGTCCATGCCCATTATTAGTAAAGTACGTAGAAGCAAATTGGCTAGGAAGAAAAAATAAAATAGGGTTCTATAATTATAAAGGGGAAAAACCGATCCCTACGAGATAGATTAAAACTATCCACCCTCACCAAAGTAATTACTTATTAATTTTTTCAGTTCTTCTTCCAAATCTTTTTCATCGTCCCCTTTAATTTTTATAGATATTACTGATCCCTTGTCAGCAGCTAAAGTAAGCAACCCCATAATTGAATTTCCTGGCACAACCAAGTTATCTTTGGAAACTTCTACTAACGAATGAAAGCTATCAACAGTAGCAGCAAATTTTGCAGATGCTCTAGCATGCAAACCTCTTTCATTTATAATTTTTAACTCTATTTTAGTAGTAATTTTTTAACCTATTTTAAATAATTTAATTTGGAATATCTCTATGCTTTGAAAGAACATTATAACCATCTTTTTTTAATTTACTCATTAATATATTAACAAAAACTACAGAACGATGTTTTCCACCTGTACAACCAAAACCAATTGAAAACTGACTTTTACCTTCTTTTTGAGTTTGTGGAATTAAAAAATTTAACAGAGATAATACTTTTAAAAAAAAAGTCTTAAACTCTCTAGAATTACATACAAAATCTTGTACTATTTTATCACAACCGTTTAATTCTTTTAATTTTGGATTCCAGTAGGGGTTTTTCAAAAATCTACAGTCAAATATCATATCAATATTTCTAGGTAATCCTTTTTTATAGGAAAATGATTGTAATAAAATAGTAAATTTTTCAGTTTTAGTAATAGACATAAAATTTAATAATTTTTCTCTAAGATCATTAGGGCTATAATCAGTTGTGTCGATAATGATATTGGCAAACTCTTTGATAGGTTTCAAATATTCCATTTCTTCAAACAAAGCCTCTGATAAAGATTTAACACCAGATAATGGATGACTCCTACGAGTTTCATTAAATCTCCTTAAGAGTTTATTTGTATCACAATCTAAAAAGATTAATTTAACTTCAATTTTTTTATATTTTGAAAGAAGTTTTTTTAAGTTTTCAGGAGAAAACTCCCTTGTTCTTATATCAATACCTAGTGCTAAATTTTTATTACTAGTTTTAGTTAAAACTAAATTATCGATCATGGAAATAGGAATATTATCTATAGATTCAAAACCAATATCTTCAAAAACGTTAATTGCAGTAGTTCTACCTGCTCCAGATGAGCCAGTAATTATAATTAATTGTTTATAATAGTCAGTTTCCAAAAATTTACCTTAAATTGTGTTTTCCTTTACTCCATATCTTAATCCCAAAAAAAGAGCACTTTCATTATTATAGATAGGATTAAATTCTATCATTTTAATTTCTTTTCCAAAGCAATATTTTTTTTTTGTATATGGTAACCTTTTTAACTCTTGATCAGTAATCTTAACAAAACAAAATAATTTGGCTGACTTTACAAAAGGAGCTTTAATTAATCCTATACCTCTCGCTTCGATCAAATTTGGAGTAGACTGAGGTTTACTAATTATTATTTTGTCTTCTTTTAAATTAAAATGTGTTTGATCATCAGAAATTAATTTTGCGCCCATTGAAACAAATTTAATTGCTAAATTACTTTTTCCTGCACCCGACTTTCCAATTATTACTACGCCTTTACCATTAATTTCCACACTTGAGGCATGTATTACTTTATTAGTATCTTTAGATATTTTCATCCTAAATATTGACTCAATTTTTTTTTCATTATTCAATGTTATTATAATTTAATCAGGTAAAAATTTTTTAATTTTAGAAAAGATAAGATTAGATGAATGAGACTTAGTCAAGTGAAACTAAATTATTTTAAAAAATTTATATACTGTAAATTATTTTAAAAATGGAAATAGTAATAAAATATAATTTTTAAAAGGTTCAAAATTTTGTAAAATTTACTTAGATTATAGAATAATTTTGATTATAAAAAATAAGGATTATTATGGCTAATATTAGTATAACTACAAATCCAACTGGTCGTAGTCCAGATAAAAAATTTTTCTTTGGTAAACAAACCAAACATTTAGATTTACAGAGACCAAAATATAATAAAATAGGTAAGGAAAAAGATTATAACGAGTTTTTAAAATTATTAAAAAATCAGAATTACTTATCTCCAATGAATTTTGAAACTGTTGGTACTAATTTTACATTATATACAAATGATGAACGTCATAAGCAATTTGTATGGAATATGTTTAAAGTTACAGCAGAAGACCAAGTTGGAGATTGGACAATATATCACAATACTGAAATCGAAATGGAACCAAAAATATTTATACACTTAGATGATAAAACATTATTAATAGGTGGTACAACGTTTCTTGGTGAAATTAAAAAAGGCGTTTTTGGCATTGTAAGTTTTGAACTACCTAAATACAAAATACTTCCAATGCATTGTGGAGCATTTACATATGGTGGGACAACTAACTTAATGTTTGGATTAAGCGGCACGGGTAAAACAACATTAAGTAGTGATCCAGATTATAAACTTATAAGTGATGATGAAGTGGCATGGACCAGCATGGGGATAAGAATGATCGAAACTGGTTGCTATGCAAAAAGTGAAGGACTTACACCTGACACTCATAGAACAATTTTTGATGCAGTAGCTACAGCAAAAAAGCGTAATACACTTGTAGAAGAAAATCCTGACGCATTAAACGCAAGATTAAGTTATCCTATAACTTGTGTAGAAAATGCATATCACAAACGCAGTAATTTTGATCATGCTAATAATATATTTTTTCTAACTATGGATGCAGAAGGTATTTTTCCTGCTATTAGTAGAATAAATGGAAGTACAGTAAAACGCTTTTTTGAAACTGGTTATACAAGTCAAATGCCTGGTACAGAAGCTGGATCTGATGAAATCAAGAGAACATTTTCACCATGCTATGGATCTCCATTCATGCCACGAAAAGTGAAAGAATATAGTGATATGTTAATGAAAAAAATTAAAAAACATAATTGTAACGTTTTTTTGGTAAATACTGGAATGGATGAAAGTGGGAAAAGATTTGATTTAGAGTTCACTCGAAATACCATAAAACAAGCTATATTAACGGAATATCCTTTAGAAGATGCCAGTGAAAAAGTTTTAAAAAAACTAGAAAATATGATAAATCAAAAATAGAAATTTTTATCTTATATAAGATATACATATTTTCAGATATAGTTACAAATTTGGGTAATCTAGGGAAATAGTTATATTAAATATGTCTATAACATATATTTTAAAAAATCATTTTTGTGAATATAAGTTTTTTTAATAGATTTATTTAAGATTCCTATCAATTTATTTAAAAATTAGGAAGTAATAATGTATGCAGTTGGAATTGATGGATGTAGTAATGGGTGGTTAGCTAGTTTTTCAAAACCTTTTGATTTTAAAAATTGTAACTGTCTTTATTCAAAACACCTTGATGAATTGATATCAAAACTACCTCAAACAACATTTGTCATTGTGGATATACCAATTGGTCTTGATGAAAAAAAACATATAAGGGAATGCGATATTAATGCTAGAGAATTTATTGGCCCAAGACGTCATTCAATTTTTGCTCCTCCATGTAAAAAAGCCTCCTTACAAAGTAATTATGAATCTGCTAACAAGCTAAATAAAGAAATCACTAATTATGGATTATCTAAACAAACCTGGATGATAAATGAAAAATTAAAAGAAACCCAAAAACTTGTTGAAAAAGGCTATAATTTAAAAGAAGGTCATCCAGAGTGTAGTTTTCGAGAACTAAAAGGTGATTTTTTAAAATTTGGTAAAAGTAACCTTTTAGGCTTTTTTGAAAGACTTAATCTTCTAACTGACCTCGGCTTTATTCCAGTATCGCTTAGTAATCAATTATCAAATGACATTAAAGCAAAACCTGATGACTTGTTGGACTCTCTAATATTATGTTGGAGTGCATCTAGACATATTCAAAAAAAAGGTATTTATTTAGGCCTAAATGATAAATCTAAAAAGCTTGATGAGGATAATAAAAGTTTAATTCATGTTTAAAATATAAAAAAAGAAACAATTTTTTATGACCCCACAATGTTAAATCAAACTAGTAATAATAAAAAAAAATACTCTTTCCAATAAATATTCTGACGCTCTTCAAAGTTTGGAAAAAATATTCGAAAAGATAAAAAAAGAATTAGTATTAAAAAAAGAATTAAATCAGAATAATTTTAAGATTTTGGAAGAAAAAAATCAGCATCTTATTCATGGGTTTGCTTGGATTGCTACATATGTAGAATCCTTAAGACAAATTAATAAATGGGCAAATAAATTAATTTTTAATAGTAAATTAAGTGAATTTGAACATTTAATTTTAGATATATCTTTCAGAGAATATATTAGACAAATTCTAAACGGCATACCAATGTCCCAAACTGAATTTATTAAAGTTACTGATTATGAAAGCATAAACCAAAATGATATATTTGATTTAAATGAAAATTTAAAAAATAACCTAAATTATAACGATATTAATGAATCTAAAGAACGGTTAGTAAAAATTGCTTATAATAAAGATAATATAACAACATTTGAAAATACAGCCTTAGATCTTGAGTTTGAACAAATTAGAGAACAATTTCAAAAATTTAACTCTTCTAATGTCCATAATTATGCAAATCAATGGCATTTAGAAGACAAACTAATCCCACAGAAAATAATAGATGAATTGTCGACTTTAGGTGTGTTTGGTCTAACTATCCCAGAAAAATATGGAGGTTTGGGGTTAAATAAACTAGCGATGTGCGTTGTTTCTGAAGAATTGGCGAGGGGATATATTGGTGTTGGTAGTCTGGCAACCAGAACAGAAATAGCAAGTGAGTTAATTTTAAATGATGGGACAGAATCTCAGAAAAAATTTTGGTTGCATAAAATTTCTACTGGGAAAACTATACCTGCTGCATGCTTTACAGAGCCAGACAGCGGATCCGATTTAGGATCAATAACTACTAGAGCAAAAAAAATTAATGAAAAATATATAATTTCGGGAAATAAAACTTGGATAACTCATGGTTCTAGATCAAATCTATTAATTATTTTAGCTAGGACAAACTCCAATAATTTATTAAAGCACAAAGGTTTGTCTATTTTTTTAGTTCCAAAAAAGCAAGAAACTAATAATACCTTGTTTCCTGATAAAAGTATATCTGGAACTGAAATTAAAGTTTTAGGATATAGAGGAATGAAAGAATTTGAATTAAGATTTGATAATCTAGAATTAGAAAATATTGGGCTTTTAGGTGAAATTGAAAATAAAGGATTTTCACAGCTAATGAAAACATTTGAAAGTGCTAGAATTCAGACTGCTGCAAGATCTATTGGAGTTGCTCAAAACGCTCTCGACTTAGCTATATCTTATGCTTCTAATAGGAAGCAATTTAATAAATCCTTAATTAATTTTCAAAGAGTTTATAATAAGATAGCAATGATGATTGTTGAAATTGCTTTAGGAAGACAACTAACCTACTTTGCAGCTGAAAATAAAGATCTTGGCTATAGATGTGATTTGGAGGCTGGAATGGCTAAGCTTTTATGTGCTAGGATAGCTTGGTCGAGCGCAGATAATTGCTTGCAGATTCATGGAGGAAATGGCTATGCACTTGAATACGAGATAAGTAGAGTACTTTGTGATGCAAGAGTGTTAAATATATTTGAAGGTTCAGCTGAAATTCAAGCTCAAATTATTTCTAGTCGAATACTGAAAAAAGCGCCTAATTAAATTTTTTATACTAAGTTTATGGAATAAATTTTAACAATTTTCACTAATGAAATTCCTCTTGAGAGATTTAACTCCAAAATTGCTACTTTCAACTTAAAATCCTTATTAATTGTTTCCTTTAATAATCTTCTATAAAAAGAAAATAATGGAATTAATGATAAAATAGAAAATGCTGTTATATTGAAAATGATAATTAGTTCAAAAATATGATTAAATTAAATTAATAAAAATTTTGGAAAATTATGTTTCTCCTCAGATTATTTATGAATATTTCATCATAGTAATTATGTAGATGTAGTGACTGTTACTTTCTAAATATTTAGTTGTTACACTACCAAATTGAAAAAATATAAAAAATTAATTTTATCTAAATAATGTTGAAAGAAAAAAGTAATTTGATATATCTTAAAAAAAAATTAAGAGAATTTTTCAAAGGTTTTAAATGATAATTAAAAATAATTATGGCTCTTCACATGACTTATTTCTTGTAAGTTCAAAGCGCTTTGAATTAAGCCCATATATCAGTAAATACTATGATAAAAATACTATATTTGGCATATACTCAAATAGATTTTACCCGTTATCCACAGAAGCAGATCCAACTGCATCTTATTGGAATCTAAAAAAAAATGTTATGCTTTATGACGTTCCAGAAAAACCACTAGAAATAAGTGGTCCTGACTCAATAAAATTATTAGAAAATGTATTTACTAGAACTATTTCTGATCTCAAAATAAATCGAGCTAGGTATGTAATTGCTTGTAGTCATGATGGTGGAATTATAATGGATGGAATTCTGATAAGATTAACTCCAAAAAAATTTTGGTATATTCATGCTAATGGTGATTTTGAATCATGGTTGCTAGCTTTCTCAGACGGTTTACGAGTAAACATAAAAGACCCAAAATCTTGGGCACTTCAAATACAAGGTCCTAATGCCTTAAAAGTATTAAAAGAATGTGTTTCTGAATTAGATATTGATAATTTCAAGTTTTTTAATTGTAAAACCCTTAATTTTGATGGTCAAAAGTTTTTGGTTTCTAGAACAGGCTGGACTGGAGAACTTGGTTTTGAAATTTATAGTAATGGACCTAACGATGATCATCTTAGTTTATGGGATTATATAATGAAAAAGGGGAAAGCTTATAAAATAAAAACTGGGGGCTTAGATTCAATGGGAATAAGAAGAATAGAAGCCGGTATTCTTGATTATGGTACAGATATAAATCGATTTAATAATCCATTTGAGGTTGGCTTAGGTTCTTATGTTGATTTTTCTAAAGATTATTTCATCGGTAAGGAAAGTCTTACTAAGATTAATAAAAAATCAAAACTTTTTGGGATATTATCAGAAAATTTTATACCGTTCTCTGGTCTTGAAATATTTTATGAAAACAAAATAGTAGGCAAAACAACAGTAGGAGCTTTTTCACCCTATCTAAAGAAAGGAATTGGGTATGTACTGTTCAATTATCACAATGATTGGACAAGAAAAAAATTAACTATAAGAGATAAAGAAAATAATTTTAATAATTGTAAAATTGTAAATCTTCCTTTTTATGATCAAACAAAAAAAATATCGAAGGGAAAATAATAAATAATTATTTACAATTTAATAATTTTATTATTTATTTAATTTTTTTTCTAAATTCTTATTTAAATTATAGTTAATCAGCATATACAGAAACTATCAAAAATTATATTACGTGACCAATAGTTTAAAAGATTTTAAAGCTTTGATAAGTAAGAATTTGCTGTTATTATATACATAATATAATATTTTTTTAATTATAAAAATCTGGAGTTTAAAATTAAGAATTTAATATATGTATCTAAGCCCATTGGGTTTAACGAAAAAAATATTCATAATATTTTAGAAATTTCTAATACAAATAATAAAAAAAATAAGATAACAGGGTGTCTAATTTATCGATTTGACCTTTATTTTCAATTTCTTGAGGGTCCCCAAAAAGAATTAGAATTTACTTATAAAAAGATTTTATGCGATAAAAGACATACTGAAATATATAAATTAGGCGAGAATTCCACTAAAAGAAGATTATTTGCCAACTGGGCAATGAGAGGTGATCCATTAATTACCTCAATGTGGACTAGTGAAGATGTTAATAATGGAGTTGTAAAAAAATTAAAGTCTGCTGAAGCTTTAAAATTATTTGAAAAAATTTCTAGGGAAATCGATCAATTTAATTAAAAAAAAATTTTAACTCAGTGAAACCATAAAAAATTATGTATTTGGAATATATATAAGTTTTAGCATTTGAGATAAATTTAAAGAATACTTGATAATATCAGTAACATAAATTCATAAATAAAAAAAAAAAATAGCCTTTTTTTTGGAATTTGATTTAGGGAAATCAAAGTAGATTTTAGTCATATTCAAAAAAAAATAGTAGCATAAAATTTTCTGATTTTTAGAACTTTAATTTTTTAATATATAATGTTACAAAATTTGGAAATTGAATTTATAAATTCGACATAAACACATTATTTTTAGTAAAATTTTCAAGACATATAACCCTATATTATTATGAAAAATATTCCTACTAGCACTAATAACAATTTTGGTTTTGGCACACAAATAAGGAGATCACCTTTTTTTCAATCCACCTTGGATTGGGGTGCTAAAGACTTTTCAGTATATAATCATATGTATATACCAAGAGATTATGGAAACCCCGAGGAAAATTTCTGGAATTTGGTAAATAAAGCAATTCTTTGTGATGTTTCTGTAGAAAGACAAGTAGAAATAGAAGGGCCAGATGCTACAAAATTTGTGCAACTCTTGACACCAAGAGACATCTCAAAATGTAAAGTAGGTCAATGTAAGTATATCCTGTTGACTGATGAAAATGGGGGCATTCTCAATGATCCTGTATTATTAAGAATTGAAGAAAATCGTTATTGGCTTTCTTTAGCTGATAGCGATATTTTGCTTTGGGCAAAAGGTGTTTTAATAAATTCAGGTATGAATGTTAATCTTTGTGAACCTGACGTTTCTCCTTTACAATTACAAGGTCCAAAATCAAGAGAAATAATAAACAAAATTTTTGGGGAAAAAATTGGTGACCTAGGTTATTATAGACTTAAGAAAACCTCAATAAATGGAATTCCATTAGTTATTTCTAGAACTGGTTGGTCTAGTGAACTTGGATATGAAATCTTCTTATGTGACCAAAATAAAGGAAATATACTATGGAATATAATAATGGATTTAGGAACAC
>JBJLFR010000024.1:0-85738 GCA_045565285.1 Paracoccaceae bacterium
CATTTGAAAACTAATATAAGGAAAAGATAGAATGAATCCTCCAAATAAAGAAATTCTTATATTAACCATAAACCCTTGTTGTAACCCAGTAAATATTAGGTCTGGAGCTTGACCATTTGATTTTAACATATCTACAATTGGATTTGCCAAAAAATTAAAAATTGGAGAAGCCACTGTAAAAGCACAAATCATACAAACTGCAAAAGCTACTACAGATTTAATTAATCTGTTTCTTAACTCAGTGAGATGCTCAATTAATGGAGCGGCACTCTGATCAACATCTTCATTATCGTCATTCATTAATTAAATCCTTAAAAGAGTTTTTAATTTTTTATTATTTTTATAAAATTAAAAAATAACCGTGATAAGCGAATTTGAAATTACTACTTGGTTAGACTTTTTTTCTTTTTGCTACCAGCATGCAATTTTTTTTCATTAACTTTGTCCCCATCAACTGAAAAATTGCCTGATGATTTTATGGTTTCTTCTATAGGATTAATTTTTTCTTTAAATGCTTTTTCCAAATTCTTTTTAATTGGTGATTTTGTTTTTTGGTGCAAATCCGTTATAGAATTTAAAGTTTTTGTTGCATCCTTTAAGCCGCTTTCGTTAGCAGCTTCTTCCATACTTTGCGAAAATTCCCTAGCCATTGCCTTAACTTTACCAAAGAACCTTCCAACTGTCCTGAAAAGTTGGGGTAGTTCTTTTGGACCTACTACTATCAAAGCAGTTATACCTATTATTAATAATTCTAACCAACCTAGATCAAACATATGTAAGTTCCATTTTTTTTAACAAAATCTAGCTTTTATCTTTTTCAGGAGTTACATCCTTAACATCTGCAACAGCTTCTTCTTCTGCTTTTTCAAGCTCAGCTTTTCCCTCACTAATACCTTTTTTAAAGCTAGTAATACCTTTTCCAACTTCTCCCATAAGCCCTGATATTTTTCCCCGTCCAAATAAAACAAGAACAACGACCGCAATTAACAATATTCCTGGTAATCCAATATTATTTAGCATTAAAATTCTCCTATTTTAAAACTCTATCGATTTAATAATTTATAATATCTACTACATAAATATATCTAACAAAAAAAAAAGTAAATATATTGCTAAAGATAAATATTTTATTTTACATCTTTGGAAAATACAAAACAACGATCTCTTCTCATAGATAACCATAAAGGTGTTTCTGCATCAGGTAAAAAAACACCAGGAATAGATGCTTTAAGTTTAGATCCATCTTTTTCCATTTTTAGTTCAATTATACTCTCTTTTCCAATGAACCTTGAAAAAAAAACTTTACCCTTTGCTGGTACCCCATCTTGAATAGTGGGATTTGGTCCTTTTCCATTTCTATCAAAATCAATTTTTAAGTGTTGTGGCCTTATAATTATTTCCACAATAGATCCCTCTTTAAAGCCAGGAGTTATGAATGGACCAAAAGGTGTTTCTGTTCGACCATCTTCAACCTTGCTACTTAATATATTAATATCGGAAAAAAAAGATGCTACGCTACGATTTAATGGTTTATTATAAATATTATAGGGGGAGCCCTGCTGAATTATTTTTCCTTTTTTCATTAATGCTATATTATCAGCCATTTTCATTGCTTCCTCAGGTTCATGAGTTACAATAAGTACTGCTACCCCCCTTATCTCTAAGTATTTCAATAGTTTGATCTCTAATCTCATCCCTTAACCTCTTATCTAAACCAGAAAAAGGTTCATCCATTAACATTACCATTGGCATACTTGCAATTGCTCTAGCGAGAGCTATTCTTTGCTGTTCTCCACCAGAAAGTGTATGAGGAAATTTCCTTTGAAATCCATCAAGGCCTATTTTTTTTAAAAGATCCTTCGATGAAAAATTATCATGTTTTTTATATCGATTTCTTGTTAGTCCAAATTCTATATTTTTTTTAACATTCAAATGAGGAAAAAGGGCAAAGTCTTGAAACATAAATCCAATATTTCTTTTTTCTGGTGGCAAATGACAAACATTTGGTTCAGAAATCAAATTACCATTTATCTTAACTTTCCCAAAATTTTGTTGTTCTAATCCTGCCGCAATTCTAAGCGTTGTTGATTTACCACAACCTGATGGCCCAAGAAGACATGTAACTTTACCTGGAATAATAGACAAATCCAAATTTTCAATCATCACCATTCTTAAGTTATCGAAATTTTTAGTTATATTGATAAGTTCTAATGAGTAATTTATTTTCATAAAAAAAGGGTAATAGATTAATAATTAATACAGTTAAAGTTTAATGCTCAAAGAGTTGAGTTAACTGCTCCACCATCTAATAGAATGTTCTGACCAATTATGAAACCCGCATATTGGGAACAAAGAAAAGCACAAGTGTTTCCAAATTCTTCAATTGAACCATATCTCCCAACCGGAATAGTATCTTTTCTTAAATCTCTAGCCTCTGCAAATGATATTTTTTTTTCTTTACTTAGTGCTTCATCCAAATCAATTAATCTTTTGGTATCGTGCATTCCAGGCAAAAGATTATTTATATTTACTCCAAACCTAGCAACTTGCCTAGAAGTACCTGCAACGTAACCCGTAAGACCCGCGCGAGCTGAGTTTGACAACCCCAATGATGGAACAGGTGCCTTAACTGCTTGGCTGGTTATATTTATAATTCTACCCCCATTTTTTTTTTATCATAACTGGTAAAACTTTTTTAATTAATTCAATTGGAGTTAACATATTTGCATCTAAAGCACTAATAAAATCTTTACGATCCCACTCTGACCAAATCCCAGGAGGTGGCCCACCTGCATTATTTATTAAAATATCAGGTGTGTCACATGCTTGAAGTAATTTATTTTTTCCATCTTCTGTGGTTATGTCGCATGCTAATGCAGTAATTTTAACTCCATGTGATGATAATTTGACTGCAGCACGATCAATATCCTCTTTTGTTCTGGCACAAATAGTAAGATCAACACCAGCTTTAGCTAAAGCTTCAGCACAACCATAACCCAATCCTCTAGAAGATGCACAAACAATTGCTTTTTTTCCTTTAATACCTAAATCCATAAATCTCTCTTTTCATAAAAATAAAGTTGATACTACCATGAACACTATTCAAAATAAAATTTGTATGATAAGTGACATTAATTAATTGTATAGAATTACATCACAAGTTAAATGTAATCAAATAATATCTTAAAATACTTAAAAATACTTGCTAAAAAAATTATTTACTATGAAAATTTCAGCCAGTGATATTTCTGAAAAAATATTAAATAGAAGAACTTTTGCAATTATTTCTCACCCAGATGCTGGTAAAACAACCCTTACAGAACAAATTTTATTAGAGACTGGTGCTATCAATCTTGCAGGACAAGTTAGAGCAAAAGCATCCAGTAAAAGAACTGTTTCAGACTTTATTAAAATTGAAAAAGAACGAGGTATTTCAGTATCAACTTCTGCAATGTCATTAAGCTATAATGGTTATTGGTTAAACTTGGTAGATACACCTGGTCATGCAGATTTTTCTGAAGACACGTATCGAACTCTTACTGCAGTTGATTTTGTGATAATGGTTATAGATGGAGCAAAAGGAGTAGAAACTCAAACTAAAAAATTATTTGAAATTTGTAGATTAAGAGATCTTCCCATAATTACTTTTTGTAATAAAATGGATAGAGAAAGTCGTGAAGTAATTGATATTATTGATGAAATACAAGAAAAACTTGCTCTAGAAGTTTCTCCAATTAATTATCCTATAGGAAAGGGGAATGATTTTATTGGTTGTTATGAAATGAATGACGGTAATATTGAGTTAATAATTAAACAGAATAAAAATGTTAAAAATGAAACTAAAATAATTAATTCTAAAGCAACTAATCAATTATTATCTAAAATTACCCTAGATAAATGGGAGCAAGACTTTGAAAACTTAAAAATGATAAAATCATTAACCGCTGAATTTAATAATGTTGATTTTATGAATGGTTCCTTATCTCCATTATTTTTTGGTTCAGCTATTTATTCATTAGGAATAAAAAGGTTGTTAAAATCCATAATAGAATATGGACCTTCTCCAAAACCAAGAATAAGCAAGAAAAGGATAGTAAGACCAGAAGAAAAATGTGTGTCTGGATTTATATTTAAAGTACAAGCAAATATGAACTTCAGACACCGTGATAGAGTAGCATTCCTACGAATTTGTTCTGGTAAATTTAAAAGAGGAATGAAACTTTATCATGTTCGTTCAAAAAAATTAATTACAGTTTCAAATCCAATTTTATTTCTAGCTAAGGATAGAAATATAGTTGATGAGGCCTGGGCTGGTGACATAATAGGAATACCAAATCATGGTCAATTTATGATTGGTGATACATTTACTGAAAGCGAAACCATTAAATTTCTTGGTATTCCATCATTTGCACCTGAAATAATGAAAAAAATTACTACAACTGATCCCCTTAAATCTAAACACTTAAATAAATCATTGGAACAATTTGCCGAAGAAGGACTTATTAAGCTATTTAAAACAAATGTAGGGGATAATAAAATTATTGGGGTGGTTGGCGTACTTCAATTCGATGTATTAAAAAATAGAATAGAAACTGAGTACAACATACCAGTAAAATTCGAAGAAATACAGTATAAAACAGCAAGATGGTTAATTGGTGATCATAAGAAAATTGAAGAATTTGTTGAATACAATTCAAATCAAATGGCAAAAGACCATGATAACGATTACGTATATTTAATTAGGATTGATTGGGATTTAGAAAAGAGTAGAAGAGACTTTCCAGATATTAAATTTAATGAAGTTAAGGAAATTAATAATTATGAAAATTAGTCCACAAAAGCTTTTTCTATGACAAAATGACCTGGAGAAGAATTTGATCCCTCAACCATACCTTTTTCAAGACATATCTTCTTGTGTTCTTGCAACATCTCAAGGCTTCCACAAATCATCACCCTATCTGTATCTAGGTTTAAATCTTTGCCAGTTAAACTCTTAAATTTACCATTTTGCAACCATTGAGTCATTCTACCCATAGAAGAAGTATTTTCTCTAGTTGTAGTAGAAATAAGTTGTAATTTATCACCAACAAATTCACTTATTAAATTATTATCATTAATTTTATCAATAATTTTCTTACCATATTCTAATTCATCTTGAAACCTGCAGGTATGAGTAATAATAACTTGACTAAATTTCTCGTAAGTTTCAGGATCCCTGATAACACTTAAAAATGGAGCTATACCTGTTCCAGTAGAAAATAAAATTAATCTTTTAGATGGTAATAAAGCGTCTAAAACTAATGTTCCAACAGATTTTGGTTTTAAAAATATGCTGTCTCCTTTGCTTAAATTTTGAAGGCGAGATGTTAAAGGACCATCTTCGACTTTGATTGAATAAAATTCTAAATTTTCATCCCAACTTGGAGAAACTATTGAATACGCTCTCAATAGAGGCTTATCTCTATTTTCCAAACCTATCATAACAAATTCACCAGATCTAAATCGTAAATTTTTTGGTCTTATACACTGAAAAGAAAAAGTTTTCTTTGTCCAATGTTTAATCGAAAAAACTTCAATCTGTTCTAATCCGTTATATGATTTATTTAAATTTTTCAAAAAACTCTCTTAAAGCTACTTTATTTTAAGTTATCAATTTGTTTAACATATAATAACATGAAGATATTAAATTTAAATATTAAGTGAACCTTATCTTGCATAAAAGTTTAATAATTAACTGAAATTAATTTTGGAAATTTGTTACATAAAATCCATTCTATGTGTACAAATTGAGATCTGCGGTTTTTTCCCAATCTCACTTTTAAAAAATTTGTTCAAAATTCTTCGAATTTCTGACTCCAAATAATTACTCTCTATTTTTTTTAAATTTTTATTATTATTTTTTTCAAATAAAAATCTTATTTCATTTTCTAAATGAGTTAATACTTCGGATTTAAAATTAACCGTTGTAGATACACCAACAAAATCTATTTCAAAATGAAGGTAAGGTTTAATATTATTTACCAATATAGATACATTTAAAAGACCATTATGCATTAGTTTTTTTCTCTCAGATATAACACCTTCGTGCTCATCAATTAGGACTGAGCCATCTAGAAAAATTCTACCACAATCAACTTTATCAATAACTGAAGCATTTAAACTGTTTGATATTTGTGCAACATCACCATTTTCAACTAGAAGTGTTTTTATACCAGAATTCTTTGCAATCTTTTCATGCTCCTTCAAGTGTCTATATTCACCATGCATTGGTATTAATAACTCTGGTGAAATTAACTCATGAAAGATATGTAAATCAGGCTTATTTGCATGACCAGAAACATGATATAAACCATTTTTATCTTCAATAACCTCTACACCTCTACGTTCTAACTGATCAATGATATATGACACTCGAATTTCATTACCAGGAATTGTTTTTGAAGAAAATAAGAAAACATCCCCTTTCCCTATGGTAAAACCCATATATCCTTCTTTAGAAAGTTGTGCTGAGGCTGCTCTTGGTTCACCTTGACTTCCACTTGCCAAAACTAATAAATGACTTTTGGGAACTGATTTTGCATCTCTGGGTAACAAAATATCTGGAAAGTCTTTTAATATTCCACTTTCTTTTCCATAATTTATCATATTATTCATTGCTCTGCCTAAGACTACCAACGACCTACCAGTTTTCTCTGCTGCTGATGCTAAAGTTTTTAATCTTGCTAAGTTTGAAGCAAAAGTAGTTGCAACAACTATTCCTTTTACTTCTTTAAACAAATTTATAAAATTATCAAAAAGATTTGATTCTGATCTTCCATTATGCTCATTAAAAACATTTGTACTATCACAAACCAAAGTATTAACGCCTTTCTTTCCTATATCACTTAATAATTTTTTATTAAATGGTTTACCCAGAATTGGGCTATAATCAATTTTGAAATCACCGGAATGGAATACACGAGAACACGGGGTTTCAATAATTAAAGCAGAAGCTTCGGGTATAGAGTGAGAAATATTTACAAATCCAACGTTAAATGATCCAACTTTGATCATTTTTGGATAATGTGGTGCTGTTTTTACTAAGTTAGAATTTCCTCCACCTTTACTAATTTTTGACTTAGCAATAAGTGACGTAAATTTTCCACAATATATTGGCGCTTCAATATATTCAAATAAGTGAGTAAGAGCTCCAATATGGTCTTCATGAGCGTGAGTTATAAATATTGCTTTAAAATTACTTAAATTGTCCTCAATAAAAGATGTATCAGGCATAATTAGATCTATTCCTGGAGTATGTTCAGGGTTAGGAAAAGTTATCCCAGCATCAACTAGGATGTATTCTCTTTTTTTGCCATTATTATAACCATATACATACATGTTCATTCCTATTTCTGAACATCCACCTAATGGTATAAAAAGCAATTTGTCATTATCCTTCATTAGCTTACCTTAACATATTTCATTAGAAAAATTTTCATTAATTAAAAAAAAAACATCCCCAACATTTAATTCAATTACTTTTTTCTCAATAAGTATTTTTAAGGAACCATTATCGCTTATCCCAAAAAAGGAACCTTCAAGTTTTTTTCCTTTAAATTCAACTTCTAATTTTTTTCCAATAGAATAGGAGAAATTCAACCAAGCTTTTTTAATAAAACCAAATCCTTCACTATTATATTTTTTTTCCCACGAATGCAATGAATTTGCAATATATGTAAGCATTTGATCAGGTGAAGGAGTATTCTTTCCTAAAACAGAATATAAGCTAGTGGGTTTTATTTTTAATTTATTTTGTTGGCTAAGATTTTTTGGGTAAGAAAAAAGATTTACTCCAATTCCAATTATTAAAGCTGTTTTTTTCGAACTTTTATTTGCTACAGACTCTAACAAAATACCTGAGATTTTTTTGTGTTTTAATAAAACATCATTTGGCCACTTTAATATCAAATCTTTATTTTCTATCCCTGAGTATATAAGTGAATCAAACAAAGCTAAACTAGCAATAAAAGTTCTGTGAGAAAATTCTATTAAATTCCCATTTGGATAAATTAGGAATGAAGCTGTTAAATTTTTGGATCCCGAATTCCAGTTTCTTCCTCTGCTTCCTTTTCCTTTATTTTGAATTCTTGACAAAATGCATGTATTTATTTCATCTTTAAAAGCCAATCTTTTAGCTTCAGAATTTGTACTATCCAACTCATCATATTGAATAAGTTTATAAGTTTTAGGCCAACTTTCCACTAATTTAAAAGACTTTTTGCAGCTATATATGTAGGGTTTTCAAGACCATAAAGATTTATAATTCCAATCAACATTAAAATAGCTGATCCTGATAAAATAAACCAGTGAGATGTGGGCATCTTACCAGTTAAAGGATCTGAGGTTACACCAAAGTACATTAAATATACGATTCTTAAATAATAAAAAGCAGCAATAACAGATGCAATACCACCAATTATTGCAAGCCATAAAAAACCAGCATTAATAACAGCATTAAAAATAAAAAATTTTCCAAAAAATCCAGCTAAAGGAGGTATCCCAGCTAGAGAAAATAGTAAAATTGTCAAGAATAATGTTTGACCTTTGGATACATCATTATACATATTAAGGCTATTTATTGAGGTAACTGCTACCCCATTGCGCTCCATATTTAGAATAAAAACAAAAACTCCAATATTCATTATGACATATAAAACCATATAAATTAATACTGCTGAAACCCCTTTATCAGTACCGCAAGCAATACCCATTAGTACAAAACCTATATGACCAATAGATGAATATGCCATTAACCTTTTAATATTATTTTGACCAATAGCTGCTATAGAACCCAAAAACATAGACAATACAGAAATCAAAATAATAACTTGTTGCCAACTTTCTAATAATTGTCCAAAGCAGTCAAATAGAACTCTTAATAAAACAGCAACAGCAGCTATTTTAGGAACAGTAGCAAAAAACGCTGTAACTGGTGTTGGAGACCCTTCATAAACATCTGGTGTCCACATATGAAATGGAACTGCAGATGCTTTAAATGCAAAACCAGAAATTAAAAAAACTAAACCAGCAATAATTCCAGGATAAAATCCATCAGATTTAATTAAAGAAGATATTATTTCAAAATTTATAGAACCGGTTGATCCATATATATAACTTATACCAAATAACATAAGTCCTGAGGACAAA
The DNA here is from genome assembly GCA_045565285.1 of Paracoccaceae bacterium. Lineage (GTDB taxonomy): Bacteria > Pseudomonadota > Alphaproteobacteria > Rhodobacterales > Rhodobacteraceae > CACIIZ01. The sequence continues at coordinate 9,187 of JBJLFR010000024.1, forward strand.
GATCCTAGAATAAAATATTTCAAGCCTGCCTCTGTAGATTTCAAATTTTCTCTTCTAAAAGAGGAAATTACATATAGTGACAAAGATTGTATTTCTAATCCTAAATATAATAATAAAAAATTATTTGATGATATCATTATCATCATACCCAATGTAGAAAATAAAATTAGAATTGGATATTCAAATTTTAAGAGTTCATTTTTTTTTAAATAATTTTTACTTATAAATAACAAGCAGGACACACTTAATAATATTAGTATTTGAAAAAATTTAGAAAAGGGATCTCTTATAAATATTTTATCAAAATTAGATTTACTTTCAAAAGGAAATAGGTAAATAATAAATGCTGAGATTAAAAATACAGTAATTGTAGAAATGAAAATAAAATCTGTAGATTTATCACTATTAAAAAAACTGGCGATTAAAATAGAAATTAGTGCGTAAATTATCAATAAAATTTCTGGGCCTAGAATTAAAATATCACTTATGCTCATTATTGATCCATTATTCTATATTTTCCACGAAATTAGATACTAACAAACCTACAGAATTGGACGTAATTTCTAAAATTGGAAAGGGTAAAATTCCTAAAAGCAAAGTTAAAACTACCAAAGGTATAAAGAAAAGTTTTTCTCGACCATCTAAATCTGTTATTTTTAATAGATTATTATTAGTAATTTTTCCAAATATAATACTACGAGAAAGCCATAAAGCATAACAAGCTGATAATACTATACCTATACTAGCAATTATGGTTAAAAATTTATTTTCTTGAAAGGCACCTAGTAATACTAGAAATTCACCCACAAAACCACTTGTTCCAGGAAGGCCTATATTTGCCATTGTGAAAAAAATAAAAATCAAAGCATAATTTGGCATTCGTAAAACTAAACCACCATAGAAGTGAATATCTCTAGTATGCATACGATCATAAATCACACCTACTAGTAAAAATAAAGCTGCTGAAATTATACCATGACTTATCATTTGAAAAATCGCTCCGTCGATTCCTTGTTGGTTCATAGAAAATATACCCAAAGTAACAAAACCCATATGTGCAACGGAGGAATAAGCAATTAATTTTTTTATATCAGTTTGCACCAAAGCAACTAAAGAAGTATAAAGAATAGCTATAACTGAAATTATGAATATAAAGTTTTGAAAAATAACACTAGCATCAGGAAACATTGGAAGGCTAAATCTTAAGAATCCATATCCTCCCATTTTAAGTAAAATTGCTGCTAATACAACAGATCCTCCAGTTGGTGCTTGTACATGTGCATCTGGCAACCATGTATGAAATGGCCACATTGGTAATTTAACTGCAAATGATGCAAAAAATGCCATCCAAAGTACAGATTGCATTCCACCTACAATATTATAACCAAATAATTCGAGACCAGAATTATCAAAATCAAATGACATTAAAGTAGGAATGTCAGTAGTTCCTGATTCAGCCCACATATAAATTATGGCTAATAACATTAATATAGAACCTAACAAAGTATATAAAAAAAACTTAAAAGCTGCATAAACCCTATTATTACCACCCCATATTCCAATAATTAAAAACATGGGAATTAGACCAGATTCAAAAAATAAATAAAATAAAACCAGATCTAAAGAGCAGAAAACACCTAGTATTAGTGTCTCTAGCAATAAGAAACAGATCATATATTCTTTTACTTTATTTTCAATTTTCCAACTTGATACTATAACTATTGGCATTGTTACAGTAGTTAATAATATTAATGGTAAAGATATCCCGTCAATGCCTACTTTATAAGTTAGCCCCATAAGCCACTGATATTCTTCCACTAGCTGAAAACCAGATTCGTGAGATTTAAAATTATAAATGATAAAAAGACTAAAAATGAATGTTGCAATAGTAGATACTAAAGCAAGTAACTTTGCATTATTATTAGATTCATAATTTTCTGCTCTTAGGAATACACCCAAAATAATAGCACCAAAACTGGGAAAAAAAATAACTAATGAAAGTAAATAATCCACTTTTACCCCCCTATACTAACTAAAAAATAAGTTAATATAGACACCAAACCAATAAATATTGCGAAAGCATAATGATAAATAAAACCAGTTTGAATTCGACCAACAAATTTAGTTAAAGTAGGAATAAAAATTAAAGAAATAAAGTTAATGAAACCATCTATTATTTTTTCATCACCTATTTTCCAAAAAATATGCCCTAACCATCTAGAAGATTTGACAAATATGGCATTATAAATTTCATCAAAGTACCATTTGTTTAACAAAAAATTATATAAAATATTTTGATTTTTTGAAAAAACTTGGGGTAAATTTGGTTTGTGAATATAGAAAATAAACGCTAAAAATAATCCAACAATCATTGACAAGAAAGGTGTAAGCTTTGCCCAAACAGGTATATAGTGCAAATCAGATAATATTGTATTAGTAGGCAAAACATAAATAGATTGTGAAAAGAAATATTCAGCTTTTTTACCAAGAAAAAAGTCATAAAAAATAACACCTACAAAAATAGAACAAATTGAAAGAATAATTAATGTAATATTTATAGATTTTGAGTTTTCTTCTGCATTATCAAAATATTTTCTTTTCCCTCTATATTCCCCAAAAAATGTTAAAATAATTAAACGCCAACTATATAATGATGTTAAAAAAGCAGAGAATATGATGAATAAAAAATAAACAAAGGTATTATGATTATTAGAAGCATAAATTCCTTCAATTATTGAATCTTTAGACACGAAACCTGAAAATCCTAATGGTAAATTAAACAAATCATAGCTTAAAGGTATTCCAACACCCGTTATCGCAAAAGTACCTATCATCATTGAATAAAAAGTAATAGGTAACTTTCTCCTAAGTCCACCATAAGTTCTTATATCTTGCTGGTGATGCATAGAATGGATTATTGATCCTGCGCATAAAAACAAAAGTGCCTTAAAAAAAGCATGAGTAAACAAATGAAACATAGCTGCTTGATATAACCCAATACCAGCTGCAGAAAACATAAAACCAAGCTGTGAACATGTAGAGTAAGCAATTATTTTTTTAACATCGTTTTGAACCAAAGCTACTGTTCCAGCAAAAAAAGCAGTTAGTACTCCAACTAAAACTATTAAATTGGAAGCTAATGATGTAAATTCAATTGCTGGAGATAGTCTACATAACAAAAAAACACCTGCAGTAACCATAGTTGCTGCATGAATTAAAGCAGATACAGGAGTTGGCCCCTCCATTGCATCAGGTAACCAGGTATGAAGAAAGAATTGTGCTGATTTACCCATAGCGCCTAAAAAGAATAAAATTACTATAAATTCTAATGCATTAAATTTAAAGAAAAGAACTTCTATAGTTTTATCAGCAATATCGGGAGCCATCACAAATAAATCATCAAAATCAAGAGACCTCACATAATAAAAAGTACAAAAAATTGCTAGGGCTAACCCAATATCCCCTATTCTATTAACAATGAATGCTTTTATAGCAGCTATATTTGCTGTGGATTTTTTATAATAGAAACCTATCAATAAATATGAAGCTAATCCCACACCCTCCCAACCAAAAAACAATTGAACAAAATTATTTGAAGTAACCAACATAAGCATCGCGAATGTAAAAAGAGATAAATAAGAAAAAAACCTTGGTTTATACTTTTCAAAATCTTCCCAATTCGGATCATGACCCATATAACCAAAAGAATAAAGATGAACAAAAGCAGAAATTGTGGTAATAACTACCAACATTATAGTGGTTAAACTGTCTAGCCTTACTTCCCAATTTACTACTAGAGAACCTGACTCCATCCATTTAATTAAAATTATTTGTTCAACACTATTGAAATCTAATGAAAAGAAAGTTATCCAAGAACCTAGGCAAGACAGAAATATTAAAAAAGTTGTTAGGCTAAGAACAACATTCTCATTAAATCTTCTATAAAAAAAACCTGAAAAAACAGATCCTAATAAAGGTGCAAATATTATTAATTGTAGCATAAAGTCTAGCCCTTCATTACATTAGCATCATCGACAGCTATCGACCCTTTATTCCTAAAGAAACAAACTAATATAGCTAAACCAATTGCAGCCTCAGCAGCTGCCACAGTCAAAACAAATAATGAAAAAATCTGTCCAGTTAAATCTCCTAAAAAATACGAGAAAGATACAAAATTTATATTTACAGCTAATAAAATTAATTCTATGGACATTAGAATTATAATAACGTTTTTTCTGTTTAGGAAAATTCCAAAAACTCCAATTAAAAATAATAATGAAGATAAAATTAAAAAATGTTGTAGCTCAATCATAATCCTTGTCCTGGCTTAATATCTTTTAGTTCAATTGAACTTTCTGGATCTCTATAAATCTGAGCTAAAATGTCTTGTCTTTTTACGTCTTTTCTTCTTTGATGTGTTAATACAATGGCTCCAATCATTGCAATTAATAGAACAATTCCAGCCAACTGAAAATATATTATAAAATCAGTGTATAAGACCAACCCCAACTGTTTGGTATTTTCAATTTTAGGGTCAATTGCTAAAATGTTATTTTCATTTAAAACTACTACTGGTACAAAATCATTAAAAATGAGACCCAATTCTACAAAAAGAACTAGTCCAACCAATATACCTAATGGTAAATATTTAGTTAATCTAGACTTAATTTCTTTAAAGTTTATGTTCAGCATCATAACTACAAACATAAAAAGTACAGCTACGGCTCCTACATAAACAATCATCAAAATTAAAGCTAAAAATTCTGCACCCAAAAGAATAAAGAGTCCTGAAGCACCAAAAAAAGTTAATATAAGCCACAATACAGAATGAACAGGATTTCTTGATAAAACAACAAAGAGTGCAGAAAAAAGTGTAATACCTGCAAAAAAATAATATGCTAAAACTAATGACTGCATTAAAAATCCTTGTCTACTCCATAAACTATCTAAAACTTTTATCTAGTTTTATATTTTCAGCTATTAAATGTTCCCACTTTCTACCATTTTCCATTAATTTTTCTTTATTATAAAATAATTCTTCTCTGGTTTCAGTTGCATATTCAAAATTAGGTCCTTCAACTATTGCATCTACTGGACAAGCCTCTTGACAAAAGCCACAATAAATACATTTCGTCATATCAATATCATATCTTGTTGTTCTTCTACTTCCATCAGCTTCTCTTGGTCCAGCATCTATAGTTATTGCTTGGGCTGGACAAATTGCTTCACACAACTTACATGCAATACATCTCTCCTCACCATTTGGGTAGCATCTTAAGGCGTGCTCACCACGAAATCTTGAAGAGATTGGTCCTTTCTCATATGGATAGTTAAGGGTAGCTTTAGGTCTAAAAAAATATTTCATACCTAATTTAAACCCTTTTATAAAATCTCTAAGTAGGAAATAATTTATAGCTCTTCGCCAATCAATTTTATTCATAAAATCTCCTTAATATTACCACCTTGCATACCCAGAAACGTCAAGTTGAGCAAGAGTAGCTACAACTACAACCCAAGCTAGTGACATAGGAAGAAAGACCTTCCACCCAAGTCTCATTAATTGATCGTATCTAAATCTTGGGACTATAGCTTTGACCATAGAAAACATAAAAAATATAATTAAAATTTTAAAAATAAGCCAAAAAATGCCATCTGGTATTACTGGAATTGGTGACAACCAACCTCCAAAAAAAAGTATTGATATAAGAGCACACATCAATACTACTGTCATTAATTCACCTATCATAAACAGAAGAAATGGTGTAGAGGAATATTCGACTTGAAAACCAGCAACTAATTCAGCCTCTGCTTCAGGTAGATCAAACGGTGGTCTATTAGTTTCAGCTAATGCAGAAATAAAGAATAAAATCACCATGGGAAAATGAGGTAGCCAGTACCAACTTAAAATACCATAACCACCATCTTGTGCTAAGACAATTTTAGATAAGTTTAAAGAACCTGTTGAAATAAGAATACCTATAATAATAAATCCTATTGAAACTTCATATGAAATCATCTGAGCTGCAGATCGTAGACTTCCAAGAAAAGGATACTTAGAATTAGAAGCCCACCCTCCCATAATAACTCCATAAACTTCTAAACCAGCAACTGCAAATATAAATAATATTCCTATATTTATATCGGTAAGAACCCACCCACTATTAAAAGGAATCACAGACCAAGCTATCAAAGATAAGACGAATGTAATAAGAGGAGCCAATAAGAAAACTATCTTGTCTGAACCAGCAGGTATTACAATTTCCTTAAATATATATTTTAAAAAATCCGCAAATGACTGAAAAAGACCAAAAACACCAACGACATTAGGTCCTTTGCGCATTTGTACAGCTGCCCAGATTTTTCTATCTGCATACATTAGGAAAGCTAAACTTAATAAAACAACTACTGTTATTAATAAACACTGACCAGTAATTAAAAGTATCAGACCAAAACCTTGAGAAAAATCCATATTATCTCTTCACTTTTTCGTTTAATATTTGTTTCTGATTTTTTGACAATGTAGCCATTATATCGCTAGATCTCGCTATTGGGTTTGTTAAATAATGATCGTTCCAAACATTCTTTAAATTGACTTGCAAACATTTTTTTGAATATTTAGAAGACTTAACCCATGAATTATTTTTAACTTCATTTAAAGCAGCAAAATCAGGGTATTCTAGGAAAAGTTTTTTTCTTAGTTGATTTAAATTATTGTATTCTAGTGTGCAATTCAATTGTTCTGACAATGCTCTTATTATAGACCAATTTTCTCGAGCATTACCAATCTTTTCACATGCCTTTAGAGAAAGTTGAGACCTACCCTCAGTATTGACGAAAATCCCTGATTCTTCTGAAAACGCGCATCCAGGAAGTATTACATCAGCTCTGTTAGCACCACGGTCACCATGGCTACCTTGATAAATAACAAATTTATCTTTCGGCAAGTCATGTTCGTCCATGCCAATATTTAAAATTATATCAGACCAATTCACTGTGGAGTTATAGTCTGAATCTGAAACAAAATTTAAATCCATTGCTCCAACTCTAGAGGCCGCCACATGAAGACTTATAAGTTCAGCATTCAAAGTTTCTTTAAACTTCTTTATAAATTCTAAAGCTTCATAACCATCCGTTCTACAAAAAATACCTTGCCCTAAAAGAACTAAGACTTTTTTATTTTTGTAAAATTTGTTATCACTTTTAATTATTTTGTTTAATTCGATTAGATTTGAACCAAGATGATTAAATCCATATGTCAAATGTGAGTATTCTCCTACTAGATTTACTTCTGTACCTTTTAACCATGCACTTCTAATTCTAGCATTTAGGACTGGTGCTTCAATTCTTGGATTAGAACCAATAATAAATATAACTTCAGATTCATTAATTGCATTAATTGGAACTGTTCCTGCATATAAAGCTCTATCATTTGGAGGAATGCAGGTATTAAAAGTCCTACACTCAGTTCTTCCTCCTAAATTCCCCATCAACTCTTTTGCAGAAAATAAAGTTTCTAAATTTACTAGGTCACCAGCTATAGCAAGAATATTTGATGTTTTATTTACTTTCTTAACAATAACCTCAAATGCCTCATTCCAAGATGAAGCTTTCAGTCTTCCTTCTTCATTCCTAACATATGGAACATCTAGCCTTTGCTTACTTAACCCATCCCAAATGAATCTCGACTTATCTGATAACCATTCTTCATTTATTCCATCATGATTTCTGGGAGTTATACGCATAATTTTTTTTCCTTTTGAATCAATTCTAATATTTGATCCAAGAGCATCCATTACATCAATACAATTTGTTTTGGTTAACTCCCAAGGTCTAGCTGTAAATGCATATGGTTTTGAAGTAAGTGCTCCAACAGGGCATAAATCAATAATATTTCCTTGTAATTCACTTTGTAATGTTTTTCCCAAATATGATGTAATTTCACTATTTTCCCCTCTTCCTATTTGACCCATTTCTGGTATTCCTGCAACTTCTGTGACAAACCTGACACACCTAGTACAAGAGATACATCTAGTCATGTGTGTTTCGACCAAAGGGCCTAAATCAATGTCTAAAACAGCTCGTTTAGGTTCTATATATCTTGAAAAATCAACTCCATATGCTAGTGCTTGATCTTGTAAATCACATTCGCCACCCTGATCACATATTGGGCAATCTAATGGATGATTAATCAATAAAAATTCCATAACTCCTTCACGAGCTTTTTTCACCATTTTGGAGTTTGTTTTTATCACTGGAGGCTCGCCATTAGGTCCTGGTCTTAAGTCTTTAACCTGAAGAGCACAAGAGGCCATTGGTTTAGGGGGGCCTCCTACAACTTCAACAAGGCACATTCTACAATTACCAGCTATAGATAATCTTTCATGGTAACAAAATCTTGGTATTTCTTTATTTATATATTCACATGCCTGAAGAATTGTCATCGCAGGGTTTACACCAATTTCTTGATCATCTATTATGATTTTTCTTATATTATTTTCCATTTTTACTCTGCTGCAATATTTTTACTAACTCTATTACGAATTCTATCCTCAATTTCATTTCTAAAATGCCTAAACAGACCTTGTATTGGCCATGCTGCGGCGTCACCTAACGCACAAATTGTATGTCCTTCAACTTGTTTTGTAATCTCCAATAAGCTATCTATCTCTTCTAAATTAGCGTCTCCAGTGACAAGCCTTTCCATAACTCTCATCATCCAACCAGTACCCTCTCTGCATGGAGTACACTGACCACAGCTTTCATGGTTATAAAATTTGGACAATCTCCAAATAGCTTTTACAATGTCTGTCTCAGAATTCATAACTATAACTGCACCAGTTCCTAATCCTGATTGATTTTCTTTAAGCCAATCAAAATCCATAATAGCATCATTACAAAGTTTAGCTGGTAATAATGGAACTGAAGATCCACCAGGTATTATAGCTTTAAGATTTTTCCAATCACCTATTACACCTCCAGCGTATTTTTCAATAAGCTCTTTGAGTGGGATCGACATCTCCTCTTCAACCACACATGGTTTTTCAACATGACCAGACAAACAAAATAATTTAGTACCAGTATTATTTGTTCTACCAAATTTAGAAAACCAAGAAGAACCTTTTCTTAAGATTGTAGGTATAACAGCAATAGATTCAACATTATTAACAGTGGTAGGACAACCATATAAACCTGCCATTGCCGGAAAAGGTGGTTTCATCCTAGGCATTCCTTTCTTACCCTCTAAGCTTTCAAGAAGAGCTGTTTCTTCTCCACAGATATATGCACCTGCACCATGGTGAACATGAATATCAAATTTCCAACCCGATTTAGCAGCGTTTTTCCCTAAAAGTCTTTTAGAATACGCTTCGTCAATTGCAATTTGAAGAGCTTCTCTTTCTCTAACATATTCTCCCCTTACGTATATATAGGCAACATGCGCTCCCATAGCAAAACCCGCTATCAAACAGCCTTCAATTAGAGTGTGCGGTTCATGTCTTAAAATTTCCCGATCTTTACAAGTTCCAGGCTCAGATTCGTCAGCATTTATTACCAAGTAAGATGGTTTAGTTGGATTTGGTTTAGGCATGAAAGACCATTTTAAACCTGTTGGAAAACCGGCTCCACCTCTTCCTCTTAAGCCAGATTTTTTCACCTCATCAATTATCCAAGAGGAACCATTTTTTATTAATTTGTCAGTATTATCCCAGTGACCTCTGGCAATTACAGCATCAATCCCCCTATCTTTAACCCCATACAAATTAGAAAATATTTTATCTTTTTCTTTAAGCACTATTTAACCTTTCTACGAGAATCTTTTTTATCTTTTAACAGAGATGAAGTCTCTAAAAACAATTTAACTGACGCATTATTACTTTCCTCAATTTTCATTTTTGAAGATTGAAAAAACCCTTCAGGTTCAGAAGAAAATCTTTTTTTTCTACTTCCAGGTTCTGGATTTCCTTCAATTAAGTTATCTAATAGATCAGAGAAACTATCTTCTGATAAATCTTCATAATAATCATTCCCAACTTGGACAACTGGTGAATTAGAACAAGCACCAATACATTCAACTTCTTCCCATGATAATTCATCATTTGAAGATATATCTTTTTGATTTTTAGAGATCCTTCTTTTACATATTTCAATCAATTTTTCAGATCCCCTTAACATACAAGGAGTAGTACCACAAATTTGAATATGTGCCTTCTTACCTACAGGAGATAAATGAAACATAAAATAGAAGCTAGCTACTTCATATACCCTGATAGGTGCCATTTCTAACATTTTAGCAATTACTTCTATAGCTGGTTTAGAAACCCAACCTTCCTGTTCTTGGGCTCTGAATAATAGTGGTATTACAGCACTTTGCTGACGATTCTTGGGATATTTTTTAATTTGCTTTTTTGCCCAAGAAAGGTTGTTTTTTGAAAATTCGAACACCATAGGTTGCTGTTTGTCAATACGTCTTAAAATCATCTATCTATTTCTCCAAAAACAACATCTAAAGAACCTAAAATAGCCGAAACATCTGCAAGTTGGTGACCTCTACAAAGATGATCGATGGCAGCTAAATGTAAAAAACCAGGAGATCTTAATTTCACCTTATAGGGTTTGTTTGTTCCATCAGCTACTAAAAAAACACCAAATTCTCCCTTTGGTGCTTCAACTGAAACATAAACTTCACCTTTTGGCACATGAAAACCTTCAGTATAAAGTTTAAAATGATGAATTAGAGCCTCCATAGATTTTTTCATATCAACCCTCTTAGGTGGAGCTATTTTACCCCTCACTAATATTTCATCACCTTTACATTTATATAATTTCTCAATACTTTGTTGAATAATCTTAACGCTTTCTTTAATTTCCCAAATTCGACATAAATATCTATCATAACAATCACCATTTTTTCCAATTGGAATTTTAAACTCAAAATCATTATAACATTCGTAAGGTTGAGATCGCCTTAAATCCCAAGCCAAACCAGAACCTCGGACCATAACACCAGAAAAACCCCAATCAAATGCTTCATCTTTACTTACAACACCAATATCCACATTTCTTTGTTTAAAAATTCTATTTTCAGTTAATAAATCTTCTATGTCTTCAACTATTTTAGGAAATGAATCAGACCAATTCATAATATCATCTAATAATTCTTCAGAAAGATCCTGATGTACACCTCCAGGTCTAAAATAAGCTGCATGCAATCTGGCTCCACATGCTCGCTCATAAAAAACCATTAATTTCTCTCTTTCTTCAAATCCCCAAGAAATAGGAGTAAACGCACCAACATCCATTGCTTGTGTAGTAATATTTAACAAATGGTTTAATATTCTCCCAATCTCACAATATAAAACTCTTATTAAAGAAGCTCGATAAGTAATTTTTACATTCAAAAGTTTTTCTATTGCTAAACACCAAGCATGTTCTTGGTTCATTGGAGAAACATAGTCCAATCTATCAAAATAAGGTAAGTTTTGCAGGTAAGTTCTGCTTTCCATTAATTTTTCAGTACCCCTATGAAGAAGTCCAATATGTGGGTCACATCTATCAACAACCTCCCCATCTAACTCTAACACCATTCTCAAAACCCCATGAGCAGCGGGGTGCTGGGGACCAAAATTGATGTTAAAGTTCCTGATAGAACTTTCATTTGTTTTTTTATTATTTTGAAAATTATTTACCATTTTTTTTATTATTTTTCTTGCTGTTCATCGTTTTTTTCAAATACAAAACCTTCACCTTCCCAAGGACTCATAAAGTCAAACCTTCTATATTCTTGGGTAAGTTTTACTGGCTCATAAACCACTTTTTTTCTTTCTTGGTCGTACCTAAGTTCTAGATAACCAGTAGTTGGAAAATCTTTTCTAAGTGGATGTCCTTTAAAACCATAGTCGGTAAGTATTCTACGCATATCCGGATGATTAGAAAATAAAATTCCATACATATCGAATACTTCTCTTTCAAACCAATTAGCGGCAGTAAATAGATTTGTTATTGAGGGAACAACTTGCCCATCTTTAATTGATGATTTTATTCTAATTCTTATATTTTGCTGCATAGATAAATAATGATAAACTAATATAAATCTCTCTTCTTCTTCAGGGTAATCTATAGCTGTGATATCTATAAGTGTTCTAAATTTACAAATGTTATTATTTTTTAAAATAGAAGTTATTTTTTCAATTGATGAAAAAACGATAAATATCGAAAGATGATCATACTCAATACTAGAAGAAATTATATCTTCAGAAAAATTAGATAATAAAAAATCATTTAAATCTCTGAGTGAATCATCCAATGCTGATACCTACTATCTTGCTAAAGTCCCAGTTCTTCGAATTTTACGCTGAAGCTGTAATATACCATAAAGTAAGGCTTCCGCAGTTGGTGGACAACCAGGAACATAAATATCAACAGGAACAATTCTATCACAACCCCTTACTACTGAATAAGAATAATGGTAATACCCCCCCCCATTAGCGCAAGATCCCATAGAAATAACATATCTTGGCTCTGGCATTTGATCATAAACTTTTCTAAGTGCTGGAGCCATTTTATTAGTTAATGTACCTGCAACAATCATTAGGTCTGACTGGCGTGGACTTGCTCTAGGTGCAGTACCAAATCTTTCCAAATCATATCTTGGAGTTGAAGTATGCATCATTTCAACAGCACAACAAGCTAACCCAAAAGTCATCCAATGCAAACTCCCTGTCCTAGCCCAGTTAATTACATCTTGTGTAGAAGTCTGAATAAAACCTTTATTAGTTATACTATCAGAGATTTTTCTAGTTTCGTAATCTTTATCAATCCCCATAACTTTGCTACTGTTACTTAATCCCATTCTAAAGCACCCTTTTTCCACTCATATATAAAGCCTACAGTTAAAACAAATAAAAAGATCATCATAGAAAAATATCCAAAAAATCCTATTTCGCCAAAACTTATAGCCCAGGGAAAAAGAAAGGCTACTTCTAAATCAAATATGATGAAGAGAATTGCGACAAGATAAAATCGAACATCGAATTTCATTCTTGCATCATCGAATGCGTTAAACCCACACTCATAAGCTGAAACTTTTTCTACATCTGGATTTCTAACAGCAATTATAAAACCAGCAAGAATAAAAGTAATACCTATTACTAATGCGAGTCCTAAAAAAATAAGAATAGGCAAATAGCTAATAGCAATTTGATTCAAGAAATCCTCCCCCCATAAGTATAATCTAATGACTTCGGTTTACTCTTAGTTAACATTCTCGTCAACACTCTAAAACACTTTACCAAAGATCACAAGGTCGCACCAAATAATTAAAAAAAAGAATATTTAGATGTTAAAATTTTATTCCACATTATTAATTAAATTAAAAATCTGAGCTTCTTTTTTTATTTCGCCAAGCCATTCAGATACTATTTGAGGTGTTTTTGGTGCTGCACTTACTCCTAAAGGAATTTTATTTTTCAACACACCTTCAACCGCTAATGCCACTGGTATTGATACCAACCTAGCCATAGCTGTACTATTATCATCACCCCAAGCATCCAACAAATAAGATCTATCAAAAATAAGTACATTATCTTGTGATGCTTTTAAAGATACATTTAAAACTACTCGATCTTTCTCTTTTTCCTCATAAGAATATTTTTGCCAAAGTTCTTTGGAAAGTTTATCAAGTGTTTCATAATCACTTTCAATATTAATTTGTTCAATAACTTGAAAAATTTCCTTCCATGCGTTTTTCCAGCCAAGATTTCTTAAAGTACCTCTAACAAATCTTTTTATTCTCCAGTTACTTCCAAATTCATATTGATCAATAAATGGTAGACTATCTCGATTAGGATAAACTTCAAATTTCTCATTTTTAATTGATGGAATTTCGTGTACTTTTACATTATGCCAAGGTCTTAATGTTTCTACATGCTTAAAGTTTTCTATTGATCTTGCTTCAGATTTTAAAGCTTTTAAAACACCTAATGGGGACCAACTAAATTTATAGCAAAAATCATTAGGTTTTTTTGGTAATCCACCACAAAATGAAAAAAATTCAACCATATTGCTTTCATTATAACCATGAAATTCCTTATATTGTTTAACTAAGTCATGCGCCATTAAATGATCTATGCCAGGATCAAGACCAACTTCATTTAAAAAAACTAAACTTTGGTTGATTGCATCATTATTTAATTTTTGAATTTCCTCAGATATATATGAAGATGAAACAAAATTTGCATTCTTTTTTAGACATAACCTGGCTACATCTAGATGATGGCTAGCTGGGAGCATAGAAATTAAGATATCACCTTTTTTTATTTTTTTTTCGAGTTCATTAAAATTAAACTCATGAATATTGTTTGTTAAGTCACCCAATAAACTGTGAGCTTTCTCTAAAGTTCTATTCCATACAAATGTATCATAACCTGTCTTTAAAAGTTTTCTTAATCCTGGTATTGAAGAAAGACCTGTTCCCAACCAATGTACTCTAGACATTTTTAATCCTTTTTTTAAATCTTATTAATATTATCATAAAATATTTTCTCTGCTCCACTCCATACCCCTGTTTTGTCTAGATCAAAATCTAACAAATAAGGCATGAGTTGGTTTTCAAAATCTAGACTGCTTTCTTTAGGAAGCATAGCTGGCAAATTATCAATTGCAGTTATTAATAGGGGATTTTTTCCTTTAATAATAAATTGATAAGGATTATTGAAAGATGATGGTTCATCATATAATGGTATTGTATTAAAATCACTACCAGGATCACAAGATACATCTGAAATTAAAGTTAATTTTCTCTCATTTATTATATCACTTTTCTGAAGGAATTTGACTGATTTGTTTGAAGATAAAACACAATTTATAAAAATATCATGTTCTAAAATTTCAGGAAAAGATTTTTTGTTATAAGTTTCTTTTATATCCCATACAGTAATCTTAAATCCTAAAGATTTAAAAAAATCACAGGCACCTCTTCCTACTCTCCCACTAGCCCCAATAAGTATAATTTTTGGGGTTCGATTACCCCTTTTTTTATATAAATCAACTTTATCTTTAGCATTTTCAATTAAATATTTTCTTGAAGTAGAAACTGGGATTTTAATACCTAAATCCAAATTATTATTCTTGAAATTTAACCAAATGTCTAATCCTACGAATGCTCCTGAAAATCCAGCATAATATCCAAATGCAGCTACTCGCTTACTATTTGAATCCAGCAAATATTCTAAATCATACAAAATACCCTCATTTTTTTTGAAATTATTTAGTATTTGATTAGAATCTTTTTGTTTTTTGAAAGCATGAGCAAACATTATATGCTTTTGACTTAATTTAAAGTTTTGATTAATTTCTTTTAAACCTATTACAGTTATGCTTTTATCTTTAGTAACCCAAGAACCTTTTTTTACTATTTGACAGCCTTTGTGTTTATAATCAGACGTTTTGAAAATTCTTTTTTCACAATCTTCAACACTTACTTCGAAACCTAAATCTAAAAGTCTTTTTGCTCCATCGGGAGAAATAGGAGTACGAAATTCATCAATCCTATTTTCACATCGCAACCAAAAGTGCGTCATTTTATTAAAAATCAAAATGGCGCGGTTGACGGGACTCGAACCCGCGACCTCCGGCGTGACAGGCCGGCACTCTAACCAACTGAGCTACAACCGCAATTAATATCATATTATAATACTTTTAAACTCTTGGATTTGAGTATTGTCAAGAAAAAGATTATAAAAATATATAAATATAGTCTTAAAAATTAAAGTAATTTAATATAAAATTGATGGTGGGTGATAAGAGACTCGAACTCCTGACATCTTCGGTGTAAACGAAGCGCTCTACCAACTGAGCTAATCACCCCAGATAATGTAAGAGACAATAATAATTATATATACTAAATACAATAACTAATTTATTTAATAACAAATTATTAAATTATTTTATTTAATGGGCAATAGAGGTCTCACTGTCTAAGTCATCTTCACCCTTGTTATTTTCTGCACTAGTTCCGATAATAGATGTTGGATCCCATTCAATAGCTTTGGGCTTTTCTATTAATGCAATATTCAATACTTCATTCACATGAGAAAGTGGAATAATCTCAAGACCATTTTTAACCTGATCAGGAATTTCTCTTAAGTCTTTAGCATTATCTTTAGGGATCAAAACAGTTTTTATTCCTCCACGCAAGGCAGCTAATAATTTTTCCTTTAAACCACCAATTGGTAAAATATTGCCACGAAGTGTAACCTCACCTGTCATAGCTATGTCTCTACGAATTGGTATTTCTGTAAGAACAGAAACTATGGATGTGACCATTGCTATGCCAGCAGACGGACCATCCTTAGGCGTTGCACCCTCTGGTACATGGACATGAATGTCTAACTTTTCAAAAAGTGGTGGTTTAATACCAAGGGAGGGAGATTTTGATCTTACAAAACTTGATGCGGCATCAATGCTTTCTTTCATAACTTCGCCAAGTTTACCTGTAGATTTCATTCTACCTTTACCAGGTAATTGCAAAGCTTCGATAGACAATAGATCGCCTCCAGTTTCAGTCCAAGCTAGTCCAGTAGTAACTCCAATTTGATTTTCTTCCTCAGCCAGACCAAATTTAAATTTTTTAACTCCCAAGAAGTCTTCGATGTTCTTCAAATTAATATTAATTTTTTTAGTTTCACCTTTAATAATTTTTGTTAAAGATTTCCGACAAAGTTTTGCTATTTCCCTTTCCAAATTACGCACACCTGCTTCTCTAGTATATCTTCTTATTATTTCTAAGAGACCATTTTCGTTAATGCTAAATTCAGAATCTTTAAGACCGTGTGCTTTAATCTGTTTAGAAATTAAATGTTCAGTAGCAATATCGCGCTTTTCAATTTCTGTATAACCTGCAAGACTAATAATTTCCATTCTATCTAATAGTGGTCTTGCCATATTATATGTATTAGCAGTAGTAATAAACATTACATTGGATAAATCATATTCCACTTCTAAATAATGATCTGTAAAGGTACTATTTTGTTCAGGGTCAAGTACTTCCAACATAGCACTAGCAGGATCACCTCTAAAATCTCTACCCATTTTATCTACTTCATCTAAAAGAATAAGAGGATTTGTTGTTTTTGCTTTTTTCATGGACTGAATAATTTTTCCAGGCATAGAACCAATGTAGGTTCTTCTATGACCTCTTATTTCACTCTCATCATGGACACCGCCTAAAGCAATACGAATAAATTCTCTACCAGTAGCTGATGCAATTGATTTTCCTAAGGATGTTTTACCAACACCAGGAGGACCTACCAAACAAAGAATTGGACCTTTAATTTTTCTGGATCTTTGTTGTATTGCTAAATATTCAACAATTCTTTCTTTGACCTTTTCTAAACCACAATGATCATCATCAAGTGTTTTCTGAGCCCTATGAAGATCTTTCTTAACTCTACTTTGTTTTCCCCAGGGGATGGAAAGTATCCAATCTAAATAATTCCTTACTACAGTTGCTTCAGCTGACATTGGAGACATAGATTTTAACTTTTTCAATTCTGCTAATGCCTTATCTTTAGCTTCTTTACTTAGTTTGATTTTTGAAATCTTTTCTTCAAGTTCAACTAACTCATCTTGAGTTTCAGAACCATCCCCCAATTCTTTTTGAATGGCTTTCATCTGTTCATTAAGATAATATTCTCTTTGTGTCCGTTCCATTTGGTTTTTAACTCGAGATTTAATTTTTTTCTCAACTCTTAAAACACTCATTTCACCTTGCATTAAACTAAAAATAGTCTCTAATCTTTTGCGTAAATCAATAATTTCTAAAAGTTCTTGTTTTTTTTCAACAGAGATACTTAAATGACCAGCTACAGTATCTGCTAATTTTGAGGGACTATCAGCATCAGTAATGGCTTTAAGAGCTTCCTCAGGTACATTTTTGTTTAATTTAGCATACCGATCAAACTCATCTATAACTGATCTCCTGAGAGCCTCAATTTCTTCAGTTTTCTTAATTGTATCATTTGAAATTGTTGCTTCAGCTTCAAAAAAGTTTTCATTAGAAATAAACTTATTAATTTTAACTCTATTTTTTCCTTCTACTAAAATTTTAACTGCACCATCAGGTAATTTCAAAATTTGTAGGACATTTGCCGTTACACCAATTTTATTTATAGTTTCTTCAGTTGGTTCATCTTGTGTTGCATCAATTTGACTAGCTAAAATAATTTCTTTGTTTTCTTTCATAACCTCTTCTAAAGCTCGAACAGATTTTTCTCTTCCAACAAAAAGTCTGACTATCATGTTAGGAAAAACCACAATATCTCTTAAAGGTAATACTGGTTGAATGATTTTATTTTCTTTAGCCATTTTAATCCCTAACTTTTAACTCAACAGATTATAAAAATTAATTATCTTTGTTTATAGATATGATCATTAATCGACAGTTTCAAGAAATACATTTAATTTAATTTTATTAGCTCTCAATGAAAAAAAACTTATAAAAAATCAAAGTAATGGTAAATCTCCAGTTTGCTGTAATTCATAAAATTTTATTGAAAATTCATTTAATTTTTTTTTCATAATTGCATTTCGGATATCATTCATTAATTCCTGATAATAAAATAAGTTATGCCATGTAAGTAGCATAGCTGAAATAATTTCTCCTGATTTGTGTACATGATGTAAATATGATCTTGTATAATTCAGACATGTGTAACAATCACAATCAGGATCTAAAGGTCTTGAGTCTTTTTTATGCCTTGAATTTTTTATATTTATAGGTCCTCTTCTAGTTAAAGCTTGTCCTGTCCTACCAGATCTAGTTGGAAGAACACAATCAAACATATCAATACCCCTTAGTACTGCTCCAACAATATCACCTGGTTTACCAACTCCCATTAGGTATCTAGGTTTATTTTCAGGGAATATATGGACAGATGTATCTAATACTCTAAACATTTGAACTTGTGGTTCACCTACTGCTAAACCTCCAATGGCATAACCTTGAAAATCAATTTCTAAAAGTTTTTTTGTACTTTCATCTCTTAAATCATTATATATACCACCTTGCTGAATACCAAATAATATACCAGAATTGGTTAAATCGAATTCTTCTTTAGATCTAATAGCCCATTCCATTGACCTTCGCATACTCTTAGCAATATTATTTTTATTTGATTCAAAACTTGCACAATCATCGAAGCACATAATGATATCACTACCTAAAATTTTTTGTATTTTTACTGAATATTCTGGAGATAGAAAGTATTTTTTACCATCTATATGAGATTGAAATTCCACTCCATCATCTGACTTTTTAGATAACCCACTTAAACTCATAACTTGAAAACCACCACTGTCAGTAAGTATTGGTCTTTCCCAATTCATAAATTTGTGTAACCCACCTAACTGATTGATTATTTTTTCACCTGGTCTCAACATAAGATGATAGGTATTACAAAGAATAATATCAGCTCCTAAAAGTTTTACATTTTCTGGAAGCATTGCTTTTACGGTAGCTGCTGTACCAACTGGCATAAAAGCTGGAGTATTAATTGTTCCGCGAGTCAATTTTAACTCACCTAGTCTAGCTTTACCGTCTTTACCTTTAATCTTGAAATTCATAACAAATCTATTTAAGTTAGTTATAATAAATAGTGAAGGTATAAAAATGGATGAATTAAAAAATAATACATCTCATACTACAGATGCTTACGATAGCCAAATTGAAAATGTATCATTAATAAAACCTTCAACTACGGATCACCCTCTTTACAATAACGTAGTAGAAGCATGTAAGACAGTATATGATCCCGAAATTCCAGTGAATATATACGATCTAGGGTTAATTTATACTATTGAAATTAATGATGATGGCGATGCCTCAATTTTAATGAGTCTTACTGCTCCTGGTTGTCCTGTCGCAGAAGATATGCCTGGTTGGGTTTCTGAAGCCATTAAACCCGTGGATGGAATTAAATCGGTTAATGTTGATATAGTATGGGAACCTCAGTGGGGAATGGATATGATGAGTGATGAAGCACGCCTAGAATTAGGTTTTATGTAAGAATAGTACTATGAAAAATCCGGTAAATTTAACAGATAAAGCAATAAATAAAATTAAAGAACTTACTGTTAATTCACAAAAATTTGCATTACGCCTTGATTTAAAAAAAGGGGGATGTGCAGGTATGGAATACTTTATGGAATATGTTGATAAAGTAGAAAAAAATGAAGAAGTAATTGATTTTAATGGTGCAAAAGTAATCATTGCACCACTTGCCCAAATGTATCTTTTTGGCACAACAATAGACTATGAAGATGGGATACTTGAATCTGGATTTAAATTCAGTAATCCAAATGTTACAGAGTCATGCGGATGTGGTGAATCTATAAAATTCTAATCTAATTTTACTCTTGACATTATATTTCTTTTATATTTTTGACTATAATTTTTTTGAGAAGATAATTGGTATATAGATGGAGAGAAAATGAATAATAGAAAATATTTGATAGCAGGAAATTGGAAAATGAATGGAACTTTAGATTCCATTAAAGAAATTTCTAAAATAGACCAACAAAGCGGAGATTATGAAAATGATATAGCTCTTTGTATCCCAAATACTATTATTAATAAAGTAAGAGAAACATTATCTAATAAGAGATTAATTATAGGAGCACAAGATTGTCATCATAAAGAAAGTGGGGCATATACTGGTGATGTTTCAGCAAAAATGCTTAAAGATGCTGGCGCTAAAATTATTATTGTAGGACATTCGGAAAGAAGACAATCTTACAATGAAACAAGTGAAATAATAAATAAAAAAGCATCTTCGGTAATAAGTGTTGGGTTGCAAACAATAATTTGTGTAGGAGAAACTGAGGAAGAAAAAAACAAAGGTTTAACTAATGAAATAGTTTGTACACAGCTTAAAAATTCAATGCCATCAATTTCTATAGATACCAATACTATAGTAGCTTATGAACCAATTTGGGCGATTGGAACAGGTAGAATACCAAGTCTTGTAGAAATTCAAACTGTTCATAAGGAACTCAGATCATTAATTTCTAAAATTAAAGGAATAGAAACTGCAAATAAAATGAGGATTTTATATGGAGGTTCTGTTAAACAAACAAATGCAAAGGATATTTTTACTTTAGAAGATGTAGACGGTGCACTTGTAGGTGGAGCTTCTTTAAAATCAGAGGAGTTTATAGGAATTGCAAATCTGTGTTAGTTTTCAAACAAAAGAATCAGGCATAGATTTTTTTTTATTTTTAATAAAATCTCTCAATTCTTCTTCAATTGAAACATCCAGTTCTGGTTTTAAATAATTATCAAGTAATAATTTGACTCTCCTACTAGCATTAGAAGTGGTATCTTTTCCACCTTCTTCTTGCCAAGTTTCAAATGGCTTATAATCAAAAATTTCACTACGCCAAAAGGCATTTTCAAAATTTAATTGTGTATGATTACAACCCAAAAAATGTCCGGAGGGGCCAACTTCCTCTAATGCATCAATAGCTAAACCATTAGCTGAAATATCAACACCTGAGCTCAATTTGTGCAATGCCCCTAGTTGATCAGCATCAATAACAAATTTTTCAAAACTTGAAACCAATCCACCTTCTAACCAACCACATGAGTGAAGCATAAAATTTACACCACCATGTAAAGCGGCCTGAAGCGTATTTGCACTTTCATAAGCTGACTGTGCATCTGTTAATTTTGAGCCACAAAGTGCCCCGCCTGAACGAAATGGCAAGCCCAATCTTCTAGCTAATTGACCTGCTCCATATAGAATTTTACTGGCTTCAGGGGTTCCAAAGGTTGGGGCTCCCGAATTCATATCTATGGATGTAACAAATGCTCCAAAAATGACTGGCGCTCCTGGATTTAGCAATTGAGAGTAAGCAACGCCCGAAAGAACTTCTGCTAAAACTTGGACTAAAGTTCCTGCAACTGAAACTGGTGACATAGCGCCACCAACTATAAAAGGTGATATAATGCAAGCCTGGTTATTAGAAACATACTCTTCTAACGCTCCCATCATGATAGAATCAAATGTAAGAGGTGAATTGATATTAATTAAACTAGTTAAAACAGTATTTTTATTTACAAAATCCTCTCCAAAAAGAATCTTTACCATATCAACACTATCCTTAGCTCTTTCAGGATCAGTAACAGAGCCCATAAAAGGCTTATCAGAATATAGAATATGAGAAAATAACATGTCGAGATGTCTTTTATTCACAGGAATATCTGTAGGTTCGCATAAGGTACCACCGGAGTGATGTAACCATTTAGACATATAGCCTAATTTCACAAATTTTTCAAAATCAGAAATAGTTGCATATCTTCTACCCTTTTCGTTGTCTCTAACAAATGGTGGTCCATAAACTGGTGCTAGCACCAAACTTCTTCCCCCTATTTCAACGGTTCTTTTGGAATTCCTAGCGTGTTGGATTATTCTACTAGGTGCTGTGGAACATAATTTCTTTGCTAAACCTTTTGGGATTCTTACTAGCTCACCTGATACATCAGCACCAGCATTCTTCCATAGTTTAAGTGCATTCGGGTTATCTAAAAATTTGACCCCAATATTTTCTAATATTTCTTCTGCCTTTTCTTCAATTACTTCAATGGACTCTAAATTCATTATCTCGAAATTAGGAATATTTCTTTCAATATATTTGGCTGTATCAATTACAAGATTTGTTCTTGCAGCCCTTCTTGCTGATTGTCCTCCTGCTCCACGCACTCTTCTACTTGCCATATTACAACCTTTTATAATTCATTAATAAAATATTTATAAAAATGAATGAAAATATTTAAAATTTGATTTAAGTTAATTATTAAAATTACCTACTTATAAATTTCATAATATAATTTTAGAGTAACTTGCAATATTATTTTTAAAATAATATTAGTCGAGTATGAAAAATTTTAAACATCAATTACTTCTTATTATTGATTTTGGAAGTCAAGTTACTAAACTCATAGCAAGAAGGCTGCGAGAAAAAAATATTTATTGTGAAATACATCCTTTTCAGAATATTTCAGAATTATTTTTAAAAAATCTTTCACCAAAAGCAATTATATTATCAGGTGGCCCTAAAAGTGTTAACGACCATGCCAGTCCAAAAGTAACCTCAGTTATTTATGAATTAGGAATACCTATACTTGGTATTTGTTATGGACAACAACTCATGATGCATCAGCTCGGTGGAAAAGTAGAGAATAGCAAATTTTCATCCGAATTTGGAAGAGCTTTTCTAAAATTTAAAAAAGAAACAAGATTACTAGAAGGGTGGTTTAATGAATATCAAGAAGTTGTTTGGATGAGTCATGGAGATCATGTTTCAAAAATAGCTCCTGGATTTGAAGTATATGCTACCTCTCCAAATGCGCCTCACGCTATAGTAGCAGATACAAAAAGAAATTTTTATGGTGTGCAATTTCATCCTGAAGTATATCATACCCCTAAAGGTACTATCCTTTTTGAAAACTTTTTAAAAATTGCGGGTTTTAGCGGAGACTGGACGATGCAAACTTATCAAAAAAAAATGATTAATAGCATTAAAGAAATTATAACAAAAGATAAAGTAATTTGTGGTATTTCAGGGGGTGTTGACAGTACAGTAACCGCTGTTTTACTGCATAAAGCCATTAATAAAAAGCTAACATGTATTTTCGTTAATCATGGCTTCCTTAGAAAGGATGAAGAAAAAGAAGTTTTAGAAATGTTTAAAAATGATATAAAAATACCCTTAATCTATGCCGATGAGAGGGACCTTTTTATGAAGGCGCTAAAAGGTGTAACTGACCCAGAAATAAAAAGAAAAAAAATGGGTAAACTTTTTATAGATGTTTTTCAGAAATATGCAAAAAAAACTAAAAATGTGAAATTTTTAGGGCAAGGGACTTTATATCCCGATGTTATTGAAAGTGTGAATATTAATGGAGGAGTTTCTGAGACTATAAAATCTCACCATAATGTGGGTGGATTACCAAAAAAAATGGGGTTGAAATTAATTGAACCCTTAAGAGATCTTTTTAAGGATGAAGTAAGAAAATTAGGAAAAGAAATAGGTATAAATGAAATTTTTCTGAATCGTCATCCTTTTCCTGGTCCAGGTTTAGTAATTAGATGTCCTGGAGAGATAACTAACCAAAAAATCGAAATATTAAGAGATGTTGATTATATTTTTATCGATCAAATAAAAAAATTTGGTTTATATAATGAAATTTGGCAAGCTTTTTCAGTAATTTTACCAGTCAAAACTGTTGGTGTAATGGGAGATAAAAGAACATATGAATTTGCTTGTACTCTTCGTGCAGTAACATCAATTGATGGAATGACAGCAGACTATTATCCATTTGACCATGAATTTTTAAAAGATACTTCAACCAGAATTATAAATGAAGTGGGAGGAATTAACAGAGTAACATATGATATAACCTCAAAACCTCCGGGAACTATTGAGTGGGAATAAATGTTTTATTTCAATATCTTATAAAGATTTCTTAAAATAATTATATTGGAATTGCAAGGATAAAATAAAATGGACGTGTTGGATATCTCTTTAATCTTATCTATCCTATCTTGTAGTTTAGTCGGTGGGTTCATTTTTACATATGCAATTGTTGTTATGCCAGGCTTATCAAACCTTAATGATAAAGACTTTCTAAGAGCATTTCAGGTGACAGACGCCGTAATACAGAATAATCAACCACTCTTCATGTTTACTTGGATAGGCTCTATTTTGTCTGTGTTAGCTACGATATTAGTTTCATTGGTAAGTATTAGGTTTGCAGAGGGTTGGTTAATAGTTTTAGTTGCTTTTGTTTATTTATTAGGAGTGCAAGGCATAACAATGGCAATCCATATCCCCCTAAATAACCATATTCAGAGTATTAAAATTGAAAATCTGAATGATGAGGCATTAGCTGATGAACGCTTAAAATTTGAAACAAAATGGAATTTCTTTAATTATATTCGAACAAGTATCGCCATTTCTGTTAGCGCGTTACTGCTTATAATTTTAACAATACGATAAATTAAACTTTCTGATAAATTAAAAACTTACAAATTAGTTGCAAAGTATTTTTAAATAACTGTATTTAAATGATAAATTGGGCTAGGGCGATTGAGTGGGAGTAGTCTATGAAAATAATATGTAATAAAATCAATAATTTACAATAATAATTGACTTTCCAAGTAGTTTCCTAGTTCAATAAAATCAATAACTTATTAGTTGGAGTTTCCAACTGAGGATACTATTGAAAAGAATGATCTATTTAAAATAAAGTTGTTTTCAATCAATTAGTTAGGTTCATTTTGGAGTTTCCAACTACTTGGAAAGCACTTGGAAGCTACTTTGTTCAATTATTAAATTTTTTCTAAATTATTTTAACATTAAAAATTAACAAAATATGAAAAAAATATCCTCTTTTTTATAGATTAGAAAATAATTAGAGGTATGGGTAAACCCTAATCCGATAACTATATCAGAACCATGAGAATCCGAACCAAAGAATGTTTTAATTGCAATAACCAGAAAGAAGTTCTTTTTCGTTGCAGATATGATGAATTGAAAGATTGGGTTTTTCTTTGTGGAACTTGTCTTACCAAAATTAAAACTCAATATGAGAATACATATCAATATGGCGGAACTTGGAAGAGTAAGAAAAACTAAGTTTTTCTAATGCGTTTACTTTCTTAACTTTATTTAAAACGACATTTACTTACTTTTAAACTTTTCAATAATTCCCATTCTGAACAAGACCTGCCTAGTTAGAAAGAACATTGTGAAAAACATAATTGCATCTACTAAAATCCAAATTAATAGATTTATGTTACCACTATCTGTAATTCCAAATACATAAGGAAGTATAATTGGGTCACCAACAAGCCATAGGAATAGAAATGCAATAAATATTGGTATCCCTCTTCTATAAAATTTTGTTGTACTAAACATATCTAATGTTTCCAGACTTTCTTTACTTTATCTACAATGAGTTCCTGTCTTGCAACTTTACTAATCATATCTTCTGGAGATTCTACAAAACTTTCTGGATTGGTTTTAAAATAATTATGCACTAAATCTTGAACTTGTTTCTCATTTTCTGCTTCAATAACTATCCCTTCATGTTTCGTAATCATGGTCGCATCTGCCATTAAGAAGTTCACATGATAGTTAATCTGAAACTCTGATTTCCAGTTATTCATTCGTAATTCTCATTTAATGCATTTAAATCCTATTTACTGCTCGAAATTCACATAACAGGAACCAAATGTGAATCAGATAGGACAAATTAATCATAACACCCTCCTTAAAACTGACGAAGAGTTGATTGCACTTCCCTAATAAAAAATTATCGGTGAGGTCTATTCTTTGATTTAATCTTTACAGGTTTCAAATGCATTTCTTGAACTTGCGTATGTAATACCAAAGTAAAGAATAATTGAATTACATAATTGGTTATAAAATAAATTGTTTTCATGACATTTATATAAGATTGATTATGAATATTAAAAGAATATGCACAATCTTTAATCCATTTTACTTCAAACCTTACAACTTACATCTAATATCCTTGATTATGGTTGAATTCGGATTCACATTATTCTTAAGTTAATTGATATAGATAGTAATTTTAAAGGAGTGAAATATGTCAGAAATCAAATGTATAAATTTAAGTTATGTTGTTTCATCAGATAATGCTGGTGATGTTGAAAACATATTTAGGTCACATGCTTCGTGGATGACAGAATTTTATTCAGAGGAAAATGAAGGCAAAGAGCATTTAATAAGTGCATATTTTACAAAGGCAGAAGAATTTGTAGACCCAACAGACCCAACAAAAGGGTTTACTGGAAATATCGTCTTTACAATCAATGAAAAATTTACATCGATGAAAAGTATTGAACGACATGTTGAAAACGCTTCAAAAAATCAATATTTTGAAAAATTTGCAGAGATTCTTGCTACTTATGGAAAAGCGATTAGTTTAGGAGGCGACATATATCATTCAATTAGGTGATTATTAGTCAACAAAAAATTAAAATAACTTAGTTTTTTTAATTCTAAAAATATCAAAAAAAGGAAGAACAGATGAATATGTGTATTCATGGAACTATTTCTACTGGAGTAGAAACTTTAAGAGCGAGAGTTCAATATAATATGGAACGTGGTGCCAGCGAATTTTGTTCAGAATGGACGCTCGCTGATACAGGAAATAATGGTTTTGTATGGTTGGGTGATATTACTGATATGGATGGCATGGGCGCATTTCTTAGTACTGATGAAGAAATCAAATGGGACAGAGATAATGGATGTGTTTATAAAATATATACCATGTCCGAAATGTCTGAATAACCTGGTACACACAATTTAAAGATTTAACTACAACTTAATTTCCATATCATTCCAATCAAGTTAATGTCCCTTTTCAAGAAGTTTTGATCTCTCAACTCACTATCAATTATGAAATTTTAAAGATACAGAAATATTTATCGGTGAGATGTATTAAATTAATACTTGTTGGTTGACTTTAAATTTTGATATTGTGAATTTACCTTAAACATCTTTGTCGTAAGACAAAAAAAGTCCTTTTACATTGGAGGGAAATAGGACTTTGTAGGTGGATCGGAATAATGAAAGGGAGGAATTATTCCGACTTTTATATAGGAGTACGAACTTTATTTTTTCGT
This sequence comes from Paracoccaceae bacterium, assembly GCA_045565285.1. Lineage (GTDB taxonomy): Bacteria > Pseudomonadota > Alphaproteobacteria > Rhodobacterales > Rhodobacteraceae > CACIIZ01. The sequence goes on from JBJLFR010000024.1 coordinate 36,897, forward strand.
TAAAACTTCTTAACGATAACTCCTTTTTATACACTGATAAGAAGATTGGAATTTCTTAGAAAAAACTACCTAACGTAAGTTAAAGATTTTTTTTAAAATTGAGTCAAAATTAACTTTAAATATTTAAAAAATAACATTTTGTTAGTCTGATAGAATGATAATATATAAAAAGATATATAAAGAAAAAGTACCCCCGCAAAACTGACGAAGACTTGAATACACTTACCTAATAAAAAATTATCGGTGAGGTCTATTCTTTGATTTAACCTTCACTGGTTTTAGGTAAAATTCATTAACAGTATTCCACCCTAACAACATACAGGAAAGTTGAATAATATAGTTTATTATAAAGTATATTGTTTTCATAACATTTATATAGTAAATATATGATTTAATACTACCGATAGACTCTTCAAAAATTGGCAAGTTGTAAGTCATTGAAATTGATTAGGAATTTGGACTTTGTTTCCAAGTAGTTTCCAAGTAAATATTTTATATAATGGAATCAATAACTTACAAGAGAAAAACTATTGAGTGGGAATGAAGAGTTGGACTTAAGTTGCTGAAAATATTGTATAAAAACTATGATTGATTAAGTTGTTAAAAACTTGAGTGCTTGATTGAATTAGGTTATTTTTTGAATCTTACAAAGTAACATACAAACTATAGGAACGATAGCAATCCATATTCCCTTAAATAAAAATATTCAGAAATTTAAAATTAAATAGTTAAATGATGAAACATTAGCGAATGAACGTTTTAAATTTTAAATAAAATGGAATTTCTTTAATTATATTCGAACAAGTCTCGCCATGTCTGTTAGCGTGTTACTCCTAATACTTTTAACCATACGATAAACTAAGATTTCCAATAAATTAAAAACTTACTAAATGTTTATAAAGTATTTTTAAATAACTGTAATTAAATGATAAATTAGGCTAGAATGATTGAATAGGGGTATTAAAACAAGCAATTAAAGTTTCAAAATATTTATTAAATATAGGCTAAAAATAATTAAAAATTATGTAACAACTTTTAATACTACTTTTTATATGAGATAACGATTTTAAGTTTTTTTTATAGAATGAGTTTAACAGTGTTTAAAAAAACTAATGAAACTAACTATTAAACAAGCACTCCAACAAGGAGTAGAAGCACATAAAGAAGGAAAGCTTAAGGAAGCTGAGAGCTTATATCGTGCTATTATAAAATTAGAACCAGCACAGCCAGATGCTAACCATAATCTAGGGGTATTGGCACTATCAGTTAGTAAGGCTTCTGAAGCATTACCTTTATTTAAAACTGCTCTTGAAGCTAATCCAAAAGTAGAACAGTTTTGGCTGAGTTACATCGAGGCGCTTATAAAGGAGATACAGTTTGAACAAGCAAGTGAAGTACTTGAACAAGCTAGAAAACAGGGTGTCGCAGACGATAAGTTAGATGTCTTTAGGGTGAAAATAACTTCCATAAATAAAAAAGGAAGTATTAATCCTCTAATTCCTTCTATGATAAACCAAAGAAATCTTTACGAACATTTTAAGAAGGGAAGATTTATTGAAGCTGAACAGCTAGCTATTTCTATTACTCAAGAATTTCCAAATCATCAATTTGCATGGAAAGTTCTTGGTGCTGTACTCAAAAAAACTGGTCAAATTAGTGAGTCATTAATTCCTATGCAAAAATCAGCTAAATTAAATCCAAAAGATGCTGAAGCACATAATAACTTAGGAGTCACACTCAAACTACTTGGACTATTAGGTGAGGCTAAAGAAAGCTTTACAAAAGCAATAGATTTGAAACCTAACTTTGCAGAAGCATACTATAATTTAGGTAATGTTTTAATAGTATTAAAAAAACTGGGGGAAGCTGAAACAAGCTTTAAAAAAGCAATAAGTTTGAAACCTGCCTATGCTGAAGCATATAATAACTTGGGATTGATGATAAAAGAACTAGATAGATTAAGTGAGGCTGAAACAAGCTTTAAAAAAGCAATAGACTTGAAACCTGACTTTGCAGAAGCATACTTCAACTTAGGTGTAACGCAACAAGAACTAGAAAGATTAGGTGAGGCTGAAACAAGCTTTAAAAAAGCAATAAGTTTGAAACCTGACTTTGCAGAAGCATACTTCAACTTGGGTGTAACGCAACAAGAACTAGAAAGATTAGGTGAGGCTGAAGTAAGTTATACTAAAGCAATAGATTTAAAACCTAACTATGCTGAAGCGCTCAATAACTTGGGTTCAATGATGCAAGAACTTAAGAGATTGGATGAGGCTGAAAGAAGTTTTAAAAAGGCAATAGATTTGAAACCTGACTTTGCAGAAGCATACTTCAACTTGGGTGTAACGCAACAAGAACTAGGACAATTAGTTAAGGCTGAGGAAAGCTATACCAAAGCAATAAATTTGAAATCTGACTATGCTGAAGCATTCAACAATCTGGGTGTAATACTACAAGAATTGAGTAGATTGGGTGAGGCTGAAGAAAGCTTTGAACAAGCAATAAATTTGAAACCCAAATACACTGAAGCCTTCTATAACTTAGGTAATACCCTAAAAGAACTTAGCAGATTAGACGAGGCTGAAAAAAGTTATAGGCAAGCAATAGCATTGAAACCTGACTATGCTGAAGCATTCAATAACTTGGGTGTTATGTTTCAAGAACTTCATAGATTAAGTGATGCTGAAAAAAACTATAGACAAGCAATAGCTTTCAAACCTGAATATTCTTCAGCTAAACATATGCTTGCTGCTTTAACTGGAGAAACAACTACAACTGCACCTCGAGATTATGTTGAAGGTCTATTTGATAATTATGCGGTTAAGTTTGAAAGTGCTTTAGTTGAAAGTCTTGAATATCAAATTCCAAGACTTATTACTGAAATGATTATTAAAGAAAGTAATTTAGATTTATTAGGCTCAATAATGGACTTAGGATGTGGCACCGGATTGTTAGGAGCTGAAATTAAAAATTTTTGTGCGTATCTTGAGGGTATAGATTTATCAGATAAAATGCTTGATAAAGCTAGAGAAAAAGATATTTATAATAAATTAATCAAAGACGATATTATAAGCTTCTTGTCTAATAAAAGTTTGAATTTTGATTACTTTATCTCTACTGATGTATTTATTTATATTGGCGATTTATCAAATGTATTTAGATTAATAAAATCTCGAAATAAAACTGCTGGAAAGCTAGCTTTTTCGACAGAACATTATGATGGCGAAGGATTTTTTCTTGAAAAATCTGGGCGTTACTCGCATTCAAAAAATTATATTGACAGTTTATGTGACAAATTTGGTTATAAAATGCGTTATTTTGAAAGCCTTCCTCTCAGAAAAGAAAGAGAGGAATTTATCAGCGGTGGTTTATACCTATTAGATTTCTAAAATTTACAGACTTAATTAATAGTTTAGGTAAAACTAAAGTTTTCAGCTTTTTATTTTGTTAATTTACAAGCAGTTTTCAAATAATCTTGTCATATTTTCCGTAGTCAATTTTATTGGATTACTACCACAACTTGGATCGCTAAGCGCTGATACTACCAAATCTTTTATGTTAGGATTTTTTACTCCTAATTCAGTTAGAGATTTAGGAATATTCAGCTCTGAATTTAGATTTGCAACAAAAGATATAAACCCCTCAAATCCATCCTGAATTTCAAGGTAATTACAAAGTATTTCAATTTTTTTTTCTATTGCAGGTTTATTCAAAATAAGAGATTCCTGCATGACTACGGCATTTGTTGTTCCGTGGTGGGTGTTATAAACTGCACCAATGGGATGTGAGGCTGCATGTATTACTCCAAGACCTTTTTGAAAAGCTGTGGCCCCCATAATTGCAGCAGACATCATATGCGCGCGCGCCTTGATGTGGTTTTTATCTTTGAAAACTACTGGAAGGTTTTCTTTAACTAGTCTCATACCTTCCAATGCAATTCCCTGAGACATTGGATGATAATGGGGAGAACAGTAAGCTTCTAAGCAATGGGCAAAAGCATCCATACCAGTGCCTGCAGTGATCAATGAAGGCATATCAATGGTCAATTCTGGATCACAAATCACAATTCTAGGAAGACATTTGGGATGAAAGATAATTTTTTTTTCATGGGTTTGACTGTTTGTTATCACTGAGGCCCGTCCAACTTCTGAACCAGTTCCAGCAGTTGTTGGTATAGCAATGATTGGCATAATTTTAGTAGTTTCTGCCCTTTTCCACCAATCACTTATGTCTTCAAAATCCCATATTGGGCGATTTTGACCAACCATAAAAGCGATCAGTTTACCAAGATCTAGGCTAGATCCCCCCCCGAATGCGATTACACCATCATGTTTACCTTCTTGGAACATTTTTATACCAGCAGCAGCATTAATTTCTGTTGGATTTGGATCAACCTCAGAAAAAATAGAATACCCTAAACCTGCACTATCTAAAAAATTTAAAGTTTTATTAGTTATATCAAGTTTTACCAATGTTTTATCAGTTACTAACAATGGTTTTTTTATACCTATAACTTGACAAGCCTCAGCGATTTCGACGATACGACCTGCACCGAAACGGATTAAAGTTGGATACGACCAATTTGCAGTTAAAGACATATTTTATTCTTTTGTCAGTTGATAAATTTTTGATTTTAGATCTTTAGGGTTTTGACAGCCACCTTCTGAATTATACCCAGTGCGTTCAGATTTTGTAAAATCTATAAAATATAAAATAGGATCCAAATAAATAGCACTGTTCTTAAAAAGAATACTAGTTGAAATTTGAAATTTAGTGGCTTCTGCATTAAATATATAAGAATTAATTTTTTTTAGCATATCAAATTTTCCATAAAGTTCTATATTATCTAGGCAACACAAAAAGGCAAAGAATTTATCCCTAGAAAGACACTTTTTTATATAAAAACTTTTCTAATTTAATTAAGCAAAATAGCTCTAAAAAAAATTGGAAAAAATACTTTTGACTTAATCCAAAATTTATTCAAATTTATTTTTAGCTATTAAAAAAAATTTTATATGAATTTCATATAAATATTAGAATAAAGATTAATTCCCAAAAATTAAAATAATTCCCTGCAATTTTTTATTTTTTCAATATTCATAAGTCTTTTATATATAGATTCTGGTGATCTAGGTATTTCTGAAAATTCAATGCATGATTTGAATTTATTATAAAGCATTTTTTGGCTAAGTGGATTTTTAGCTGAACCAATTGGAGCACCAATAAATTTTTCATGGTAATTTCCAGATTTATCAACCAGTTTTACATTTGACCACTCTGGACAGATCGCTAAAGAATTTTTTAAATTTTTTGGAAGTTCACTAACCTTCATAACAATTACTTTCATTAATGTTTTTATTGACTCATCTAAAATATATTTATTATCTAAATAATCCAATTTGATTGCACCAAACTTAATAATCATTGCAATAGAAAATTGCATGCTGAATTGTGCTTCTTTAACTGTTTTAGGATCATTATATGTTAAATTAGAAGCAATTATTGGTGGAACTGTACATATGACTTGAGCTATATCTTCTGTTTTTATTTTTTTTGACTGTAGAATCCAATTAATACCATCTGCAGCAGCATGACTAGCATAACATACTGGGTATTTTTTTATATCAACTCCAGGATCAAACAAACTAAAATCATCACCAATATTTTTTATTAAATTATAATTAAATTCATTATCATTGAGAACTTTTAATAGTCCGTTTCTATCTTCAAAAATATCAATAGGGCCTGTTGCACCTTTTTGTGCCATATTTAAAGATAATATTCCATTTTCAGCTGATTTTCCACAATAGTAATGTTTTGCATTTGTACCTCTAATTGCACGTACAGCTCCAACGCCAGATAACGAAATGGCTAGTGCATTTTTAATTTCATTATTTTTTAGGTTGTTCAATGAAGCAACACCTGCAGTACTACCTATCGAACCAAAAACAGAAGTCGTCCACCAACCTTTGTGATAAATATTATTAGAAAAAGCTTTAGCAACAGCAAATTGAATTTCTAAACCAATTATAAAACTTTTTAGTAATTCACTACCCGAAAGATTTTTATGCTGTGCATAAGCTAAGACTGCAGGGAAGACAACAGCCGATCCATGTACTACTCCGGCATAACAGTTATCATCAAAATCTAATGAATGACCTAGAGCTCCATTAACAAAAGCGGCGCCTGCAGGATTTAATGATTTTTTCATACCAATAACTTCACTATTACCATCTAAATAGGTTTCTTTTGCTAAGTTATAAATAATTGATGCAGACTTAGTTCTTGATCCAGCAAATGTTACTCCAGATATGTCTATTATTAAATTTTTTGCAATATTAATTATTTTTTTTGGAAAATTAACGGAATTTAATTTTTGAATTCCGTTTGCAAGGCTATTAATAACTAGCTGATCAGAGCGCATTTAATTTCAACCTTTTTTATATTAATTTATAATTAATTCACTTTTTAAAATAACCCGCTCTAACTGCTGTTCCTATTAAATTACATATAAATCTTCCAGCCGTAATAGCAGTAATTCCATTTACATCTTTACTAGGTGTAATCTCAACAATATCCATGCCTAAAACTCTTCCTTTTTTTACTAAGCCTTGAATTAATGTCCTCATTTGTGTATAATTTACCCCACCTGGAGCAGGTCCAGCAACTGCAGGCATTATAGTAGGATCAACACCGTCTGCATCTATTGTTAAATAATAATTTTGGCTATTAGGAATTCTATCAAGAATTGCTTTCATTCCAAATTCCTGTAGTTCTAAGTCTGTAATTAAATTTGAACCATAATCCAAAGCAGCTTGAGTTTCTTCTGGTCTCGCGCTTCCTGCAGATCTAAGTCCAATTTGAAAAATTTGATCAATATGGTTCATTTCAGAAGCTCTTCTAATAACACTAGATAATCCATAACTAACACCGTGAAAAACATCTCGCCAGTCAATATGTGCGTCTACCTGTATCAAGGTAATGGGGCCATGGTTTTCTAATGCCCGAAAAACTGGGATAGGAATTGCATGATCTCCTCCTAAAATAATTGGCATAGCACCAGAGGATAATACTTTTCTTACTGCATTTTCAGACCTATTATGGTTACCTATTACGTCCTTAGCATCCCCAATAACATCTCCACAATCCACAACTTTAATATCTTCTCCATTTAAAAGAGTTCCACCTATATCAAAATCATACCTATCAAGCCCTCGTAGAGCTCTTTCACAATATCTTCTTATGTGAGTTGGAGCATTAGATTGATCGTTACTTGCTTCTCCCATGGAATATGGGTCTCCAAAAGGAATTCCTAGGAAAGCAACATCAGCTTTAAAATTGTCCAAATCATTAATAATTGGAAAATTATGAAAACTTTGGAATTCTTTTTTTGGTGGATTGGTAAGAGAATTTGACATTGATTAACTTTCCTTTTTTTTAAGATTTTAAGTTTAAATTAATGATAAAGTTTTATAAATTTTTTTAAAATTATAGTCTTTAAATTATGTAAAAATTGTTTTAAAAACTCGGGTAATTTAGCATAAAAAAACTCTCTCTTTTAAAATAATTTTATTTGGTTATTTATAATTATCACGAGATAAAGACTAAAAAAACTATTTTTTAATAAGTTGTATAGTGAGTGCAAATTATTTGTTTACTGACTATTCATCAATTAGAAAGATCTAATAATCTCCAAAGTTAGAATTTATTTAGAATTTTAAGAATAAAGTTATTTTTTTCAATTAATTAAAATTAAATATATATTTAACTGATAACTTAAATAAAATATTTTATGAATATATCGTATATCAAAGCTTGCTTTTCTAAAATAGTTATCTAAAAATTCATATTGTTGATTTATGGAAGGTATAGATATGTCTTCAATTGTTTTCAAATCTGCAAAGCAACATGCTACAGCAATACAGGAAAGGTCAATTAAAGCCATTGATCTTCTAGAAGCTTATTTTGAACAAATTGATAAATTCAATCCAGAAATAAATGCGGTAGTTTGGCAAGATAGAAAAGCTGCAAAAGAAACAGCCTGGCAGATTGACAAAGAAACAGCTACGGGTAAGTTTCGTGGTCCATTGCATGGCGTTCCTATGACGGTTAAAGAGTCTTTTAACCTTTCAGGAGCACCTACTACCTGGGGAGATCCTAAAAATATTCATAATATTGCAACAACTGATAGCGATGCAGTAGCTAGACTGCGAAGTGCTGGTGCTATAGTTTTTGGCAAAACAAACGTGCCACTTGATCTTGTTGAATGGCAGACGTTCAATAAAATTTATGGCACAACAAATAATCCCTGGGATCAAACCCGTACGCCTGGAGGTTCCTCCGGAGGATCAGCTGCTGCTCTATCGACTGGTATGACCACCCTTGAAGTTGGCAGTGATGCAGGCTCTTCAATAAGAAATCCAGCTCATTACTGTGGTGTTTTTGGTATGAAACCTACACATAAAGTCGTTTCATCTAAAGGTCAATGTATTGAAGAAATACATTCAGAGTCAGATATTTCAGTGGTTGGCCCATTGGCAAGAACAGCTGAAGATTTAAAGCTTGCTTTTGAAGCTATAGGGGGTTTACGGGCAATAGAAGCAACAGCATTTAAAAATCATTTACCAGCAGATGATAGAACCAAGTTGAGCCAATTTCGGATTGGATTAAAACTTAATGATCCAGAAAGCCCTGTTGATAATGATTATCTAGATGAATTAGAGAAATTTGTAATAAATTTGGAAAATTCAGGTGCAAAAATAATTCGAAATAAATTACCTGATATTGATAACGAATTACACTTTATGATTTACCTTAAGTTAGTAGGTGCATCTGATTCACCTCACTTTACAAAAGAGCAAATCAATGCACTTACCGAAGGTGTTAGGGAATTGAATAATGATAGTGTAAGCCGCATTTGTGGAACGCGATTTGAGGGTTTATCACTTCTTCATCGGGACTGGATTAACTTAAACAAACAACGAAATAGGCATAGATTAGCATTTGATACTTATTTTGAAGACATCGATATTCTTCTTGCTCCAGCTACTGGAACACCTGCATTTAAACATGATCAACAAGGTCCTCGCTTCCAAAGGTTCTTAAATATAAATGGTGAAAATCATCCAGAGATGGCACAACTCTATTGGTCGGGTTATTCAGGTGTTATTGGCTTACCAAGCGTTGTAGGCCCAATTGGACGTGTTAGAGGACTTCCTGTAGGATATCAAGCAATTGCAAGCCATGGTCGTGACTTCACAGCTTTAGCTTTTGCGGAAGCAGTAGAAAGAGAATTGGGAGGCTTTATTCCACCACCTTTATGTATTTAAAAAAATAGAATAAAAATGATTTATGTAAACTTTGAAAAGCAACTATCAATGAAATTATATACTATAAAATTCGCTAATATTTTGTATTTTAAGTGAAGTAATTTGAATTAAAATACATTATAAATCAAATAAGTTACTCAAATATTATTACTCATTTTATTATAATTATATAAATACGAAAAGGTTAATAGAATTGAAGAATTTAAACGAGTTATTTACACCATGCCTTATTTTAGACGAAAATAAGTTTTCAAAAAATATTGAACGACTAAAATCAATAGTTGATCAGAAAAATATAAATTTTCGCCCTCACTTAAAAACTGCTAAATGTATTGAAATAACTAAAAGATTTTCTGAAGCATTTGGTAAACGTGCAATGGTTTCTACAATTGAAGAAATCGAAAAATTAAAAAATTGTGGGATTAATGATTTTTTATATTCTGTAGCAATAGTTCCAAATAAATTTGAAAGAATAGCTCAATGTTTATCAGAAGATTGTGAGATTTCCGTTTTAGTTGATGATATTTCTATTGCAAGAAAATTAGTGAATTTTTACAACCAAACAGGTCTAAAAATAACAGCTTTGATTGAATTAGATCTGGATGGACATAGGTCAGGTGTGAAATCTAACTCAATTGAACAACTATATAGGATTGGTAAGTGTTTAGATAGTGAAGGTTTATTTAGAGGGGTTATGTCACATGCGGGCGAAAGCTATAATCTATCAAGTAGCAAAGATTTAAGAGAATGCGCTAGGAATGAAGCTGAACAAACTTTATTAGCTGTCTCAATTTTAAAAGAATTTTCTATTGAATGTGAACTTGTTACGATTGGATCAACACCAACAGCATTTTCAGATTATCATAATGACAAAATTAATGAGTTGAGAGCTGGGGTATTTGTTTTTTTTGATTTAGTACAATCTGGTGTTGGTATTTGCAGTACTGAAGATATAGCACTTTCTGTTTTAACTTCTGTAATCAGTATAAATAAAAATATAGATGCAATTATTATTGATGCTGGCTGGATGGCATTATCAAGAGATATAGGAAATTCATTTCACAAGGTAGATTATGGCTATGGACAGGTGTGTGATATTAATGGGAAAATAATTGAAGATTTAATAGTAGCTAATGTACAACAAGAGCACGGGATTATAAAAATAAGAAAGGGTAGTAAAGCTATACTACCCCAAATTAAGCAAGGAGATATGTTAAGAATTCTACCAAATCATGCATGTGCAACAGCATCTGCTCATAATAAATATCATGTTATAAACGAGGAAAACAAAAATTATGAAATCTGGGATCGTTTTAATAATTGGTAGTTTTTATTTTAATTTTGCAAATATTAATTTTTAATCTTAGTTTCAAATAAATTATTGTGTTTACAATATTTAAATCTTAATTAGTTTTTTACTGTAGAATAATTGTTAATCAAAAAAATGCATGAAACAGAAGATAATCAAGACCAAAAATATAGTTTTTTAGCAAAGTTTTTCCACTGGGGTTTTGTATTTTTATTTGGGTACGGAATATTTAAACAAGTGGATAATATTGAACAATTAGAAGATATTTCTCTTCTCAAATCTGAGATATTATTTGCTTCAATTTTTTTGTTTTTTTTAATTTTACGCTTTTTTTATATGAAAAAAACACAAACAACTTCTTTGCCAGCAAAAACTCCAAAATCACAAAAGTTTGTCGCAAAATTAGTTCACTACTCTCTATATATATGTCTAACTTCTATATGTATTTCAGGATTAATGATAGGACTTTTCTTTTGGTTAGGATTAAAAAATGGAATATTAATTGAGTTTATAATTTCATTACATGAAAATTCAATTTTCATAATTTACTGGTTGATTGCAATTCATATTTTTGCTGCTTTATTTCATAGAGTTAGAAGCGACGGTGTATGGAATTCAATGGTACCTATATTGAAAGAAAAAAAATAATTTAATCTAAAATACTAATCATTTTCCAAGAAAGCTAATTGATTTCCGACTTCTTCTCTTATCATAATTGTTGATGCTTCTTTACTAGATTCTTCCCTAGCCTCTCTGTGTATTTCTTTGGATTCTACGTAACCTTTTTCTGATTTATAAATTACTAATGCACCATGAGTGAAATTATCGATCTTCCACCAGTGAACTTCTTTCACATTCGGATTTGTTCCTTTAAAGCTTGCTAACAAATTTTGCATCTTTTCATTGTTGATTTTATTTTCGTGCTTCCAAGTTGTACTAACATAAAACATATCTTTTATCCTCATAATTTTCCAAGTTTAAATTTATTAGAAATGCAATTTAATTATTTATAATTGTATTACAGATGAAATGAATAATACTAATAAAAACGTAAACTTTGTATTTTTATTTATTAAATTACTTTAATAGTTGTAAGTAATACTATATAAAAAAACGAAATTTTCTTTTTTAATTTAAATACAGGATAGGAGATAAAAAAATGTTAAGTTTCAAATCAAATTCTCTTAGTTGGATCGAGCTAGTAACTAATAAATTAAATAAAAACAAAATTTTTAATTTAGTTAATATAAGCACTGTTTTATTTGGGAGTATCATATTAATTATTTCAGCTAAAATTAAGGTGGATTTATATCCAGTTCCTATGACTTTACAACCATTAGCAGTTTTAATGATTGGTATGCTTTTTGGTAGAAATTTAGCCATAGCAACAATTGGTTTATATATTTTAGAAGGAATTGCTGGCTTTCCTGTATTTGCTTACGGAGGTGGCTTGTTATATCTCTTTGGTCCAACAGGTGGATTTATATTCGGATTTTTTATTGCAGGTTTGGTTTTAGGTGAGTTAGCTGATCGAGATTGGGGTAGAAATATCTTGTCTTCAATATTTTGTATGATGTTGGGAATGTTCATAATTTATTTCTTTGGAATTTTGCAATTGTCAGCCATCAAAGGTTTTACATTTGCAATAATTAAAGGTTTTTATCCATTTTTAGTGGGTGACTTGTATAAACTTCTTGTTGCTGGAATTTTGGTACCTTTCATATGGAGATTAGCTAAATAGAAAAATCATCTAATTATTAATTTTAATATTATTATAATTTGGGATCTAATAACTATTAGATCCCTACTTTTTTAATTTGGTAGGCATTTTCTAACTTTTATATAGTTTTGAATAAAAATGAAAAATATGAAAAATACATCCACCGGGGTGATTTTTATGATACTCACTATATTCTTTTTTTCTATAATGAATGCTACAGCTAAAGGTTTTACAACTTACTATCCAATAATAGAGATTGTGTGGGTAAGATATCTAAGCCAAACAGTTTTCACCACATTTATTTTTTTACCAAATTTAAACAAAATTGTAAAAACAAGAAAAATAAAGCTTCATCTTTTTAGATCATTACTTTTATTTTGTGCAACAATATCAATGTTTTCTGGATTTAAGTATCTAACTTTAGTTTCAACAATTACTATTTTTCAAATTGGTCCCCTAGTGATTGTTATTTTTTCAGTAATTTTTCTGAAAGAAACAGTAGGTTATCGTAGATGGATAAGTGTTATTGTTGGATTTAGTGGTGCTTTATTAATTCTAAAACCTGGAACTGATATGTTTTCTGTATTTGGGTTTTTTCCAATTTTAGCTGCAATTTTTTATGCAGGATATGCAGTTTCTACCAGGAGACTAGGTAAAGAAGAAGATCCTCAAACCAACTTTTTTTATACCTCATTAGTTGGAACATTAATCTCTACCATTATTCTTATTCCATTTTTTGAACCAATTGCCATAAAGGATTTTCTTTTGTTTTCCATCTTGGGAGTTTTTGGAGGATTAGGACATTTTTGTTTTATTCTTGCATTAAGAAAATCTGAAGCCTCTTTTCTTGCGCCTTTTACATATGTTGATTTAATATTTGCCACAATCTTGGGAATATTATTTTTTTCAGAATTCCCAGATGTTTATGTAATATTTGGTGCAATTGTAATTGTGTCGGCTGGAATATACACATGGCATAGAGAAAATGTAACCTTGAAAAACAACCTAAAATTTACTTAAGAGCACAAAAATAAAATTATATTGTAAGTGTGTAATTCTAAATTTCCTATAAAGTGGGCAAAAAGCCACCTGATTGTAGAGACCAAAGTTTTGAATAATGACCTCCCTTCTTAATAAGACTTTTATGGGTTCCCATTTCAATAACCTTACCATGCTCCATGACTATCAACCGATCAAGCTTATTGATAGTGGATAATCTATGAGCAATGACTAGAGCCGTTTTATCATGCAAAATGTTATTTAACTGGTTCTGGATTGCAGATTCTATTTCACTATCTAAAGCACTTGTTGCTTCATCCAGAATAAGAATTGGTGCATTTTTTAATAAAACTCTTGCTATTGCAATTCTTTGCCTTTGCCCGCCAGATAGTCGCACACCTCTCTCTCCAACAAATGCAGAAAAACCTTTTCTTCCATCTTTATCCTCTAACTCATTAATAAATTCATAAGCCTCTGCTTTTTTTGCAGCTTGGTATATTTCACTCCTTGAGGATGAAGGGTTTCCATAAGCAATATTTTCATAAATTGAGCGATTAAGAAGAGCAGTCTCTTGAGTTACAACTCCAATTTGTGATCTTAAAGATTCTTGTGTTACTTTAGAGATATCTTGACTGTCAATTAGAATTTTTCCTGAATCTACATCATAAAACCTTAACAATAAATTTAAAATGGAACTTTTTCCTGCCCCCGATTTTCCAACTAAACCAACTTTTTCCCCATGACTAATTTTAAGTGACAATTCCTCAAATAAACCACCAGGTTTACCATAGTTAAATTTAACTTTTTCAAAATTTATTTCACCACCATTTATAGTCAATTCTGTAGCATTATTGGCATCAATAACTTTTGGTTTCTGCGATATTGTAAGCCTACCTTCATCTATGGTGCCAATATTCTCAAATAAATAGCTTACTTCCCACATAATCCACCAAGACATTTCAGAAATTCTCAATGTTAAAGGTAATGAAGCGGCCACTACCCCTGCTCCAATGTTACCATTTCCTAATAAATATAAACCTAATCCTAAAGTTCCTATAATAAGTAATGCATTAGCAAAAGACATAAGAACATTCATAATAAATGAAATTCTCATAACTTTTGCCCATCCAAAATTAAAATCATCAATAGAGTCAGCAGCTCCTAATTGCTCATAATTTTTTCGTGCAAATAATTTGATAAGATTAATATTAGCATAGGAATCTACAATTCGACCTGTCATTTTACTCCTTAGCAAAGAATGTTGATGACTTAATTCACGAACCTTTGGCATAAGAAAAAATAAAATTATAAGGAATATTGCTAACCATACCAAACTAGGTAAAGTAATCATAAAACTAGAATAGCCTAAAACAGATATAGTACCGCCGAAGTATAGTGAAATATATAAAATGGCTTCTAGAAATTTCATAGCTACACCACGAACAGCTTGACCAGTTTCGATAACTCTATTTGCTAATCTTCCTGATAATTCACTTGAAAAATACCCAACATCTAACCCTAGTACATTCAAATGACTTTGCCATCGTACGATATTTGCAAATCCTGTCATTATAGCCATATCCATTAGTGCTTGACTTAAAGATTGCAATGAAGGTCGTATAATTAAAAAAAATAAACCAAAACCTATTAAAAATTTAAATTCCTCTTCAATTATTAATTGAACATCCCCCACTTCAATTATTCTGCTAATAATATAACCAAAGATCACTGGAACAGCTAAATCCATAATAACTTCCAGAAATTTAAGTAAAAATACTGAAAATAAGGTAAGTCTGATTTGTGAACAATAAAACCAAATAAATTGTGCTATTTTTTTTGGTGGATTTGTTTTAAACCCAAACTTCATTGGATCAGTTAATCGTTCAAAAAAATTTAATTTATGCTTTGATCTGTTTATCATTTATAATTATCAATATACTTTCTTGAAAAATTATGTTCAGAAATAAAAAATGTTATTTTAATAAATAAATTAAAAAAAAATATACTTTAAAGTTAAAATTTCTTGATTTTATTTATTCGTAAAGAAAGTATGGATATAGATAAAAAAAAACTTTAGATCAACTAGAAAAATTAGAAATAAAATTAATTCAAAATGGTTAAGCAAAAAATAATAAATTTAAAAAATATAAATATTGGGGGTTCAAATCCTATAGTTTTTATACTGGGTCCATGCCAAATAGAAAATAGAGATCATGCTTTAATGGTTGCTGAAAAAATATCGAATATTTGTGAAAAATTCAGTGCTAAATTTATATTTAAATCAAGTTATGATAAAGGTAATAGATCATCAATTAACTCAACAAGAGGTGTAGGTCTAGAAGAAGGCCTGAAAATCTTACAAGAAATTTCTGAAAATTTTGATTGCCCAACTATAACTGACGTTCATGAACCTTATCAATGTAAAATTGTAGCGGAAGTAGTGGATATTCTTCAAATTCCTGCATTTTTGTCCAGACAAACAGATCTATTATTGGCAGCTGGGGAGACTCATAAGCCAATTAATGTTAAAAAAGGCCAGTTTTTATCTCCTAAAGATATGGCTAAAGTAGCCGAAAAAATATCCAGTACTGGAAATGATAAAATTATGCTTTGTGAAAGAGGCACAACATTTGGCTATAATACGTTAGTTAATGATTTCAGAGCCTTGGATATAATGGCAGAAACAGGTTATCCAGTTATTTTTGATGCTACGCATTCCGTACAACAACCTAGCTTATTAGGGGAAAAGTCTGGTGGTGAAAGAAAGTTTGTCCCAACTTTATCTAGGGCTGCATGTGCAATTGGGGTTAGCGGTTTATTTATAGAAACTCATGAAAACCCTGATGAAGCACCTAGTGACGGTGCAAATATGCTAGATATTAATGATTTAGCTAAATTAATTCCAACTTTATTATCCTTTGATAATATGGTTAAAAACAATAAATTAAATTTAAATATTTTTAGGAGTATCGATGAAAAATACCAAGACAGTTTTAATTGATAAAAATCCAGGTAGAAACTCTCAAACTTTTGGAATTGCTCGTGAATTAGGAACAGACCTTGATTTAATCCATGAGCCTTCGATTGGAGTAATAGGTAATAAAGGAGATTCTCAGTGTTATCTTGGTGTCAGCAAAAAAGTTAATGTAATTCACGAAGTGCTAAAAAAAAGAGTAGGAAAAGAGCCCAATCAATTAGCAATGAGACTAATACAACCTGAATTCAGCCTTGCTACTTCTGATGGTATCAGAAATGGCACAAAAGAAATGCGATATTCACTAATTGGAAGAGAAGTCACAAATGATAGTGTTTGTGAACATTTAAGCGCTACTGGAGTAGAAGGAATAGTTGCAGTAGTAGCTTGTGATAAACCACCTGTTGGGACTTTAGCAGCAATTTTAGAGCATAATCGACCTGCTATTATCATGTCAGACGGATCGATAAGACCAGGTAAAGATAGTGTAACTGGGGAACCCTTAGATATTATAAGCAGCTATCAAATTGCAGGGAGTAAAGATGAAGATCTAAAAAAACGAATTGCACTAGAATCTTGTCCAGGAATTGGAAGTTGTGGTGGGATGTTTACTTATAATACAATGCAAACTTTTATTGGGGTTATAGGGATGCAGCCCCTTCATATGGTATCCCCTGCATCAGAAGACACTCGGAGATTGGATGATTTTCCAAATGAATTAGTGAATTATTTGAGTAATCTTATAAAAAAAGAAATCACTCCAAGAGATATAGTAACAAGAGAATCGTTAAGAAATGCAATTATAGTAGCAATGAGTGTTGGGGGTTCTACAAATGTAATGCTTCATGCACCCGAATTATCAAGAGCTGCAGGATATTCGAACTTTAATGACGACATTATGAGTGCTAGCGAATTTAATTATTTGTCTGAGTCAGTTGTCCCAGTCGTAGTAAATGCTCGACCATTTGGAAAATATTCTATGGTCGATATAGATGAAATGGGTGGAATCCAAGTTATCGTAAAAAACCTTCTTGATGCTGGTTTACTTAATGGAGATACGATTACTTGCACGGGTGAAACATTATCTCAACAAGTAAATAAGTTATCTCCAGCTGATCCTGACGGAAATGTAATTTACAGTGTAAAAAAACCATTTAAAAAAACAGGTGGATTAAGATTATTAGGTGGAAATCTATCACCTGAGTTTAGCGCAATATTAAAATTAGCAGGTGTCGAAGGAGGTTTAGAAAATGGATTATTTAAAGGAAAAGCAAAAGTTTTTGATGGAGAGCAAAGTCTTTTAAACACCCTAGATAACCAACCTGAGAGCTTTTCAAATTTTGACATGGTGGTAGTAAGATATGAAGGACCAGTGGGAGGTCCTGGTATGCCAGAGATGTTAGACTCAACTTCTAGGATTACAGCATTATGCCGTGAAAAAAATATAGTTATAGGTTTAATGACAGATGGTAGATTTTCTGGCGGATCAGTAGGTTTGGTTATTGGACACGTAGGACCAGAAGCTGCAATAGGCGGTCCAATCGCCTTGATAAAGGATGGAGATACTATTATTGTAGATCTAAATGAAAATACTTTAGTGTGTGATGAATTAACCAATAATAAAATAGTTAATGAACGTAAATCAAAATGGGACTATGAATGTAACAAAAATAAGGGAATACATCCTGCAGTTGGAATTGCCAATACAAGGCTTTTAAATAAAATGAGGTGTTCAGCTGTACCTGCTATCTTTGGGGCAGGAATGCATCCCAATCAATCAGTTTGGGTTTATGAAGAAAGAGTACCCGAAACTACAAATTTTAAACCTGTTAATAAATTTAGAGAATAACTTATTTTATCTCAATCAATAAACTCTATTATAATTATTACTTTATGAATTTTGTTTTACAAATTTTAAAGAATTCATATTTTTCAGTATTATTTCTATTCTTTTGCAATTTAGCAATTAATGCAGATGAAATAACTCCAAAAAAAATTATGTCTCTATCTCCCTCTATTACAGAAATTTTGTTTGAAATAGGATCAGATAAACAAGTAATAGCTGTAGATAGCCTGTCGAATTATCCAATTAAGGCACCTAGGACTGAAATTTCATCATATGATCCCAATATAGAATCTATTAGTTTATATGAACCAGATTTGGTTATATTGTCATACAATGTAAGAAATTTAAAAAGAGCTCTAAGTAAAATTGGAATTGAAACAATTTACCTACCTGCTCCTAATAATTTTGAGCAAATATTAGATCAAATAGATTTATTAGGTATAAAAACAGGCAATACAGAAAAAGCTCAAAAACTGATTTCGAATATGAACAATCAAATGAAAGCTTTTATATCCATAAGACAAAATCAGAAACCAATTAAAGTTTATCATGAACTTGATCAAAATTATTTCAGTCCTTCCAAGTTTAGTTTTATTGGAGATATTTATCAAAAATTAAACTTTGTAAATATTGCAGATTCTGCTGATATTTCGGGGTTAGGTTATCCAAAACTTTCACCTGAACTTATAATTTCAAAAAACCCAGAACTTATAATATTACCAGGTAAAAATGAAAAATATTCTGAACTTGTTAAATCTAGACCAGGATGGAATTACATTAGCGCAGTTAAAGAAAATAATATCCTATTAATACAAAAAGATATTGCATCTAGATGGGGACCAAGAATATTGGATTTTGTTAATATTTTAGTAAAATACTCAAATAATTGATTGAAATATTAATTATAAAAAAGCAAAGTGCCATTCATGGAAAAAGTTTTTAAAATTTCAACTAAGTCATTAATAATTTCAATTTTATTAGTTTTTTCTTCTTTCCTGCTGAGTATTGGAATGGGTGCCGTAAAAATACCTCCTAGCGAAATTGTTAATTTATTTTTTTATTATTTTTCAGATAGTCAAGGTCAAATTGAAATTAACAAAATAAATCAAATTATTATCTTTGATTGGCGATTACCCAGATTTTGTTTAGGATTTCTTGTAGGGGCTTCATTAGCAATTGCAGGTTGTGGATTTCAAGGAGTGTTTAAAAACCCTTTAGCTGATCCTTTTTTATTAGGATCAGCAGCTGGTGCAGGTTTAGGTGTAACTTTAGTTATTGTATATGATATAAATTTTTCTTTTTTTATAATTAATTCCATACAAATTGGAGCATTTATTGGTGCATTAGGAGCAGTGATGTGTGCTGCATTTATATCAATAAATGCAGGTAAGACCATCCCTAGCTTATTACTTGCTGGCGTAGCAACTGCAGCTTTTTTAACATCATGTCAAACATATTTGATGCATAAATTTTATTCCTCAATGCAAGAAATATATAGTTGGATAATAGGAAGATTATTAACGTCTGGATGGGATGAAGTAATTACAATAACACCATATTTTTTAATTTGTTTCTTAATAATTTATTTATTTAGAAAAGAATTAGATCTGCTACGTCTTTCAGAGGATGAAGCGAAGATGTTAGGTGGAAATCCAAGTATAACTTATTTTGTTGTTTTGACAGCATCATCGTTATTAACCGCAGTTGCAGTGTCTTTGAGCGGACTAATAGCATTTATAGGACTTGTAATACCTCATATTGTGAGACTAACTGTTAGCTCGAGCTATAGAGTAATCATTCCTTTATCAGCACTTGTAGGAGGTGCTTTTCTAACTTTTGCTGACACATTCTCAAGGATTGTTATATCACCTGCAGAATTACCAATAGGTATTGTTACTGCCTTTATTGGAGCACCCTTTTTTGCATTCTTGTTAAAAGCATCAAAGGGATCTTTTTGATGGCATATAAAGCAAAAAATCTTACTGTTTATAAAAATAATATCAATATAATTAACGAAATTTCTTTTGATTTTCCTTCAGGAAGTTATGTGTCAATAATTGGTCCTAATGGTGCCGGAAAAACTACGTTATTAAAAACTTTAGCAGGTTTATTAAATTATAAAGGTTCCCTTTTAATGAACAACCAAGATAGTAAAGAATTATTCAAAAAATCTAATAATTTTAATTGTGCGTACGTACCCCAAACTATAAGTATACCTGAGAGTATGTCTCTGAAAGAGTATGTTTTTTTAGGGAGAAATTCATTTACTAATTGGTTACTCTCAGAGGATAAAAAAGATTATGATATCGTTGAAGAAGCACTTAGTAAATTGAATTTGGAGTCAAAAAAAAATCAACTAGTTAAATCTCTTTCAGGTGGAGAAATGCAAAGAGCGACACTTTCAAGAGCTTTAGCACAAGAAGCTAACTTATTATTATTAGATGAACCTACTTCATCACTAGATTTTGCCAAGACACATGATTTTTTTAAACTTATTACCAATCTAAATAAAGACCTAAAACTTACTGTTTTTTTATCGACGCACGATATCAACAGTATAAGTAAATATTCAAAATATGTAATTGTACTAAAAGAAGGAAAAAATATTTATTCTGGTCATATAAATGAAATTTTAAATGAAGTTTTTTTATCTGAATTGTACGAAACTAAATTAAAAAAAATTATAACTGAAGATGGATATCCTATATTTTTTTAAGACAAGTCTAATTAATTAGTTTTTTTTCAATTTAAATTTTAATTTGAAGCTATAGTAAGTATTTGATCCCATGTTTTTTTTGGTAAATAAATTTTATTATTTGATTTTTTCTTATTTTTTCTCTCAAGTTCACCGGGGATTTGAATATTGCTAAAACCAGATGCAGTTTTACAATTTGTTACATCTGATAAAATTTCATTTGCTAATTCTTTTAATTGATTGTTTGCATTATATATACTTGTTTTAATGGTTACAAGTAGCCAGTTTGCCTCTTTTTTAACTTTACCTAACATACTTTCAGCAATTAGTTGTGCTATCAGTGAAAGTCCAAAACCTTTATGTTTTCCAAAAGGTAAGATCGCTCCACCATCAAAATAGTGATCAGGATTTCTAGTTAATTTCCCTTTTTTATCAATTATACAACCTTCTGGTAACAATCCACCAGCTGACTTTGCAGCATATATCAATCCTCCAGCAATCTTGGAAGTGGCAAAATCAAGTACAACAGGACCATTAAATCCCCCAGGAAAACCTATACACCATGGATTCGTTGGCAATTTTCCTTCAATTCCTCCATATGGAGCTACCTGAGACCAATCTTTTCTATTTCCACCACTTATTAGAATAGTCATCAAACCTTTCTTAGCAGCATAATCTGCATAAAAACCCAGTCGACCTGTATGTCCAACATTTTTAATTGCTGTAGCAGAAATACCATTTTTTTTAGAGTTAGCGATTGCTTTTTTAAATGCAAAATTCATAACTGGAATACCTAAACCACCACCCCCGTCAATTTCATATATATTTGATGAAAGTTTTTTTAGCTTGGGTTTTGCAGAAGTGGATAAATACCCTGTTTTATACCATTCTACATATTGCAAAACACGAAAAACTCCATGGCTTTCTACACCACTCAAACTCGCGTCAATTAAGTGCTCGGATATTTCCGAAGATTCTTTGCTTGAACAACCTAACGAAATAAATACTCCTTTTAATAAATTATCAACTTTAGATACTGATAAAGCAACTCGGTCATCTTTTAAGTCTATTTTTGAAAATGTAGTCAAAAAATTTTCCCTACTGTTATTAATAAAATCTAAAAAATATTAATCCTATATCATTATGAAAAGGGGTTGTTTTCTGAAGGACTTGTTGATAACCAAACTGATTTTGTTTGCATGAAACATCTCATACCTTCCCAACCATTTTCACGACCATAACCAGATTGTTTAAATCCACCAACCGGGCTTTGAGTTGAAGCATTAAAGTAATTATTTATGTAAACAGTACCTGCTTCAATTTTATTTGCTATCTTCATTGCTTTTGTAACATCTTTCGACCAAATTCCAGCTGCAAGTCCATAAATAGTATCATTTGCAATGTGAATAACTTCTTCTTCATCTATCCATGATTGTGTAGAAACTACAGGACCAAAAACTTCATTTTGAGATAAATCAGTTTCATTTGGTACATCCTTAAAAATAGTTGGACCGATATAGTATCCTTCAGATTTTGATTTAGCTCTTCCATCTAATATTAACTGATGTCCAACGTTAATTGCATTCTCAATTTTTTTTAAAATATTTTCGTAGTGTAGTTTATGAGCAATTGGCCCAATATGTGTTAAAGGATCGTTGGGATTGCCAACTTTTACATCTTTAACAGCATTAACTAAAAGATTGGTAAATTCTTCTATTACATCTTTATGAATCAACAATCTAGAGCCAGAAATACAACTTTGTCCAGCTGCAGGAAAAATTCCTGAAATAATGCCATTAACTGCCAGTTCTAAATCACAATCAGGGAGTACAATTTGTGGAGATTTGCCTCCTAGTTCCATTACAGTTGGTTTAGCACTTCTTGCAGCAATTCCTGCAACTATACGACCACCATTTGTACCACCAGTAAAAGATACCATTCTTACATCTTTATGATCGACTAAAGGCTC
Organism: Paracoccaceae bacterium; assembly: GCA_045565285.1. Lineage (GTDB taxonomy): Bacteria > Pseudomonadota > Alphaproteobacteria > Rhodobacterales > Rhodobacteraceae > CACIIZ01. The sequence continues at coordinate 59,738 of JBJLFR010000024.1, forward strand.
AACAATTTTGTTACCAAAACCAGTTACTACATTTATGACTCCAGGTGGTAAGTCAGCTTCTAACAATATATCCATCAGTTCCAAAGTAGAACAACTTGCAAACTCTGAAGGTTTGAGAACAACTGTATTACCTGCTGCTAGACAAGGTGCTAGTTTCCAAATTAGTGTTCCAATAGGAGAGTTCCAAGGAAGTATTTGAGCAACAACTCCGAAAGGCTCCCATTGCAAATAATTATGAATATTGGGAACTTCAGCTGGAATTAGGCGACCTTCAAATTTATCACACATGCCTGAATAATAGTTCCAGCTATCAACTTGCCATGAATTTTTTTGTAAACTTGGTGTTATATTTTGTGGAAGCTTTCCATTATCAGTTGTTTCAATTTTTCCAATTCTTTCAGCATTTTTGGAGATTGCATCTCCAATTTTTCTCAAATATCTACTTCTTTCAGCAGGCATCATTTTGCCCCAAGCTCCAGAGTAAAAAGCATTTTTTGCTGCTTTTACTGCTAAATCTACATCTTCTGAGCCACAATTTGGAACTAATGCCCAAGGACGTCCTGTAGCAGGGTTTTCACTTTGAAAATATTTTTTTGCAACTGGTTCTTTCCATTCATTATTTACAAAATAATTAAATTTTTTTAATTCTGACATTTAATTTTTTCCTATTTATTCAAAACTCTGGCTTCTTAATTTCTTTTTTTAGAATAATGTCTGATGCTTTTTCGGCCATTGCTAATACAGTTGCATATAGATTACCTGTAATTTGTGAAGGCATTGCAGATGCATCACAAATCCTTAAACCTTCAATACCAAACACTTTTAATTCTTTATCTACAACAGAATAAATATCATTTTCGTTCCCCATTTTTGCTGTAGAACAAGGATGGTGACCAGTGTAAGCTGTACTCCTTATAGCAGATATAATTTCTTCATCTGACCTTATATTTTTCCACTGTCCTTTTTCTCCATTTAGATACTTACTTATATTCGAATTTGACATAATTTTTCTTACTACTTTAACACCCTCAACAAGATCATCTAAATCTTTTTTGTTACTTAAATAGTTAGGATCTATTTTTGGATAATCTGAAGGGTTTGAACTATATAAACTTACTTTCCCTAATGATCTTGGTCTTTCAAGATTAATGTCAATTTGAACCCCAGGTTTTGCCACTTTTTTTCCTCTTACTAATAATTTTCTTCCTAAGGATTGCAAGATTGATGTACTTTCATTTTCTCCATCACTTAAATTTTCATCAATATTCATTGGGGTCATATAGATTTGTAACTCAGGATAATTTGGATCATTAAATGAATGAAAAAGCATACTTGAAAATAAAGAACCTCCACCAGGACCACTGCCATTTAAAAGCCATCTAGCCAATAATAACGCAGCACGGTCAATTCTCTGATATCTCGCAGTACTTAAATCCATTCTATCTGAACCGTATTGAATGGATACATCCAAATGGTCAACTAGATTTTGTCCAACTCCAGGTAAATCAATAAGAGGTTTAATATCATGGTACATTAAATGTTTGGCATCACCTATACCAGATAACATAAGCAAGTGCGGTGTTCCAAATGCACCTTGTGATATAATAACTTCTTTACCTGCATAGATTTTTCTTCCATCGATAGTTTCTATTCCAATTGCCTTATTTTTATTAAATAAAATTCTGCTTACTGTTGTATTAGTAAAAATTTTTAAATTTTTTGGTATTTTTTTTAAATAAGCAATTGCTGAAGATTGCCTCACGCCAAGGTAAGTTGTACTATCTACCCTTGAAACCCCTGATCTTTTATCTGCATTAAAATCATCCAAAAATTCATGTCCTGAGTCAACTGCAGCTTTTATAAAAGCTTTATCTAGTTCAGAAAAATTCCTAGCAGGTTCAACTTTTAATGGCCCTTTATTTCCATGAAACTTATTTTGTCGTTTGATGGATCCTTCAGAATATTTAAAATAAGGTAATAAATCAGAGTATCCCCATCCATCAAGACCCATTTGTCTCCAATTATCATAATCTTGTGGAACCCCTCTAATATAAACCATCCCGTTAACTACAGAACTTCCACCCAAAGCTTTACCTCTAGGAAAATAAATTTTTCGATTATTTAACTTGGTTTGTTCTACTGATTGATACCCCCAATCAAATTTAGGATTTCCAAAAATAAACCCATTCCCAGCAGGCATTTTAATAAAAAGATTTTTACCTTTTCCTCCTGCCTCAACTAAACATATACTATCATTAGAATTACCCGCTAATCGAGAAGCTAAAACACATCCTGCAGATCCTCCACCTGCGATTATATAATCAAATTCTAAAGACATATTTTCAATTCTTTTATTATATGCTCTGTGATTTCATTTGTTGAACAATTACCTTTTAGATCCATAGTATGATAACCATTTTCAAGTGTTTTATCTATTGCAAATTCTATCTTTTTTGAGATTTCGTCTAACCCAAATGAAAATTTTAACATCATTGAAATGCTCAAAATCATACCAATAGGATTGGCCGTCCCAGTTCCAACTAACTCAGGAGCTGTTCCATGTACAGGTTCATAAATACCTTTTGTTTTATTTTGTGGTGATCCACAAAGAGAAGCAGATGGTAGCATCCCAAGACTGCCAGAAATGGTAGCTGCAAGATCTGAAAATATATCACCTAAAAAATTACAAGCTAATATAATATCAAAATTTTTTGGATTCATGATCATCTGATACGCACAATTATCTGCATAAAGATGCTCTAAATTGATACTAGTATAATCATTGGATACCTCTTGAACTACATCTCTCCAGAGACGATAGCTTTCCATTACATTAGATTTATCAATAGAAATAATATTTTTATTATACATTTTTGCTAATTCAAATCCACATTTCGCAAATTTCCTTATTTCAAACTCATTATAACCAGCAGTATCAAATCCATAGCGCTTACCATTTTCCAGAAATTTTAAACCTCTTGGTTTTGAAAACATCACCCCCCCACACATTTCTCTTAAAATAATTATTTCAGAATTTTGTACATATTCTTTATTGAAAGGAATAACATTTTGAAGACTTTTATAATTTTTTGCTGGCCTTATTCCAAAAAATGCTCCTAGTTTTTTTCTTAAGCACATTAAACCATCCTGTTCCTCTGGATCTCCTTTAATTTTCATAGCGTCCCATTTAGGACCACCAACGGCTCCAACCAGAATAGCATCAGATTCTATAGCTTTTTCAATCGTAGAATTCCTACAAAAAGTTCCGTATTTATCCCAACAAGTTCCACCTATAAGATCAAAAGATATTTCAAAATTTATTTTATTTTTTTTTGAAATAGCCTCTAATATCGATAAACCAGATTCCAGAACCTCAGGACCTATTCCATCACCACCAAGAGCAAGTAATTTGTGGTTCATTTTAATTAAATATACTCCATAAAATCGAACACCTAACAAGAATAAAAAACTGTGTAACTAATTTTAACTTGCTTTTTATCAAATAATCAAATTTGTTATTATTTTAAATGTAATTAAGATATTCAATAAACATCAACTATAAAAAATGACAAATATAGAATTAGATTTAAAACAAATAATTAATTTAAAACAGCATCCAATTGATGACGAAACATTTATAAGAAGTTGTGAAAATGAACTCGATAAAAAAGGAGTATTAACACTACCTAATTTTATTAATAATCAGACTCTATTTGAACTAGTGAATGAAGCTAAGGTAAATCAATTTAAAGCTTACTATGCAAAGTCCACCCACAATATTTATTTAACTGAAATTGACGACAATCTTCCCCCAGATCATATATTCAATTACCAAGTAGTGTCTTCAAAAGGGTGCATAACGACAGATCAAATCCCAGAAAATTCAAAACTTAAAAGTATCTATGGATCAACATTATTTAAAAATTTTCTTGCTAAGGTTGTAAAAGAAAAAAATATATATGAATATTCAGATCCATTTTCTTCGATCAACATCCATTACGCCAGTGATACTCAAGAGCTAGGTTGGCATTTTGATAATTCAAATTTTGCAGTTACGCTTTTACTTCAAAAACCCAAAGCTGGAGGTGAATTTGAATATGTAAAAAATGCCAGAAATATAGAAAAAAATGATATGGGATATAATTCAGTTTCTGAAATTATTCATCAGAAAAAAACCCCCACAAAACTAGATATTCAACCTGGTACTTTAGTTTTATTTCGAGGGAAAAATTCTATGCACAGAGTAACACCAACTATTGGCGAAACCACTCGAATGCTTGTTGTTTTTGCTTACAACTCCAAACCTGGCATTTCTCTATCTAAATCAGCACAAAAAACTTTTTTTGGTAGAACTAGTGATGACATCAAATAAACAATTTTAATTTAAAATAGGTAATAATAAATCTTTATCAAAATTTCCACCACATAAAAGTACTAAACTTACCTGTTTTTTTGCTGAATTTTTATCTTGCAGAAATCCTGCAAGCGCAAGAGCAGCAGATCCTTCAACCAACAAATTTTCCTGCCAAGCAAGGATTTTAATTGCTTCTATTATTTGCTCTTCTGTACACTCTATAACACTATCTATTACTGCTTTAGCCAGTGGTAAAGTGAGGGTATCTTCATCAATACCGCCCGCACAACCATCGGCCAATGTATCTAAATGAGTCGTTTCACATACTTTGCCTAGTTTCAAACTAGCCGAAAGTGCTCCAGAATTTTTAGCACTTACTCCAATTATCTTTGTTTTGGGAGAATGATGTTTAATAACACTACCTATTCCAGATATTAAACCTCCACCCCCCATTGAAATATAAACATTATCTATTTTGGGTAATTGCTCAAGTAATTCAAAACCTATCGTACCCTGCCCCGCAATAATATCAATATCATTATAGGGAGAAATATAATCAAACTCACCATTTTCAGCTAATGATCTAGCATGTTTTTCAGCTAATCCAGAATCCCCAGAGTTTAGTATAATTTTAGTACCATAACCCTTTATTATTTGTAGTTTGGATTTAGAAACTTTTTCTGGTAAAACAACAGTAAGGTTATGACCGGTCACTTTTGCAGCATGAGAACAAGCGATGCCGTGGTTACCAGATGAAGCAGTTATTAATTTTGTACTTTTCTCAACTTTTTTTATTTTTGACAAAGCTCCTCTTAATTTAAAAGAGCCTGTATATTGAAAATTTTCTGCTTTGAAATAAAGCTCACTTCCCTCATCTAATTTTAATCTACTTCGTAAACAAGGCGTTTTAATAATAGAATTTAAAATCAAATTTCTACTATCCCTAGAGTCTTTGGCTAATTTAAAAACTTTATCAAAAATTGTCTTCACTCTTTTTTAAGTTGCTTTCTTATAAAGGCTGAGCTTTTTCAACCAGTTTTACAAAAAAACTGGCACCTATAGGGGATAATTCATCATTAAAATCATATTCTGGACTATGTAAGGCTGGGCCATCTCCCTGGCCAACGTGCAGGTAGGCTCCAGGTCTTTCTAAAAGCATATAAGAAAAATCCTCAGAACCCATGATAGGTGGAGCATTCCCGTTAACCAAGCTAGATCCCGATATCTCATTTGCCACTTCTACAGAAAAGCTTGTCTCTTCTTCATGATTAAAAGTAACTGGATAACCAATATTATATTTTAAATTAATTTCACAATTAAATGAGATTTCAGTGCCGGAACAAATAGACTTCAATCTTTCATGCACAAGTTTTTGGGTAACTTTATCAAGCGTTCTTACGGTACCATTGATAAATGCCTTGTCAGGTATAATGTTGTGCGTTGTACCAGAATGTATCTGTGTGATTGAGATAACAACATTATCTAATGCAGATAAGTTTCTTGAACTAATTGTCTGTATGGATTGTGCAATTTGAAGAGATGCAGTAATGGGATCAAATGTTTCCTCTGGATTTGCTCCATGCCCACCTTTTCCTTTTATTTCAATAGTAAAATCATCTGCAGCAGCCATATTTGGACCAGGATTTGTTTTAAAAAAACCTAATGGCAAGCCAGGAGCATTATGTAATCCGTATACCTGATTTATAGAAAAGGTATCCATAATTCCTTCTTCACACATCACCTGCCCACCCCCCCCATCTTCTTCTGAAGGTTGAAAAATTAAAGCTACTTTACCAGAAAAATTTTTGGTTTCATTTAGATATTTTGCCGCCCCCAGTAACATTGTCATGTGTCCATCGTGACCACAAGCATGCATTATACCAACTTTTTTTGATTTGTATGAATGCTGCTTAATTTCTTGTAATGGCAAAGCATCCATGTCTGCTCTTAATCCAATTGTTTCACCCTCTTTTTTTCCGTTGATGATTGCAACTATTCCCGTTTTAGCAATTTTAGTATGAATTTCACTTATACCAAACTCTTTCAAACGCTTAACTATAAACTCTGCAGTTTCATAACAATCAAATTTTAATTCAGGATTTGAATGAAGTTCTTGTCTCCATTGTTTCATTTCTTCTGCAAAATTAGCTATCCTATTAATAATTGGCATCTGATCCATCCAAATAAATTCATATATCTTATTTTTAAAATATATTATGCTAAGTTTTTTGTAAAACTATTATAGTAACAATAGTATAATTGATTTATTCAATATATTTTTATGTGATAAAGCAGGTTATTAATGAAAATTGAAAATAATAATAATTCAGTTTTAATTACTGGAGGAACACAAGGTCTAGGCTTCGAAATTGCAAATAAGCTTATTGAAAACGGTTGTAATGAAATAATTGTAGCCGGTAGGAATGAAAAAAAAGGTGCTCTAGCAGAACAAAAACTTTTTAAGAAAAATGTTAAAGTAAAATATATAAAGACTGACTTAGAAAATGTAAAAGAATGTCATAACTTGATTAAGGAAAGTATTAAATATTTTCCCAACCTTAATAGCTTAGTTAATTCTGCTGCAGTAACTACTAGGGGTAGTATAGATAACACTTCTATTCAATTATGGGAGCAACACATGAATATTAATTTAAGAGCTCCTTTCATTTTGATGCAGGGGCTAATTAAAAAGCTGAAAAAAAATAAAGAACCTGGATCTATAGTTAATATAGCTTCAACCTCATCTTATGTTGGACAAAGTTTTCTAACTGCATATTCAACATCCAAAGGGGGGCTCTTAACATTATCAAAAAACTCTGCATTAGCATTACGTAAAGATAAAATACGTGTAAATGTAGTTGCTCCTGGATGGATGAATACACCTGGAGAAGATGAAATTCAAAAAAAATTTCATGGAGCAAGTGACGATTGGGTTAAAAAAGCCGAAAAAACATTACCAATGGGAGAACTTGTGGATCCAAAGAAATTAGCACCTTTGGTTACTTATTTATTAAGTTTTTCATCAGGAATTATTACTGGTGCAATAATTAATTATGACCAACAAATTATAGGTGCAGTACCAGAGTAAAATTCTATCCTTATAACCATCCCCCATCAACTACAAAAGATTGGTTAGAACACGCTGATGCTTCGTCAGATGCCATAAAAAGAACAAATCTTGCTATATCTTCAGGAAATAACTTACGTTTAATGCATTGACGGTCCATGAGTTCTTTTTCACTTTCTGGAGTTAACCACATATCTACTTGTCTTTCTGTCATTATCCATCCAGGAACAACACAATTAACACGAATATTTTTTGGACCTAAATCTCTAGCTAATCCCCTTGTTAAACCTTGGACAGCAGATTTTGCAGTTGTATAACAAGGCATTCCTCCCTGACCTATCATCCAACTTGTAGATCCCATATTAATAATTACACCACCACCGTTTTTTTCCATGTCACTTACAACTGCCTGAGAGGAAAATAATTGATGTTTCAGATTAGTAGCAATTCTCTCATCAAAATATTCTGAAGTTACACTTTCCAGACTATGTCTGTCATCTCTTGCAGCATTATTAACAAGAACCTGAATTAGTCCAAATTTAGAACTAATTTTTTTTATAGAATTTTTAAGTTGCTCAATATCTCTTAAATCACAAAATTCAAAATGTACCTTATCAGTATTTAAATCTTTTATTAAATTTATTGAGTCTTTTTCATTAAAATCTAAAAATGCAACTTTTGAACCCTGTTTAATAAAAGATCTCGTAATAGATTCTCCTATTCCCGAACCTCCTCCAGTTACCAACACGACCTTGTTGTTTAAAGAGGGATATACAGCTTCATTTGACATTTATAAACTCCAATTATTAATAATGAAACAATAGTAAATGAGTTCGATATTTAAAAAATTTTATGCTTAAATATTCTTTTCCAAAACCCAATTCTTAATTTTTAACAACCCTTCATATACCATAGGAAATAATTCTTTGTAATCACTTATTTCAAGTTTATTTTTATATATTAAGTATTTTAATGCTTTTTCCCCATCAAAATCAACAAAGGCAAGTCTAAGAATCATTTTCTCTTTCTCCAAACCAAAATCAGAACCTGGCAGACTTGCGACTCCTAATTTCTGTAATAGTAAATTTGACAATTCTTGATCAGAAAAAATATTATCTGATTTTTTTATTACGTTAGAAAAATCGCATAGGATATAAAATCCCCCAGTAGGTTTGAGAGCCTTTATCCCAACAGAGCATAGTTCTTCATGTAAAAAAGAGGAAACAAAATTAAGAATTTTTCTACATTTTTTTAAAAATTCATTATGATTAGTTTTATAGGCTTTTACCGCAGCATATTGGATTGGTGCACTTACAGATGTAAAAGTTTCACTGGCTACAGACCTTATTGCCTTTCTTATTAATGAAAGGTTTTGAGGGAAAATCATTGTTCCTAATCTCCATCCACCTGCCCCGCACCACTTACTCAATCCACCAGATACAATTGTTCCTTCCGGATAAAAGTGTGTAATCGAATGGTAATTACCTGTAAAATCTAATTCAGCGTAAATTTCATCAGAAATAATAATAAGTTCATATTTCTTTGCAATAAAAGCAAGTTCTTCCAAATATAGACTACTTGTGCCACTAGGATTATTTGGAGAATTCAAAATTAAAAGCTTATTTTCTTTATTTTTTTTACATGTCTCCTCAAGTAAATTAGCAGTTATATGCCAATTTTCTTTTGCGGTTGTTTGAAGCCATAAAATTTTTTTCCCCAAAAAATTAGCTTGTGGTGCATATGAGACCCAACTAGGTGATGGTAGTAAGGTTATTCCATCAAAAACCATTTGGCATTGGAATAAAAGTTCTTTAGAGCCTGGGCCTATTAAAACATCATCGGCATTATATCTAACTTTATTTTTATTTGTATGATATTTTGCTATACAATCTCTAAGTTCATATAATCCAGAAACATCTAAATAATCTTTAGAATGTGCATGTTTTTTTAATTCATTCACCAATATTGTAGGTACAGGAAAGGGTGACTGACCTAAACCAAATTTAAATACTTTTTTACCTTGATTTTGAATTTTTTTTGAAAGTTCATTTATTGAAAGTGTACTTGATGGCTTTATATCAACAAATTTTTTTTCTATAAATCTCATAACTTTTTTAAAATTAAAGAAAATAAGCAACAAAACTGAATTTATAATAACATTCTCTATTTAACGTATATAGATACAAATAAAAATATAAAATTACAAAAACTTTTGAAGATTTTAATTGGAATGATACCCTATATTAATTATTTTTTGATTATAGATCATTAAAATAGAAGTTCCTTTATCAATAATTCTTTTAAAAGCATTATTTCTAATATTTAATCCTCCTGTAAAAGTTCCAAAGGAGGGCAAAATAATTTTGTATTTTGAAACAACAAAGCAAGAAGCTCTAATTCTAATACCCTTAAACTTTGTATCTACCATGGGGTGAAAATGACCGCATATTTGAAAATTTTTATCATTTGTCAATTGATGGATAAAAAAGATTTTTTTCAATTTATAAAAAGGAATTAATTCTATGTTATTATAAAGAAGTTCTTCATCATGATTTCCACTAATCAATATTAAAGTACTTTTTTTGAATAATGAAAAAAAATTCTCTTTTACCTCATCTGACATCCTCAGTAATCCAGTTTTGTCATGTATTGTATCACCCAATAAAAGGATTTTTTTGGGAGAAGTTTTTTTGATTATTTCCTCAAGCCTAGTAATAGTATCCAAAGAATCATATGGAGGCAAAAAAGTTCCTCTATGGTTAAAGCTACTACCTTTCTCAAGATGTAAATCAGAAGCTATCAATATTTGTTCACTTGGCCAAAAAATGGTGCCAGAAGGAAGAATTTCAAATATTTCACCAGCAAATTTTATTTTATAATGTTTCATCTCTCAAAAAATTCTCTTCTTGCATTTCAGCTAAAATATCATCTTTACCAATTGAATAACCTATGTTCTCTTTAGTAACGTCAAGTATAATTGGTAATGATAGTGGTGAAATTTGATCTAAATATTTCACTAAAATGTTTTCTCTTAGTTGATTTAAAGTCTCTCGCAGCCTTGAACCATCTATAAGACCATCCATAGCATCTTCTTTAACTGCTTCTAATAGTACATGTTGGGAATCATATTTGATAAGTACCTCATAAATTAGATCAGTACTAAATAAAACTTGTTTTCCTGTTTTTTCTGCGCCTGGAATTCGCTTTTCTACTAATCCTGAAATTAATGCTACATCCCTAAATAATCTTTTCAATAGTGGAGTATCTTGCAACCATTCTTCAAATTCCTCAAAAACTATATCAGTGTCTAAAAGATCATTTACATTTTTAGGTTTTTTAAAAGACCAAATGGCTAATCCATAATCATTCATAGAAAATCCCATGGGTCTAAATCCTGCTCTTTTCATTCTTCTTAAAAGAAGAAACCCCAAAGTTTGATTAGCATTCCAACCCAAAAAAGAATGTATTACTGTGTAAAATCTTTTTTTATAGGGAAAAATTTCTACAATCATATTTTTTGGATTTGGTAATATTGATTGCTCTTCTTGATAATTCAACCAATCTTGAATTTGTTTTGGAAGTTTTTTCCAGAAATTTTTATTTCCGATAATTTCTCTTACAGATTTTGATAATTGTGTAGATAATGGAAGCCTACCACCAGCATAAACTGTAATCTTGGCATCTTTATTTTTTGATTTTTTTATATAAACACTTAAACCTTCTACTTTTTCAAATTCTAAAACTTCTCCTCCAAATATAAAAGTATCACCTGGAGAAAGATTAATAATAAAATTCTCCTCAATTTTTCCAAGTGTTTTTCTTTTAAATTTCACAGTTAACATCGGAGCTTCTATTATTGTACCAATGTTCATTTTATATCTTCTTATATCAGCCTTTGAATTTATTGTTATATGACCATTTTCAAGAATTTTAAGTCTTCTATATTTTTCATAGTTTTTTAAGGCATAACCGCCATCCTTAACAAAATTTAATACTTTCAGAAAGTTTTCAAACTTTAACTGTTGATATGGAAATGCAGATATTACCGTCTTATAAAGTGTATCAGGACAAAAACTATCTGAGCAGGCAGTTCCGTAAATATACTGAGCCAAAACATCTAGTGCCCCCTTTTTAAAAGGAATATCATCTAAATAATTTTTGTTAATTGCATTTATTGCTGCAAAACATTCAAGATATTCAAATCGATTTGTGGGAACAAGAATTGCTTTACTAGGTTGATCATATTTGTGATTTGAACGTCCAATTCTTTGTATTAATCTATTTAAACCTTTTGGGGCTCCAATTTGAATTACTAGATCTATTTCTGCCCAGTCTATTCCAAGGTCTAGAGAACTAGTAGCTACAACACAATCCAGGATACCCTCACTCATTTGTTTCTCAACTTTTTTTCTTAAGCCCATATCTAATGAACCATGGTGAATAGCTATTTTATAATTGTTAGTATTAATGTTCCATAATTCATGAAATATAAACTCAGCTTGCCCTCGAGTATTGACAAAAATAATTGTTTTTCCAATTCCAAGTAACTTTTTATAGATTTCTGCAATTGCATGAATGCCCATATGACCAGACCATGGGATTCTGTTATCTGGTTGGAAAATCTTAATATCGGGTGTAGTAACTTTTTTTATTTGAATTAAATCAGTTTTCTCCTGTGAAAGCCAATTCATCGCATAACTTGGATTTTTTATAGTAGCAGATAATCCAATTCTTTTTACATTATTTGCGATTTTAAATAATCTAGCAAGATTCAAACTTAACAAGTCACCTCTCTTGTTATTTAAAAAAGTATGAATTTCATCAATTATGACATACTTTAAATCTTTGAATAATGTGCTTGCAAATTGATTAGATAACAAAAGAGCAAGTGACTCTGGAGTAGTCATTAAAAAATCTGGAGGATTTTTTATTTGTTTTAACTTTATATTTTGCGAAGTATCACCAGTTCTTGTTTCTAAATTTATGGGAAGATTAAGTTCTTTAATAGGTTTAGAAATATTTCTGTGAATATCTATTGTTAAAGCTTTAAGAGGAGAAATGTATAAAGTATTTAATGTAGGTTTTTGTCTATCATTATTAATACTTAACAAAGATGGTAAAAAACCTGTTAAGGTTTTGCCTGTACCTGTCGGAGATTGTACTAAAACAGAATTGTTTTTCTCTATCGATTTTAGTATTTGAATTTGATGAGGAAACCATTCCCAACCTTTATCAATTATCCATTGATTAATGGGATGGGATTTAAGTTTATAAAATAACTTCTTATATTCTATATCATGGGAATTATTAATCATAAATTATATATAGAAACAATTAATGCATATATCGACCCTGTAATGGCTGTAGAAAATGCAATTATTACTCATGGTCATGCAGATCATGCAAGAATAGGTCACCAAAATGTATTGGCGACACAAAATACTATTGATATTATGAAAATAAGATATGGTGATAAATGTGCAGGCTCTTTTCAATCTATAGAGTACCACAAGCCATTAAAAATAAACAATTTAATTTTCACATTTTATCCAGCAGGACATATTCTCGGCAGTGCACAAATTTTGATTGAGAGCAAAAATAGTCGTTTATTAATTACAGGAGATTATAAAACTTCACCTGATAGCTCCTGCCAAAGCTATGAACTAGTTGAGTGTGACCAATTAATAACTGAAGCTACATTTGGATTACCAGTCTTTCAACATCCCAAACCAGAAAATGAAATAAAAAAAATATTAAGAGATTTTGAAAGAAATGACAAAAAAACATATATTATAGGAGCATATGCACTAGGAAAATCACAACGAATAATAAAATTATTACGTGATGCTGGTTACGATGAATCAATTTATTTGCATGGGGCACAATTAAAAATCTGTGACTATTATGCTTCTCAGGGAATTAATCTTGGTAATTTAGAGCCAGTTTCTTACAAAAAAAATGAGGATTTTGAGGGTAAAATTGTAATTGCACCGCCTTCAGCTTTAAAAGACAAATGGTCAAGGCGTTTTTCAGATCCAGTAATATGTTATGCATCAGGTTGGATGTCTATTAAACAAAGAGCAAAGCAAAGCTTAGTAGAAATTCCGTTAATTATTTCTGATCATTGTGATTGGAATGAATTAATTACAACCATAAAAAGCTGTAAGACTAAATCAGTTTGGGTTACACACGGAAGAGAAGATGCTTTAGTGCATTGGTGCAGGTCAAATAACATAAATGCCGAACCTCTATACATGCAAGGCAGAGAAGAGGAATAATAATTGAAGACATTCTCCTCTTTATTAGAAAAGCTTTTGTTCACTCCCAGCAGAAATAGGAAAAAATCAGCTCTGAAGGAATACATAGCTAACACTCCAGATCCAGATAGAGGGTACGCTTTAGCCGCGATTACTGGTGATTTTAAAGTAAAAAATATAACAGCTAGTTTTTATCATCAGTTAATTAAAGATCAAGTTGATTATGAATTATTCAAAATGTCATATGACTATGTTGGAGATTTAGCAGAAACTATTTCATTAATTTGGCCTAGAAGATCCGTAAAAAAAAACCAAGAAGAATTATCACTTCACACTTTTATTAAATTAATAAATGAAACCTCAAAATCTAAACAAAAGGAAATAATTTTTGACATAATGAATAAATCTAATGCAAATGAAAGGTGGTCAATAATAAAACTTACCACTGGTGGTTTTAGAATTGGAGTCTCAGCAAAATTGGTCAAATTAGCATTAGCTGATTATGGAAATAAAGAAATTGAAGATATTGAAAGAATTTGGCACGGATTATCTTATCCCTATCTAAATTTATTTAAATGGTTGGAAAATAAATCTTTAAAACCAAAAATAAAATTTAGTGATATGTTTCATCCAATGATGCTTGCTCATCCTATTAATGAAGAAAAAGATTTTAGCAATTTAAAACCAAGAGATTTCGTAGCAGAATTGAAATGGGATGGGATTAGAGTTCAATTAGTTTTAGATAATGAAAATAAAAAAGTCTATTCAAGAACTGGAGATGAAATATCACAATCTTTTCCAGATATAGCAGGTAATATTAACGGAAATGCCGTTTTAGATGGTGAATTACTAGTAGGGAGAAACTTTGAAGCCCTACCTTTTAATTTTCTTCAAAAGAGACTAAACCGAAAAATACCCTCAAAAAAAATAATTAACGAAATACCTGCATTTGTAAAATTATATGATATTTTATTTGAAAACGGTAATGATCTTAGAGATTTACCACTGCGTAAAAGAAGATATATTTTATCAAATTGGTTAAAATTAAATCCTTCTAAGCGATTAGATATTTCTAAGATTATTGATTTTAAAGACTGGAATGATCTTGGGCAGATTAAAAAAGAAAGTACAGAGAAGTTTAATCAAGAAGGGTTAATGATTAAATCTAAAAATAGCTTATATCTGTCTGGCAGACCAAGAGGACTTTGGTTTAAATGGAAAAAAAACCCTCTTTTTTTAGATACTATACTTATGTATGCACAGCGAGGCCATGGAAAAAGAAGTTCATATTACTCCGATTTTACTTTTGGGGTTTTGAATAACATCGAAATTGTACCAATAGGAAAAGCTTATTTTGGGTTTACAGACAAAGAATTAAAACAACTAGATAATTGGGTTAGAAAAAATACAATCAAAAGGTTTGGTCCCGTACGAGAAGTTAAAAAGGAATTAGTGTTAGAAATAGCATTTGATAGCATTAATGAAAGTAAGCGGCACAAATCAGGTTTAGCATTAAGATTCCCACGAATACACCGAATAAGGTGGGATAAACCAACTAATGAAACAGATCATTTGCAAGATATAAAAAAAAATTATTTGAACTAATTAAATAATTATTTATATTTTTTTATTTAAGTCGTTAATAAATAATCTTTTAATATTTTAAAATGTCATGATTTTGATGTTTACATATCACATAATCATATCATACAAATTGGAGTACTTATTAAATAATGAATAGCCCCTTTAAATTATACGGATGTTCCGAAGCAGTAGATTATAGTATGAGCAATTTAGAAATTTCAATTGATACTCTAATCCAAAATTATAATAAAAAAGATTATAATGCCCTTGTAGAAAACGGTCAAAAATTTGTTGAGAAAAATAATTCAAGTGCTACGGCTTGGAATTTGTTAGCTCTTGGTTATAGATACACAGGTAAAATTAAAGAAGCACTTAAAGTATATGAAGACCTTTTAAACTTAAACCCAGGAAATTTTTTATTATCAACTAACCTAGGTAATTTATATATGGCTATGGGAAAGGTTTCCAAAGCAATTGACTGTTTTGAAAAAGCATTGGAAAAAGAACCGAAACATGTTGCAAATTTAGAAGCTTTAGCAATTGCTTATCAAGACAGTGGTCGAAATACTGAAGCAATAAATAGTTTTAAAAAAGTATTAGAAATTGATAAAAATAAAGAAAGTGCGCGTTATCATTTGGCTAGAATGTTTGTAAGATCAAAAGCTTATTCAGATGCCATTGAACATTTTGAAAAAACTAATTACGGTCTAAGTAAAAGCCATCATTTAGAATGTCTTTATTACTTAGGTAATAAAGATAAGTTTTATAAACATTATAGAGAATTAATAAAATCTAATATTGTAAATCCTCTTATGGCCTCTATAGGTAGTCATGCCTCAATTCGTTTTAATTTGTCTAATAATGAAAATCCTTTTTGCAGTGATCCATTCAATTATATTAATAAACAAAATATAACTAACAATAATGAATTAAATGAAGATCTGATTTCTAGCATACTAAATTTTCATAAAAGTGGAGAAAGTGACCCAAAAAGTCAGCCACTACTTTCTAATGGAAAACAATCTTCAGGTAATATCTTTTTACATCAAAGAGAAGATATTCAATTACTAAAAAAAATATTAGAGAAAAAAATTGATAATTATTTAAAAGAGTATAGTACCAGCAATGAAGGTTTCATAAAAAATTGGCCTAAAAATTATAAAATTTACGGATGGTTGGTGTCTATAAATACTGGTGGCAACCTTGCTCCGCATATTCATAAAGAGGGTTGGCTGAGTGGAAGTCTATATTTTAAAATGCCTTCTAATATATCTAAAGATGAAGGAAATATAGTTTTTAGTTTTGATGGAGCTAATTATCCTACTGATGGAATGAAATTTGATAAAAAATCCATTGATGTAAATAAAGGTGATTTAGTTTTATTCCCGTCGTCTTTATTCCATTATACTGTTCCATTTAAAAGTACTGAAGAAAGAGTTACTTTTGCTTTTGATATTATACCTCAAAAATAAACATTTTAAATCTGGATAATTCCTACTATTGGAATAAGCAACATTGAAGCAATAAAAGTCCATAAAATTGACAGAGCAATGGCCTCAGTTCTAACATTATATTTTGGAGCAAATGTGAAGGCCATTAATCCTACTGGAGCAGCTGCTACCATTAGAGTTGTTCGTGAATTCTCTATTAAATGTCCACCTAATAACAATATCACAAAAAATGCTAGGAGTGGGTGAATAATTAATCTTAAAAAAGTGATTAAAACTGCAATTTTAAACTGATCCCAATTTATCTTTTTTGATAAAATTATTCCAAGTGCAAAAAGGGCACATGGAGCTGCGGAAAGAGAAATAAATTCAAATGTTCTTTCAATACCAACAGGTAAATCATAAGGAATTAAAATAATAAACAGTCCAATAATTAAACCCAATAGAGGTGGATTGACAGACTGTTTTTTAATTAATTTAACTAGAGAAAAATCTTTAGTTGATGCTAAATCTAGAAGTAAAATTGTAAGGGAAAGTAGTAAAACATCCATTGCCATAATTGTTATAATCGAATTTATTTGTGAAAATGGGAATTCTAAAATAGCAATTGGATAGACATATAAAACATGATTGGCAAATGATGACGCAGCACCTATTAAAATAGCTTCAGTCATTTTAGATTTAAAAAATATCTTTGCAGTAATAAAACCCAAAAAATATAATGTTAATTCAGTGATCAAATATTTTATGTATAAGGAAAAATTTATATTCTCGAAATTTAATTTAAGAATAATATCAACACTCATTGCTGGTACAGCTACTATTCCAACAAATTTTAAAATAATATTTGCTTCAACTACTTCGAATAAATTTTTCTTTCCTAAAAAAAACCCAAAGAAGCAAATAAAGGATACAGGAATAACACCATTTACAAGTAAATTAAAAAAATCAAATAAATCAAACAAAATCTTTAAAACCTTATACTAATTATTTTTTTTTGATTGTCGTACACGAAATTTGATATATAAATGAAAAAATTACCAATTTTATAGAATTAAACCTCAAAATTATGGCTTATTATTTTGGATATGGATCAAATATGTCTCAAGAATATCTTGAGAGAGTTAGAAACGTATATCCAATAAAAAGTACCATAGGATATCTTAAAGATTACACACTGAAAATCAACTTGAAAGGTCCAAATTTTGTTGAACCTGGATTTGCAAATATAAGTCATCAAAGTGGATCTAAAGTTGAAGGCATACTTCATGAAATAAGTAACCTCGAATTAAAAAAAATAATAGCATCGGAAGGACCAGAATATGAAGTGTCTGAAATAACAGTTTATACAAGTGATAAAAAATTTCTGGCCAAAACCTTAATATGGCCTACTGATTCATTGGAAGAGTTACCAACTTCAAGAAGATATTTAAATCTTTTATTAAAAGCCGCAAAGGAAAATGGACTTAGCGATGGTTACATTAAAGAAATAAAGAAAAAAAAAGCAGTCTATTACCCCTTTTTATCAGAATATTACAAAATATATGCTTATTTTTGGGTAAAAAGTAGGGCAAAAAAAGTGAATGAGTAATAGGTAGAATTTTTAAAAATTTGTGTCTTGCAACATTTTTTTTGCTTTATTGATTAAAGTACATTTAAATTTTTCCATTATTTCAAAACGATCAAATATTTGATTATCTTTTATAAAAACTTCTCTCAAAACAGCTCCAAACATTTTTCTGAATTCTGTACCAATATTGAATTTATACACACCATAGTTCTTAGACATCTTCACTCTATCAACACGATTAACACCTGATCCTCCATGAATTACTAAGGGAGTATTTGTAACATTATTGATTTTAGTAAGAAGATCATAATCTATAATTGCAGAATTTTCATTTTGCAAATGTGTATTACCTACTGAAACAGCCAACGCAGTTACTGGCAATTGCTCAGTAAATAATTTAACTTCCTCAGGAGATGTCATTTTATTTTTACTACAATCATTATACCCTACAAAACCTAGTTCTACTTCTAAGCACGCATTATACTTCTGGGTCAATTCATAAATTTTAAAAGATTTTTCAAGGTTTTCTTCAAATGGTAATTTTGAACCATCATACATAATCGAAGTAAAACCAATATCTAAAGCTTTTTTACATATCTCATAATTCTCTCCATGATCTAAATGAGGAACAACTTTGATATTTGCCTCTTTACCTAGTTTTGCAAACATAGAATAAATCACTTCAAGCGGCATATTCTTTCTAAAGCCTGGACCAGATTGTAGAATTATACCTGAATTAGTTTCTTGGGCAGCTTCAACAAATGAATAAGCATCTTCCCAACCTTGTACTACAAATCCTATAACATAAGTATTTTTTGCTTTTGCATCATCCAAAAGGTTTTTTAAAGAAGAAATACTCATTTAAATTTAGCAACCATATCCTTAATTCCAGGAATAAGATCTACTTGATACTCATGAACTGGTTGAAAAAATTGAACTAGGGGTCTCTGACTATATCCTGCTAAAATAGTAAAATAATACATTTCATAACCTGGTAAGGCACATACTGGATGATACCCATTATTAATACAAAATGTAGAACCATTGACTATATGAAAAGCCTTACCATGACCTTCCTTTTCTGACTGTAGTAGTTGAAGTGCTGAACCATGATAAGGTTTAAACCTAAAATTATATGTTTCATCATGCTTTGTTTCTAAAGGTAATCGATCTGTATCATGCTTATGACTTGGAAAGCCCGACCATCCACCCGCACCTACTGTAAAAAGTTCTGAAACTAATAATCTTCCAACCTGATTGCTTTGTTTTTGTCCTAAAAGATGTTTAATTTTTCTGTGAGTTTTAGTCTTATCAGAACCATATTGTATCAAATCTATATCTTTTGAACGAATTACAAAAGGTTCTAAAATTTTATCATATTTCGCACCAGCTATAAATAATTCACATTTTTTACTAACACATTTAATTAAAGCTTCTTGATTACAAGGTATATAAATACACTCAGGTTCACCATCCCAAACATCTGTAGTCCTGTTTCCAATGTTTTCAAAAATTTTACCAGTAATTTTCACTTCAATAGTGCCTGTTGCTGGAACAATACATATTTCATGGTCTTTAAGACAAATTGAAAATTCTTCATCTTTAGACAGTTTGACTATATTAAAATAAATATTTGGGACAATATTGTTTTCGATACCAATTATTGGCTTATTTTTATTATCAAAAGGTGGTATATGCATAGTTTTTCCTAATTAAAATTCTGGATAAATTCTTTGAGTTCTTCTAAATGTGGCATTGCATTAGAACAACCTACTCTTGTAACTACTATTGCCCCAGCTGCTGCTCCAAATTTAATACTGTCAGAAAGTACATCTCCCTTTAATTTTGAAGAGCAAAAGCTTGATAGAAAAGCGTCTCCAGCTCCTGTTGGTTTAATTGAATCTACTTTAAAACTATTTAAAAAATTTTTGTTATGATTATGAAAATAGTATAGACCCTCTGAACCCATTTTATAAATTGTAATTATGTTGTGTTTTTTAGACATTTCAGATGCTAGAACCAAACCATTATCTTTACTAGATGACATAAAATTAAATTCTAGATCATTCCCTACGACAATATTTGATAACATAGCGGCTGAATATAAAACTTTTTCAGCTTCTACCTTATCATCCCATGATCCTTGTCTATAATCTATATCTAATATAATCTCTATTTTTCTCTTAATACCCAATTCCATCAAATACAAAACTGTTTTCCTAGATGGATTACGTGATAGTGATGTTCCTGTAACAATTATTAAACCATAGGAATCAAGATCAACTTTTTCTAAATAAGATTCATTTAAATAGAGGTCTGCTGGGTTATCTCTGTACAAAACAGCTTTAGTCTTTTCTCCCATAGAATCTACAATTGCAAGAGTGTTTTTTGAATTAGCAACCTTAATTAAAAGTTCAGTATTGATACCAATATGTTTACAGCTATTAATTACAAAATTTCCAATTGGATCATCAGAAATGGGTGAAAATAAATCCACAGCATTCCCTTGTTTAGCTAATCCAGCTGCTATATTTGCAGCTGAGCCTCCTAATTGTGAAATAAATTTGGTTGCATCCTCAATAGGCGTATTCACAGGATCAGCGTATAAATCAAGACCTGCTCTACCGATTACTAATATTTTTTTTTGGTATTTATGCATAGGTATAATTTTTTAAAAATAGCATCAATAAGATCGAGGCAAATTCAAAACATGTTCAGCAATATAGCTTAAAATAAGATTAGTTGAAACTGGTGCAACTTGATACAGTCTCGCTTCTCTATATTTTCTTTCAATATCATATTCTTTAGCAAAACCAAATCCGCCATATGTTTGAATACACATTTCAGCAGCTTCCCATGATGCTTCTGAACAAAGTAACTTTGCAAGATTAGCCTCTTCACCAGGATTTTTACCTTCATCATATAAATTTATTGCATTCCATAGCATTAGTTCTGCAGCACGCATTTTAGAATAAGCCTTGGCTATTGGGAATTGAATTCCTTGATTTTGACCAATAGGACGGTTGAATACTTTCCTATTTATGGAATACTCTGTAGCCATTTTTAAAAACCATTTTGCATCACCAATACATTCTGCAGAAATTAATATTCTCTCTGCATTCATTCCAGATAGAATATATTTAAACCCTTCATTACACTCACCAATTAAATTCTCAGGGGAAACAGCAAGGTTCTCGAAAAAAATTTCAGTTGTTGAATGGTTCATCATTGTTTTTATAGGTTTAATGGTCAAGGATTTACCAATGTGTTCTCTCATATCAATAAGAAAAACTGATAACCCTTGTGTTCTCTTTTTTACCTCCTCAAGAGGTTTAGTTCTAGCTAGTAAAAGTAATAAATCTGAATGTTCTGCTCTAGAAGTCCAAATTTTCTGGCCATTAATAATGTAATTATTCCCATCAAATACTGCGTTTGTTTTTAAAGATAATGTATCTGAACCACTATTTGGTTCAGTAACACCAAAAGCCTGCAATCTTAATTCACCAGAAGAAATTTTGGGAAGAAATTTTGATTTTTGTTCCTCACTACCATGCCTTAAAATTGTACCCATTGTATACATTTGAGCATGACATGCTGCTGCATTTCCACCAGATTTATGAATTTCTTCTAAGATAACAGCACCAGCTGATAAGGGAAGACCAGCTCCTCCATATTGTTCTGGAATTAAGGAGGACAAGAAACCTGAATTGGTTAATTCTTTAACAAATTCATCTGGGTAAAGATCTTTTTCATCACAACTTTGCCAATATTTATTGTTAAATTTAAGACACATCTTAGTAACTGCATCTCTAATTTCTTGATACATATTATTAGTATCCATATTAGCTTTCCTAAATAAAAATATATAAATTACTTATAGTTAGTATTTAAATAATATTATATAAAAAATAAATAGTTAATAAAATTAAGGGAATATTTACAGAAAATGGCTATTACAGATCATAAAACAATATCTATTAATTATATTGAAGATGAAATCATACTTTGCACCTTAAAAAGGCCAGATGTGTCAAATGCTTTTAATTCTATAATGGCAAAAGAAATTTATACTTTTTTTGAAGATTTTTCCATAGGGAATAAAAAAACAAGAGTGATTATACTTACAGGGCATGGGGAAAAAGCATTTTGTGCTGGTGGTGATCTGAAAGAAAGAAATGAAATGACATCTGAAAAATGGTTTATTCAACATAAATTATACGAGAGAATGATAAGATCCATAAAAAATTGTCCGACTCCTATTATTGCAGCCGTTAATGGTGCAGCATATGGTGGAGGATGCGAAATAGTCTCTGCAGTGGATTTTGCATATGCTGCTAAACATTCTCTGTTTGCACAAACTGAAACTAAATTAGGAATTATTCCAGGAGCTGGAGGGACTCAAAATCTGCCACGTGCTATTGGTGAAAAAAGAGCTTTAGAACTGATTTTGACGGGAAAAACTTTTACAGCTTTAGAAGCAAAAAAATGGGGCTTAATCAATGAGGTATTTGATGGAGATCAACTTTTAATAGAGGTAACTAAAATTGCAAAAATAATAGCTCAAAATGCACCTCTTGCGGTAAAACAAGCTAAAAATTCTATAAAAAAAGGATTAAGTATGTCATTGTCAGACGGGCTTTCTTTTGAAATAGAATGCTATAATAGAACGATACCAACAAATGATAGACTAGAAGGTATATTGGCATTCAACGAAAAGCGACCCCCTAAATTTGAAGGATATTAATTGTGTCTGATGTTTTAATTAGAGAAGTTGGTCTTAGGGACGGCCTGCAACTTGTTAAAAATATATTACCAACTGAAAAAAAAATTGAGTGGTTAAATAAGCAATCTCTTCTTAATTTTAAAGAAATAGAAGTTACCTCATTTGTCCCCCAAAAAATAGTTCCTCAGTTCTTTGATGCTACAATAATTCTAAATTTTGCAAAAAAAATTTCTGGAATAACTAGTTCGGTATTAGTTCCAAATTTATTTGGTGCTAAAAAGGCTTTGGATCTCAATGCACAAAAAATAAACTATGTACTATCAGCTAGTGAATCTCACAATAAAGCAAATGTAAATAAAGATATAAGTTCATCTCTAAATGAACTTATAGAAATAATCGACTATAATAATAAATTAGAAAAAAGAAGCAAGATAGGTTTAGCAATTTCTACATCCTTTGGGTGTTCTATAGAAGGAAGAGTATCTCCTAATAAAGTACTTAAAATTGTCGAAAAGGTTTGTCAGTTCGGTGTTGATGAAGTAAATATTGCAGATACGGTTGGTTATGCAAACCCACAAAATGTAAATTATCTTTTTAAGCATGTTATTGAAATAGCTGGGAAGGATAAAACTTTTGCACATTTCCATGATACAAGAGGATTAGGTATGGCTAATGTTGTAACCGCATTAGAATTAGGAGTTCGAAAATTTGATAGTTCTTTATGTGGACTTGGGGGGGTGCCCATTTGCACCTGGAGCTTCAGGAAATATCCCAACTGAAGACCTTATATATCTGATGAACACATTAGGTATTTCTACTGGAATTAATTTAAATTCCCTATTGGATTTGTGTAAATTTATTAAAGAGTGGTTTCCTCAAGAAAAACAGGAGGGAAAAATATTAAAAGCTGGATTACCAGTCGGATTTTAAATTTATTCAAGAACTACTTTTGGAAAATAAAAGGAAACAGTCCAATTAGGCATATCTACAATTTCGCTTATTCTAAGATCCCCACATACACTACATAACATATAAGCTTCTACAGCATCCATTCCAATATCCTTACACAGTAAATCTATCATTGCTCCAACAGCATCCCGTGAGGCCTGCATTAAATCGGGACCAATTCCCGTAGTAACTTTATACCCCCTTTTATCAAGATGATTTGTAACAGGACCTGATGTTTCAAGTTGTGGGAATTTAAGATTCCGTTCTTTCAAAAGATCAATTTTACAGGAAACAGTCATTGGGCTCTCTATAGCTGTTCCACACACTTCTCCATCACCTTGAGCAGCATGAGTATCCCCAACTGATAATAATCCTCCTTCAACCTCTACTGGAAGGTATAATGTAGTACCTACACAATTATCTCTAATATCTAAATTCCCACCCACTCTTCTAGGAGGAACTACTGAGTGATTTCCCTTTTCTTCTAATGCTAAGCCAATAGTACCACAAAATGGTTTTAAAGGAATTTTACAGGTTTCTCCAAAAATAGAATGCGTCGGATTGTTGGGATCAAATTTCCAAATATTTAATTTTGGATCTGGGAATTGGTCTGCAAGCAATCCAAAACCAGGAATATTAGCAGTCCAACCCCAACCTTTTGAATCAGGTAAAAATTCTAAAAATTTTATTGAAACTATATCACCTTTTTGAGCTCCCTTTATATAAATAGGACCAGTCACTGGGTTAACTTTTTCAAAGTCTAAATTTGGGAGATCTTTATCACTTGAATTTTGTGTTAACTGATTACCTGACGCATCAATTGTCTCTATTTCAACAGTTTGGCCTGGTGTTATTGTTAAAATTGGTTCTATACCATTATCCCAACCATAGTGATGCATTCTGCTGTGTATAGTATGATTACATTTCATATTATTTATCTCCTCAATCTTTTAATAAATTTAGAAAACAGCTATTAATCATTGATACCATTAATTGTCCCCATTTTTTTTGGCCTTTAATTGTGTTAATCAAATCTTGTCGAATTTCTATTAAAATAGCAGGTATATTTCTGTCATCACCGTGAATAGGAATAGTATAATCTCCACCTTTTTCGATTTTATAAGGCTGATTATCCCCTACACATAATGAGTTTTTTTCACGTAAGAATTGAATACATTCCTTTCCTAACTTTAATGAATCACCATATAAAACTCCACACTCCCATGTTCTATTTATATTCTCTTCATTCAATTTTGGGGTGAAACTATGAAGAGATAAAAGAACCTTGGGTTTAATTTCGTTTATTGTTTGTGTAATAAAATCATGAAAAGGAATATGAAAATTTAAAAGTCTTTCTTTTTTTTCATTAATGGACAAATTTTTATTACCCAAGATTATACTTCCATCACTTTTCTCTCTAATACATTCTTTAGAATTATGAGGCCTATTTAAATCAACAACTAATCTAGAATATTTTGAAAGAATACATTTAAAATCTGTTTTCTTACAAATTTCAAGTGCTACTCCTTTTATGCCAATATCATAAGAAATATGTCTTGAGGAATCTTCTTTATTTAAACCTAAATTCAACTTTTTTGGAATTAAATTTCCTGCATGCTCGACAGTAATAAGCAATTTACTATTACTTTTTTCGTTTTCTACCTCGAAAACACTATTGTTATTTAAATCATACATTTGTTGCATTTTTATGTTATATTTTTTAAATCTACTAATAGATCCGTTGTGCTCATTATTCTACAATAACCACTAAATGCATTTAGGGCATTTTTATGTCTTTCTCTTGTGAGAGTAGTCGAAGCATCACTTACCATTGTCACTAAATATCCTCTATCAGCTGCATCTCTGACCGCCATATCAACACATTGATCGGTTACAATTCCAAAAATAATAAGAAATCTAATATCTAAATTTCTTAATACGTAATCAATATTAGTTGAGTTGAAAACACCAGAAGATGTTTTTGGTATAACTATTTCATCTGCAGCTGGCCTTATTTCATCAATAACTTCAGCACCTTCAGAGCCCTTTG
>JBJLFR010000025.1:0-20441 GCA_045565285.1 Paracoccaceae bacterium
CCATGCCTAATAAATGTGAGAGCTCTCGAGCAGTATGTTTCTGAGCTGTGCGCGACATTCCATAATCTAGCTCCGATAGCAATATGATATCTGGGTTTATTTTTCTTAGATAATTGGCCGTGTCGTCTACGAAATAACATCGCTCGAGATTCCAAGCCGCTACCCTCAACTTTGAGTTTTTTGGTTCACTTGTACAAATTTCACCAATCTCGATTTGATCCATCGACTCTATTTGTGATAAAAGGGTTTTGTGATAGCGTTCAGTTTTTGGCGCTATTCTAACATTTTCCTTCTGAGTACTAGTAACTGGTGTCAGCTTATTAACTATCGATGTCATAGTTATCCTCCGTTGCTTTTATCCATTCGCATCTTGCTAACGCTTTTTTTATGTAACGAAGCTTATCTAATTAAACGTAATACTTTTATGAAGGTCTTAGGGAGATAGATGCACTGGATTAGAAATGATCACATATTAATGAATTATGGCGTCGAATTCATTAAGCTTTTAATAAATAGTTTACAAAATTATTACAATTTCTTTACTCTTTTGTCATTTTTCTGAAAGATTACTAGCAGATATAAACCTTTTTAACTTAGGAGAATTTAATGAAGAAGTTTATAGCATCAGTAGCTGCGGCAGTGTCTATACTAAATGCTGCTCCAGCTATCAGTGAGCCTGTTGAGCTACATTACTGGCATGGTCATACTGGAAAACTTGAATCTATTATCAATACCATTGCGGAAAGATGGAACGAAAGTCAGAACGAATCTGTATTAATACCCACTACTAAGGGTAGCTATGAAGATATTCTGGCAGCTTTCATAGCTGCTTACAGAGCTGGCGAACACCCTCACATGGTTCAGGTTTACGACGCTGGCGCAGCTATTATGGTTGCTCAGGTTAAGAATGGTGTCGTTTATCCATTTGAGGATATGGCAGCTGAACATGGAGTAGCTTTTAACAAAGAAGATTACATTCCGGGTATTCGGAATTTTTACGCTGATGAAAACGGTAAAATGATTGGTATTCCTTTCAACAGCTCTACCTGTCTGATGTATGCCAACATGGACATACTTGAGAAGGTAGGGGTTGATGTGCCTCGTACATATGAGGAATTCGAAGCTGTTGCTCAGAAGATAAAAGACGCAGGATATACGCCGCTTGTACAAAGTCACAGCCCGTGGATTTGGACAGAAAACTTTTTTTCTCGACACAACTTATTAATGACGGACGGAAATAATGGCTATAGCGCTGTTCCTACGAAAACTTTATTTGCAGAAACTCCTGAATTTTTAACGCATTGGACTAAAGTTAAAGAATGGAAAGATAAAGGCTGGTATGATTATAAAGGAAGGTCTTGGGGTGATAACCAGGCTCCTTTCATAGCTGGTGAAGCGGCTTTTTGGCTGGGATCAGCGGCCTCGTTTAGCGGAATGAAAGGCGTTGTCCCGAATTTTACCGTAAATCATATACCTTACTGGTCTGACATAACAGGCGGAAAAGAGTATCCTACATTCATTGGTGGCGCTGCTAACTGGATTTTATCCGGCAAAACTGATGAGGAATACGAAGCTTTGATGAAGTTGGCTGAATTTATGACTACTCCGGAAATTCAATTATTTTACCATAATATGTCTGGGTACGCCGCTGTAACTTATTCGGCAACTGACCTCGCTAATGAGATCGGCTTTTATGAAGCTTCTCCGTACCATAAAGCAGTAGGTGAACAATTAAGTTTGACTGGGTCTACCATACCAGGGGGTTACAGAGCAGGCAATTGGCCACAAATTAGAGAAGTTATTTACGACAATGTGCACAAGATGCTTAATGATGAAATTTCTGTCGAGCAGGCTTGGGAAAATACCGATAAAGGTGCAGCAAAGCTCCTTAATCAATTCGCAAAAACGCTAAACTAATTTAAGTAATTGGAAAGGGGTATCAATTGCCCCTTTCTATTCTATCTAGTTAAAAATAATGAAAAAAGTACAATTTAATAATAGTTTCTCGCCTGTGTTGTTCATTTTGCCGCAGTTAATCGTGATTGTAATTTTCTTGTACTTACCAATACTCCAAACGTTCAGAGATGCTTTCACAATTCAAGATCCCTTTGGATTTAGTAGGCAGTTTGCTTGGTTTGATAATTTTATATTTGCAGTTAATGATCCCAGTTACTGGGCTGCTTTAAAATTTACGTTGATTTATATTTTTTCAATTACATTCATTACAGTTCTGTTAGGGCTCTTACTAGCCGTTAAGGCTAATGAGGTCCTTCATGGCAAGAGCATATATAAAACCCTTTTAATTTGGCCATATGCAATAGCACCTGCCGTGGTAGGTGTAACAGCTAACTTCTTTTTCAGCGAGCGTCTGGGTATGCTATACGGCCTGTTTAATGATTTATGGGGCTTTAATTGGATGGATAATGTAACTGACGCATATATCTATTTAATAATAACAGGCTCCTGGAAGCAAATTAGCGCGAACTTCATTTT
The DNA here is from genome assembly GCA_045565285.1 of Paracoccaceae bacterium. Lineage (GTDB taxonomy): Bacteria > Pseudomonadota > Alphaproteobacteria > Rhodobacterales > Rhodobacteraceae > CACIIZ01. Next base: position 2,494 of record JBJLFR010000025.1, read on the forward strand.
TTTTCTTGCAGGATTGCAGAATATCCAAAAATCTATTCTTGAGGCGTCAAAAATTGACTGCCGAAGTCCTAATAGACGTTTTTGGACAATAACTTTTCCTTTGTTGATGCCGACTACATTTTTCTTAATTATTATCAATATTACTTATTCTTTTTTTGACACGCTTGGAATTATAGACACTACCACCATTGGAGCGCCCGGTGGCGAAACAAAAACGCTTGTTTATAAAGCTTATATCGACGGCTTTCGGGGACTTGATTTAGGCAGTGCAGGCGCTCAATCAATAATAATGATGTTAATTGTACTGGCCATAACGGTCGTTCAATTCAGGTACATCGAAAACAGGATACATTACAATTAATGAAACAGTTTTCTCAACTTATAGCACATATCGTTTTATTGAGTGGCGCGTTAGTCATGGTAGTACCGATATGGATTGCATATGCAAGTTCAACGCACCCAAACGTTTTTATTGTTACTGAAGGTCTTCAATTTATTCCTGGAGATCAATTTTGGCAAAACTATAACGAAGTGCTTAATCGGAAAGGTGGCTTCTCTCAAGAGATCACGGCGCTAGGCATGTTCGTTAATAGTTTTATTATGGCCTTAGGAATTGCGACTTTAAAAGTAATAATCTCCTCTATGTCAGCTTACGCAATTGTCTACTTTCGGTTTAAATTTGCGGCCTTTTTGTTTTGGATGATATTCATCACCCTATTGGTTCCTTTAGAAGTACGCATAATGCCTAGTTACCAAATTGTTTCTGATCTAAATCTAACTAACACATATGGCGGGCTTATTTTACCTCTTATCGCCTCTGCGACTGCGACCTTCTTTTTTAGGCAGTTTTATAAATCTGTGCCAGATGAGCTCCTTGAGGCAGCAAAAATGGATGGTGCTAACAGTTGGAGATTCTTCATCGATTTTCTGGTGCCACTGTCAAAGACTATGATAGCGGCAATGTTTATCTTCATGTTTGTCTACGGCTATAGTCAGTACCTTTGGCCTCTAATTATGACTACTGACGAAAAATATTGGACGGTAGTTATGGGTATGAAAATCATCTTTATGGAAAGTTATGAAGGAGGAAATCTGCCACGGGTCGCTGAGCGCTTTGCTTATATTATTTTATCAATTATTCCACCTGTCGTTATTGTAATTTTCCTACAGCGTTGGTTTGTGAAGGGTTTAATCCAAACGGAGAAGTAAATGAGTTTGCTCGAATTGACAGATGTTACAAAAATTTACGCTGATGGTACAAAAGCTGTGGATCAAGCGTCACTAATCGTGAGTTCTGGAGAACTAATTGTATTTGTGGGTCCCAGCGGATGTGGGAAATCATCACTGCTTAGAATGATCGCTGGATTGGAAGAACTGAGCGGTGGCGATATCATTCTTGATGGCTCTTCGATTGTGAAAGTGGATCCAGCTGAGCGAGATATAGCGATGGTGTTTCAGAACTATGCGCTTTACCCACATATGAATGTTTTTAAAAATATTGCTTATGGTTTGAAAAACAGAGGTATCGGCAAGGTTGATATTGAAGAGCGCGTTAATCAAGTCTCGAAGCTTCTTGACATAGGGCAGTACCTGAACCGAAAACCTGGTCAGCTTTCAGGCGGTCAACGTCAACGTGTTGCAATGGCCCGCGCAATTGCCCGAGATCCTAAAGTTTTTTTGTTTGATGAACCACTTTCCAACCTCGATGCGAAATTGAGACTTCAAGTTCGCCTTGAAATCAAGAAACTGCAACGAAAAATGAAGGTAACCAGCATTTTTGTAACACACGATCAAGTTGAGGCAATGACCCTAGGAGATCGTCTTGTGGTTATAAATAATGGAAAGATCGAGCAAATAGGAACGCCCTTACAAGTATATAACAATCCATGCAGTAAATTTGTAGCTGATTTTATTGGGACTCCTAGTATGAACTTTCTAGAAGGGAGTATCGAAGCCGGTATTTTTAGTTATGAAGATTTCCAGTGTCCTGTGCAGTGCGAAGACTGTGAGTTTGCGATAATGGGTGTGCGGCCAGAAGATTGTATATTAAGTAATCATGGTAAAATTAAGGTTTCGGGTGATTTGCTCGAAGAGCTTGGTTCAGATCGATACATATATGGCCAAGAGGGTGCGGGAAATACATTTTGCGTTAAGCTAAGTGATGTTAATAAGCCGCTGATAAATGAAATCTTTCATGTTGATGTTAACCCTAACAAACTACATTTTTTTAATGGAAAAACTGGTGAACGTTTAGGTGAAAATTAAATTTTAATCAAGCTTAACCCACAGGATAAAAGATGATGAAAAAACCATTAAAGATCGGAGCCTGTTTGTTGATTTCAGAAATACTTGATTTTCGAAATTGGCTGTTTGATTCCCAGCGGGATCTTGAAATCCAGGACTTTGCGCTGCCAAACGGACTGAGTTATGATTTTGATGATAAGTTATCTCTAGCAAAAAGCTTGTTGAAGGGTTTTGAGGGAAGGTTAGGAATCCACGGCCCTTTCCATGGATTAGATATAGATAACAAGGACTCTGAGATTATTGCGATTATATCAGCTAGATTGATAAAAGCTTTAGAGGCTGCTGATCATTTAGCAGCAACTCAAATGGTCATTCACTCGCCTTTTGACGCTTGGTATAATCGAAATATTTTTGCCCAAAAAAATTATAAGAATTCTAAAATCGAGTATATAAAAGCGGTGCTTGACCCGGTAATTAAAGTGGCGGAGCGCTATGGTATTTTAATGGTTCTGGAAAATATCCAGGATGTTCGGCCTGAGCATCGCAAAGAATTAGCACTGAGCTTTGGATCTAAATGTATCGCGGTTTCTGTAGATACCGGGCACGCTCACATCGCGCATTGCACCTCAGGTGCTCCGCCGGTTGATTTTTATGTTAAGGATGCAGGTGACTTGCTAAGGCATGTTCATCTTCAAGATGTTGATGGATATGCGGATAGGCACTGGTCGCTGGGCTTAGGGCAAATTAATTGGCAATCCGTTTTTGATGCCTTATCATCTGTTGGATCTAAACCTCATTTAGTTCTTGAGCTAAAAGACAAAAGTGATATTCATAAATCACATGAGTATTTAAAATCTATCGGTTTTGCTGAGTAAATTAGAAACTCAATTTCAAGTTGTAACTAGTGGCGCAGCATCACTTTTACGCCACTGACGCATACGAACGCATGTGTGCAAAGTGGTGCAAAATACTGCAAAAGCTGTAGAAAAATGCAATATAAACAGCTATTTATCGGGTTCGAGTCCCGTCAACCGCGCCACTATTTCCTATATAAATCAATAACTTAGGTCGCCGAGATACCCTCTCAGTGCCAAACCGGGCGCCAAAACGTATGGGGGGGGTGACGGGAATACGGCTTGAAATCCCTTGAAATCCAATTCAACAAGCAAAGGTTTAAGAAGCGCGGTTGGAATTTTAAGTGGTGCCTAACTCTGGTACTAGATCCTGCTTTGACATTATATGACTTTTTTGAATCGATTTTCCCTTTCCAAATCAATGTCATCAAGTCCCTCTGAATCAAATGGATTTTCCACTTGGTCTTGAATATTGCTTAACATGACTAAAACTGCTGAATAACCAATAGCAACTATGAAACCTAGATATTGTACTTGCACGTTTAGATAAGCAAAATACGGGGCAAATAAAATTGGGAAGATATGCAAAAATATTTTACTATAAGCACGCAATGCCTTGGGCGTTCTATAATCGGAAATGCTGCTAAGTCGTTCAAATGAAATAATCACGTTGTTTAACCAATTATTTATTCGAGAAATTTCACCAGAGCTGATATCCAAATCTCTTAGGGCAACATTTTTTTTTGATAAAACATTAAAATATTGATAAACTTCCTTCTTATAGTCATTACTTTCGACAGTAATATCAAGTTTTATCGCCTCTATCAGTTTTAGGACCAAATCCTTTATTTCCAACTCCCTGTCCTGAGCGCTATCTCCAGAATGATAAGGCCAATTTACATGGGCAAAATAAATTGAGGCAAGATTTGCATTTATGCTGCCATATTGTTCTAAAGCTTCATCTCTTCTTTGGAAGGCTGAATTAATGCTGAAAACTATGGGGAAAACAACTGCTAGACCAATTAAGGAAGTCGGCATACTGCCGCTGTAATTATACACTTCACAAGCTCTTGTCGCGAAAACAGAAATAATTGCAATTATGAATAATCTCAGGTCGACGACGTATAAAAAATCTCTAAACATATAAAAACCTTCTTACCCTAAATCGTGATAGTTCTCAAACGTAAATATTTTGTAAAAAATTTTTGATTTTTTTTGTTGGAGATTTAATAAACAATCCGTAAAACGTTTCATCTAGCTTAAAGCACTAAGGCGGATGAGACAAAAATACGCCCATCGACTAAAAAATAAGCATGGCTTCAGGTTTATGTTCAGGTTTATATATATAAACACTTTTTGTCTAAATTTTATTCTTTATATAGACTAGTAACGGTTCATAAAATTTAAATTTTTATATTCAAGAAGAAGTTATGCCTAAAAAAAATTCTACACAAAAAAAATGGAGAGATACTTCTTCCTGGTACAATAAAAATACCAATTCAATTCATGCTATTCAAACTCTTATTGGGCATTTTTTATCCGATCGACATTCAAACAGCCTGTTATCTAATGCTGATAATTTAATTCAATTTCAACAGCTATCTGGAACTTGGGGGACTGAACCATTTGAAAAAGTAGTTAAAGATCAGATTGATCTAAATTATGTTTTAGAAAACCCAGATATCTCTAAAAATGTTATAAGTATAATTGAACCGGCAAATCATGTAGGTTTGAATCCACAAGTCGAAGGAGTAAGAGCTTCTTCCAATATAGCGTATATTGGAAGAATTGTGGCGGACTGTGACTCTATTTTGTTTCCCCTTTGGGAAAGTGGAGTATCAAATATTGATAATCTCTTGAAAGTACTTCAAAGGTCTTTGGCTGTAATTGTTGAAGGAGGTCACCCATCAGCTAAAGACGGGGCCTCATTTGTAGACTCAAAGATAGATCTGGAAGAATTACAATCGCTAATGGAACAAATCATCCTGGCAAGAGGACATAAAAGTACCCCGGCTATCTTTATATGTTTAGGTCACCAGCTCGCCGCACAAGCTCATATAAATTTAATTAAAAAAGCTGTTTTGATGATTTCTCAAAAATTATCTACTGTTCTTTCACAAGATAGCTATCAGTATGAAGCCTTAATATCATTATGTAATCGAATAAAGAATGTAGGTCAGTCCTTAAAAGTTATCAAAAATAATACTATTATCGCTGAAGGATGGGATGATCCACACTTCGCCGTGGCCCTAAATGAAGTTACGGAAGTCGGCAAATGTGAATTGGAAAAATACAGTCATGATGGGAGACATCCATCCAATGAATTCAAAGAATTACTGATTAAGCATAACCAAACAGCATCAGAATATGACGGTATCGTAGAGCAATCTATAACTTATGAGAAGAACCTAGAGTTACTGATGTTTCATTCTGACGAGGTCAATGAAGAAGCTATTCTTTTCGCAAATTGGGCTTATTCGAACTTGCACGATACACTAGCCTCATCTCGAGATTTAATTTCAATTTCATCTTTGTCTTGGTTATTAACTCTACCTTCTTCGGTAGAAATATTGTGTTCTACCTCAGAAGCAGAAAAGAAACTCACAGATGTAGCCGCCACGTGTATAAATTATAAAGATTATGAAACGCAAAAGGTGAGACGATCTTTCAGTTTTCAATTTCACCCTGAATTGCTTGCTGATTTACGTGAATTTAATAAATCCGGAAGTCATGATTATAATTTATTTAAAAAAGATGATGGTGTCAGAATGCTCATGAGAGTTCTTTATGAATGTATACTTGACTAAATAGGTTTTTCAAAAAATTTGCTAATGTTACAATATTTTGCTGCTTTATTCTTCACTACGTGTGAATTATATAGTCCAAGCTTTAAAATTTCGTGAAAAAAGAAGCCCTGTTCAAGTTATCCATATCCAAGTCATCCAACCCCTGCATGTCAAATGGGTTTTCCAAATTATCTTGGATGTTACTTAACATTACTAAAACAAGACTATAAACAAAGGCCACTACCAGTCCTACACTATAAAATTCACTACTTAGTGATGCAAAGTAGGGAGAGAATAAGATTGGAAATATAGCCAAAAAAACATTACTGTAGGCTTTCAAGCCTCTTGGAGTTCTATATTCCGAAAGACTATTTAGAGTTTCATAACTGGACATTAAATTGTTGTAGAAAAATACTAAGCTGGAATCAGGGCGAATTTTAGAAGTTAATTTAAACAACTCCTCAAAATTAGTGTATATTTCTTGTTTTATTAGATTTGTAGATTTCTGGTCTTGTAAATCTTCCTTTATCAGATCAAACAAAGCACCAATGGTTTTTTTTAAACTATCTAGGTCACACGTGTTTTCTTTATCCTCTAGTTGCCAATTTTTGGCTATAAAAAATATAGCAGCAAAATTAGAATTAATTGCACCATATTCTTTAAGGGCCAGGTCTCTTCTTTGAAAAGCAGTCCCGATTGTAAAAACAAGAGGGAAGACCACAGCTAATCCAATTAACGAAATAGGTATTTCAGTGACAAATTCATTTTCTATACAATAGATTGTAGCACCTAAAGCAGCAGTGGCTACTATCAAAGTTTTTATAGTTATAACGTATAAAAAGTCTTTTATAGTCAAAATAAAATTTTCCAATAAAATACCTATTTTTTAATAAATGATAAAACCCCTCCGTCTTAAGAAAGACTAGCCTGTGTCATTCAGTGGCGCAATGAAAAGCTGACGTGGGACAAATAACTACAGTTTTTGTACTAGCTGGTGGGGTGAGATTGTTAATTTTGAAGGGTATATAGTCATAAAAGGATGACAAATGCGTTTAGTTAATAAAGTAGCAATGGCCGTTGCAGCGATATGAAAAAGTTTTTTTTATTTTTCGTCGGACTTTTTTCTAATCACATCCAGTCTGAGTTTTGCTGAAACGAAAGCAGACCACTCCAGCGAAAAAGTAGAGATCTCAGACATCAATACTGATCATTTGGTATACACCAAAATCCTCTATGATGAAATTTACGATATTGACATCTCTGAGGGACACTATCGTGCCTCCGTCGAAGTTTTGCTCGCCTGGGAGGATAAAAAAGCTGCAGAATTTTTGGCTAAGTTTGGCGACGAAATAATTCATGGCGAGGAACTTAATGAATATCTCCATGAAATTTGGTACCCCGAATTTTTTATATCAAATGCTGAAACTCCAAGAACAGTTCATTATAAAACACTAGACGTGCTTGACGGTAAATTTGAATTATTTGAGCGATTTGACGCCGAATTAAGTATTGATGCAGAAATGCCGAAGTATCCATTCGGTGATCTTGATTTATTTTTAGATATCGCATCATTTTCTGGAAATAAGCAAAAAATGGTTTTTTATCCTGAAAGCTTAGAAATTGGCCATCACGATGCTCATCATAAAGTGGTCAAGGGTAATTGGGAGGTAGAAAAAACCATTCTGGAAGAGGAAGGTAGAACAAGTTTAAACCACGGCGGTCATGAAAAATTTTCTTATATTATAGCTCATGTAAATGTAAACCATGGGTTTTTAGATGCCTTACAAAAAATACTATTTCCAATTTTTTCTATAGTATTTCTGTCTTTGTTGATGAACCATTTCTACCCGTCTGGTAACTACGATATTTATAATTGGCGAATTGGTGGTCAATTGACTTTATTTCTCACGATCCCTGCGCTTAAATTCTCATTAGCGGGTGAATTGCCAACAACTCATTATCTGAACTTTACGGATGCATTGTTTATTTGGGCAACGGTCGTAGTAACCTATAATATGATGATTGGAATAATTAGCCATTACAAAATGGCGAACGAAGGTGCTAACACGGGTCGTTCAACCGAAAGGTTTGCAAGGATTTCAAGTCCTTTAGTTGCAGCATTGGTAATTGGGGTGTTGTTATCTTATATCTTTCAATGATAACCATGTCGGCTTAAGATAGCGAAGAGGGTAGAATTCAGTTTTTTAGGTCACGAGCTAAATTAGTGGCGATTGGAACCAAACCCTGGTGCAATATCTCCCCAGAGGCAACGCCCAATAAATGGATAATCTAAGGTTATAAAGTAAACATATTTGCCATTTAATTGTCCGCCATTACACTGGTCCAGAGTTTCATGATCGTGAGAATAGACATAATCCTCATTAAAAGTGCCGTCAAAAGCTCCTCCCGGACCACTAGGCCTCTCTCCAGATCTAAGCGTATATCCTGACTGAACTTTTCTACCCACAAAATGGATTTCAAATCCATCACCAGCGTATCCGATAAAAGAGCTGTCAGAGTTCCCAATCAAGCTTTCAGCGATCCCATGATAATGATACAACCCATTTGGTCCCACGTGACCGTTGTTCATATCTAAGCCTAGTCTATTTTTCGCTCCAAAGATATCAAGCGTCCATCGTTTGTCACCATTGCGACTATGACCACTTTTCGATGACGGATCATAAGATCCTGCGGTATTGGGTCGAAACTGAATCCCATTTAATGCTATCCCTATTGTCCCTTTGATGAATTGTGGTTTGGAATTTTTCTTAGGATTACTTGAAACACACAATTTGATACTTTGTTCTCTGATGCTATGTGGGTTCGCACGGTTAGGAAATGTCCCTACTTCGTGATCCGGAATGCTATTCGATTCTATACATATCGCATCGCCTTGTGTGATTTTACTTTGGTTTACTTGCGCGAAAGCATACCCAACTGAGAATTTTAAGAAAATGAGAAGTATTATTAAATTACGCAAACGTGAGTTCCAAACATTGTATTTTTTTAAACACTATTTGAAAGTTTTCATAAACAGAAACAATAATTACTCAAGAAGAACATTATCCAAGAACAATACGGTGTCATGATGATGCGTTGTCAGCAAACACACCGCGTTTCTAACATGCCAAAGCCTCAACCCAGGCCTATCATCGAATAGTGCTCAGTGCCAAGAATCACTTGGCACTGCAGTGCCAAGCCAGTGCCAGCCGTGGAGGGACACCACGGGCCACCATGGGACATAAAATAACGGTTTCGAGTCCCGTCAACCGCGCCACTTATTCTTATTATAAATCAATAATTTAATCCCTTTTGGGGATGTCTGTGTGTCTAGCCGTATGCCTAATTGTAAGGGGAGGTCGCGGGTTTCTCTTGCGATGTCTATTTGTATCCTACTCGTAAATCTTTATAGCAGTTTGTAAGGCAATCTCATTAAGGAACTTAAAGTCACCAAATTGCCAGGTCTGAAATTTGAAATCTGGGTTGAGTATCAAGAGTTCCTCCAAGTTCCACAGCGCGTCCTCCATATTTCCAAGAGCTACATCTGCCATTATAACCATGACTAAACTAGGCTCATGCTCTGGCAGTCGCTGCAACGCTAAAGTTGCAATCTCTTTTGCTTTGCTCCATTCCTCCATCATCAAATGCGCAATAACCTCGATACTCAGGTACTCTATTGAAAAGTTGGGATTTAATTTCCGTGCCTTTTCTAAGCTTTGTAGCGCTTCCAAAGGCATTTTAAGTCCAAGAAGTGCAGTCGCCTTAACACCCAGAGCGTCTGCATAGCTGGGGCGTAATGCTAAGGCAATATTCACATTTTTAAGCGCTTCTTTATGTTGACCAAGTCGCAACGTCTGAACAAAAGCGCGGGCAAAAAAGGTCTCGGGCACGTTTGGGCCAAGCGATGTGGCAACTTTGGTCGTTAAGTCTGCTAAATAAATAGCGCTGTCTTGTTCTTCTTTTTTAAACGCTGAGCCAGCAATAGGGTTTGAAATCCGAGAAAATAATATTCCTAAGTAACCATATGGCCGAGCAAATTTTGGGTCAGTATCAATTGCATTATCAAAGTGGATTTTTGCCCTGTAAGTATCGATAGGGGTTCTTAAGTTAAAGTGATAATCTCCTTTTAGAAATTCGTCATACGCGGCTACATTTAATGTTCCCTGTCTCAGGGCATTTGCTTTTTCAGAAGATGATATGGGGACATCGATGCTATCTATTACGCTGGAAACGGCACGCGCATTTTTCTGCAAAATTTCTGTAAGTTCGCTTGTGGTTGAAAAAATAGTGCTAGTTGCGTCCTGCTGTGATTCATACAAATTAACTGCTAATTCAATTTTAGAATCTTGAAGAGAAATTTCACCAAATACTAAGTGGTCTAAATCAAGTTGTTTAGAGATTTCTAGAAAGCTTTGATTTTGTAAAGACTCTGCATTGATGCTAGAATTAGAAATTACATCCATACTGCTTATCTGTGACAGTGATCCCGAAATTTCATTGCGGAGGCCGGCTACGATATAATCTAGTTTTGGGTCATCGGATTTGTTTATAAAAGGAACGACTGCCACAGAACTGCGTTCATATTCGGTAACAAAGAAGTAGTTATATGCCCAAGTTGTTAAAACAAGGATAAAAAACAGAACACCAACTTTAATTCTAAATCTCTCTTTAGAGCTGAGTAAACGTCTTTTTCGTAAGCCTGGAAGAATTAAGTCAAAACAGTGAATTTGAGAGTTTTTTATGGTTTGTATTCCATGATCACTAACTAATAATTCTGACATCCCCAAATTTTGATAGAAACGCTTCGATAGGCTTATGCCATTTGGTTGTGCGAAACTTTCAAGCCTCACAGCGAAGTTAACTGCTTCGCCAAGCAAATTTTCTCCATCCGCAAATACTTCTCCAAGATCGATGCCGATTCTGAACTCAAGTTTCTGTAACTTTGTGCAATTCTGATGTTCGCATATCTCACTTTGAATTAACCTTGCAGCCTTCAGCGCGTTTTTACTGTCCACAAATTCAGCAAGCACGGAATCGCCAGCGGAATGGAAGATGCGTCCACCATTTTTAGAGATCAATTCAGCAAAGATATTAAGGCAATCTTTAAGTGATGCTAGCGTTTCATATTCATTCTCAGACACTAACTTTGAAAACCCAACCGCGTCTGCAGCGAGGATATTTTTTTTTAAATTTTCGCTTGCTATCTGCATCTTGGGTTGGTTTCTATTTTTACTTACTGACAAAAAAATCAATTTTCTTAATTAGTTAAGCGTAACAGTCCCAATAATTCAAATAAATAACTTACATGGTGATAAAAAGGGGTTTGCGATGAATAGATTTAAAATAGTTCTGGGAGCGGAAAAAACTTTTGAAGATATTTAGCGATCTCGTGATAGTACCTTGACGAATGTCGATGGGTTTTTAACCATTAATTTGATAAAAGGGGTATCAAACGATGAGTATACCTTGTATGCCTCTCATACTACCTGGAACTCAAAGTTAGATTTTACGAATTGGACAAAATCGGAAGCATTCAGACAAGCTCATAAAGGTGCAGGTACTCATTCTGATGTTTACCTTGGTCGTCCTGTTTTCGAGGGTTTTGAAGTAGTCATATAAATATAATGTGAATGAGCAAATGGATACAAAAAAAAAGTTAATAATTGCTTTATTGATTGGTATCACAATTGGCTTATTTTTTGAGCAGTTTTGAGACCTCCATGAAACAAACAGAGACAGATTTAGGATGGTAAATTTGTTACTCGTAGCAGTGGGTGGTGCTTTTGGTTCAGTGTTACGTTTTAGTATTGGTAACCTTGTCAATTTCCCGTTTGGGACAATGACGGTAAATATATTGGGAGCTGTTTGTGCTGGAAGCGTATATGCAATTTTCGTAGATCACATTAATCATAAGGCTTTTTTGTTGCTTGTGCCGGGCTTTTTAGGTGGCTTTACAACCTTTTCAGCATTTTCTTTAGATGTGTTAAAATTATGGGAACAGCAAAACTTAAATATTTTGTTTTTGTACTTATTTTCCACCTTAATTTTTTCTTTATTAGGCGTTTGGTTAAGCTATAAGATTACGATTTGGTATCTTAGCTAATACAGTAGAAGGCGCTGTCCTAAATAATTGTTAACTGTCTGAAGATGTACCATTAACTATGAAGAAAAAATTGGATTAGTAGCAGCAAACGCAAAGGCCAAAAAAACGCCGTGTGCTGCACCCACAGAGCTCGGCCCAATAATACTCCGTTGGCATTTACCAATAAACCCAAACACAATGTAATAGAAAATATAGATAGGCACTGTTGTAAACATTACGCCATATTGCCCCGGGTGAAGTGTTAATAGAATTGTAAATCCTAATATTGGTGCAATCCGAACCAAAACCGATACTGTGCGAGTAGACATCGAAATAAGCTTCTCCGTTGCCATGCAAAATATAGTTACTGGGGCAAGTATTGTAAGAAATGCAAAAACTCGCTGATGAGTGAGAAAGAATGAGCCGACAAAATGATTAATTAAAATAGCTAAAAATAAAAAAGTTAGCACTAGTTTCATGAATGGAATAAAATAAAATTTACCAAAATCTTCCCTTATCTTGTTAGATAAACAAAGTATAATAATGCCATTAAGACCAAAATAAGTCGCGATACTGCCAAAACCGAAGATTGAAAAAGGCTCAAATTGAACAAAGCTAGATAAACAAGCGATAGTTAGCGACGAAAGACTAATGAAAACAGACTTAGCTTTGCTAATATTATCTCTCTCCTCGTAAGTCTGCTTTGAGATACTCAATCGTGATAACCCAAAAGTTATCAACGTTAAACTTATTAAGGTCCACATAATATGCGTAGCCCAAAAAGGTCGAGCATAATAATTTAGCTTGAACCAATCAATGATCTCTATGGATGTCTTTGGGGAATAAATGACGCTGACGTGTCCAGTGTTTTCTGTATAAGACGCTTTTCTTCTGTTTGGTCCGTTAAAATACTCAATATTTTCATTTGCACTTGGGTCTAATAACTGAGTAAATTTCAATGAATGGGAACGTAGATGTTTTTCAAACTGACCAGATATTAGTAATAGATCATTGGGAAATTTTTTTGTAACTTTAGTCGAATAGGGTGAAATTGCGGCAATTGATGATATATCCTTGTATTCGCTCGCTCGAATAACGATATCGGATGCCATCGAATGACCAATTAAGTATAATTTTATGTCACTTCCATATTCTGTTTCTAAAAAGTCGATTACCCGGATCAGTTGATCAACAAGTTGTTGGGTAGTACCTGAAAGCTCTGTGGGGTTATTTACTAATTGATCGCTATTGGAGCCATGTCCGATGAAGTCAAATAATACCGCATTACTTCCCGCATTCGCTATATCGAATGCTATTTGCCGCATCATTTCCTTCGAACCAGCATAGCCATGACAAATAATTGTGTAAATTTTTGAAGATTGCTCGCTTTCTATAATTTCAATACTGTTTCCACCTAAGTATCCAAATGTACTTTTGTAAGAATGTCTGTCAACTTGAATAGCTATGAGTATTATTATCCCCGCGAGAAGGGCAACCATTGGTAACCTGCAAATTTTATTCATCAATTCATTCTCTGAGCAGTTATTTAAGGCATCTTTACAATGTGAGTTAGTTCCAAAAATTTATTCTGCCAATATTCAATTGTTGTAACTTTCTGAAGCGTATTGTTTTTATTATCTGCAGGCGTCCGTCTTAGGCATATATTTTTTAGTCACAAAATATCGCATACATTTTGCTATTTTAGGATGTATAAACTGTCCCTCCAAAAGTAAAAGTGCATAAGGCTAATTTCGATGTAAACTTTATTTAACTTGACATCTTAGTTCGGATCACTTGTCATGTAGCCTCTGATATTGGGGAATGTTATGGGAAATCAGAAAGCATTAGGCTTTAAAATTTCAGAAATTAGTGAACTGGCTCGTATGGAATTTGAAAAGAAAAAAAATTTGACCCGAAACCATCTAGGTAAGCCAGATAAAAAAATCACAGACTCTGTTTTACGGCAATTGAAAGAACATGAGAAAATTTTAAAAAGTAAATTTTGATTATATTACTACCACAGTATACCAAGAATAATTACAATCCAAGCAAACCCAACAGCGATAGCTGATAGCGCAACAGCAGCGCTTGCAGTGTCTTTTGCTTGTTTAGCAAGTTCCCTTTTATCCCCGGATATATCATCCACAACTCGTTCGATCGCAGTATTCATGCATTCCATTGCAAGAATTAAAATACCTCCCATGATCAATAGTGACCGTTCAGCAGTTGATATGGGAAGTGCCATAGCGGCTAAGAAGGAAATAACGTTTGCGAAAACCCATTGATATACACTTTTTTCCGTAATCAAAACGTGCAGGAAACCTTCCCAAGACCATATTGCTCTTTGCTTAGTGTGATTGAGTATTTTAAGAAACATAGTGGTATAACCTAAACTGAAGTTGATCTCTAAACAGATCAGACTTTTTCTTCAGAGCTGATTTCTGATGCTCTTTGCTCTACCAATTCAACAATATGATCAATCATTTGTGTGTTCTCTATTTTATGGTCTTGTTTGCCTGCCCAATAAACCATTCCATTTCCGGCTCCCCCGCCGGTAAACCCAACATCGGTCATCAACGCTTCACCAGGGCCATTTACAACGCAACCAATTATAGACAAGCTCATCGGTGTTTTAATGTGCTCAAGTTTTCTTTCCAAAATTTCGACCGTTTTAATAACGTCAAATCCTTGGCGTGCACAGGATGGGCAAGAGATAATATTGACGCCTCTATGCCTCAAGCCGAGGGATTTTAAAATTTCATATCCGACCTTAACTTCTTGAACTGGATCAGCAGATAATGAAACGCGTATTGTATCTCCTATTCCCATCCATAATAAATTGCCAAGTCCAATTGCTGATTTTATTGTCCCAGTAGTTAGACCACCTGCCTCAGTAATCCCTAGGTGAATAGGCGCGTCTGTAGCTTCAGACAACGCTTGGTATGCTGCCGCTGCCATGAAAACATCTGAGGCTTTGCAGCTTATTTTAAATTCGTGAAAATCATTATCTTGAAGAATTTTAATGTGATCCAAACCGCTTTCCACCATTGCGTCTGGGCAGGGTTCACCATATTTTTCGAGCAAGTGTTTTTCCAATGAGCCAGCGTTTACGCCTATTCGGATGGCGCAATTATTATCCTTTGCGGCCTGAATAACTTCTTTAACGCGTGCTTTTGATCCAATGTTTCCAGGATTGATTCTCAAACATGAGGCGCCAGCTTCTGCAGATTCAATACCTCTTTTGTAGTGAAAATGGATATCTGCGATTATGGGTACTGGACTATTTTGAATAATTGCTTTTAGAGCTTTGCTGCTTGCTTCATCAGGCACTGAAACTCGAACTAAATCTGCGCCTGCGTCCGCTGCAGCAGTTATTTGTTTAACTGTTGCTTTTACATCTTTTGTGTCTGTATTAGTCATAGTCTGCACCGAAATCGGCGCATCACCACCTATTGCAATATTGCCCACCATTATCTGTCGTGATTTTCGTCTTTCGATATTACGCCATGGGCGAACATGGTTGATAGACATTTTAATCCTCAAATGTTGTGAAATTACTTACCGCAAGGCTAAGACTTAGTTACGATTCTCGCAAGACGCCAGTTAATCCATTGCATTTGTATAAATTATGCTAAATTTGGCATCGGCAACTAACTTTTGTAGATGTGGGTCTCTTTCATATTGCGCCGGTTTGTAACTCGTTAAAATAGATTGAGGGTCTAGTGCAACATTTTTTACCACGTTTACACCTTTGCCTGCGGGACCGTACAAAATGCCGTCTATAGCCAAATAAACGTATCCAGACATCCCAGCCAGAAGTGTGGGAGGTGTCTCAGTCTGAGGAAGAACAAACTCAGTGCCGGGTTGCATCAAATTTTTGTATATAACTGATCCATCAGCAGCAATAATTTCTATCCATGCTTCTTTTGAAGTAATCAATGTTACCGCCGGAGGAATATCTTCAGACACTTTTGGAAAATTTGCCTTGATATTTTCGTCAGTGCTATTTTTTCTAGGAATTAAATCCGAAATGATTTCTTCTATTCCAATTTCTTCCTTCGACGGAACTTGTGCAAAAAGTCCAAATTGATTTGGATCTAGCTTAGATATAGGCTCGTCCCGTGCAACAATTACTGGCTGATCGAGAGCAGTAGATCTATAGATTCTATTTATTCTAGATGAATTTTTTTGAGAACTCTCTGAGTTTTCAAGCATGAGGTTATTCGTAATGTCCAAAGCTGTAGGTAAAAGTTGAAGTTCCGTCAGTACCACCGGTTGGCTCTCAGTTGGAGTTAGGTCAACTTTTTGTATTTCCTGAAAAAAGGACCAAGCTCCGTATCCTAGTGTAGATACTAGAGCGATCGTTACGCCGAGTGAACCCACAGCGCCTGGCTCTATATTTTCATACCATTTCTTTTGTTCTGGCAGATAAGCCGTAGTTGGTCGGGTAAATAGGCTATCTTTTGAAGTTCGCTTACTCTTTTTAACTTCTTCAATTTGGAGTTTTGAACTTGCAACTCCATGAATGGCGTTAAAACCACTTTCATTGCAAAAAAGGGTATAAATTATATCTGGGTCCAACTCTAAATAACGAGCGTACGATCTTACAGAACCGGCAATAAATCCTTGAGACTCAAATACTGTAGGATCACAATTTTCTATTGCAGCAACATAATTAGCCTTAATTTTGAGTTCTTTTTCCACATCAAGCAATGATTTACCTAAAGTGGCGCGCTCTCCTCTTAAAATATCACCTAGACGAAAGTCATAATCATCAAACCCTTTTGGGTGGGTCATATGTGAAATTACATTACCTTTTGGCTCATGCCACTTCATATCTTTTCCAACCAATAATATTTTGCAGTCGATTCGCAAATTGTATGCCAAACAGTTACCATAATAAGCGAATAAAGCACATACAAGTTAGATTGGGTTATTAAGCTGTCAGTTCGGTCCTGTTTAGCGCGCAATGAGACCACAATTCGTCCATAACGCTCACTAAATGATCTATCTCTTTCTTGCCGTGGACGGGAGATGGCGTAAAACGCAACCTTTCAGTACCTCTGGGAACTGTAGGGAAGTTTATTGGCTGGACGTAAATTTTGTGGTTCACCAATAGAAGATCTGAAAGTTTTTTGGTGTGAATGGGGTCTCCAACAATTACTGGAACAATGTGAGAACCGTGATCAATTATCGGTAAACCCAGACCTTTTAAACGCATTTTTAAAATTTTTGCGTTCAGTTTATGTCTATCCCGTATCTCTGGGTTCTCCTTCAAATGACGTACAGAGGCTAGAGCGCCTGCTGCTAAGGTCGGCGCAAGTGATGTCGTGAAAATAAAACCTGGTGCGTAACTTCTTATTGCATCGCAAATTTTACCACTTGATGCGATATATCCGCCCATAACTCCGTACGCCTTTGCCAGGGTACCATTAATTATATCTATTCGATCCATCAAATTTTCTTGCTGCGCGACGCCTGCACCAGATGCCCCGTACATACCCACGGCGTGCACTTCATCTAAGTAAGTCATTGCTGAAAACTCTTCAGCCAAATCACAAATCTCTTTTATTGGAGCAAAGTCACCGTCCATCGAATAAATCGATTCAAAGGCAATTAATTTTGGTGCCGCTCGATCGTCTTGCTCCAAAAGTTTGCGGAGATGGCCCATATCATTGTGTTTAAAAATCCGCTTCTCTCCGCCGTTTCGTCGTATTCCTTCAATCATGGAGGCGTGGTTTAATTCGTCTGAATAAATTATCAAATTTGGCAACAACTTTGCCAAGGTAGACAGTGTCGCGTCATTTGCTATGTAGGCACTTGTAAAAAGTAAAGCAGACTCCTTTAAATGGAGGCCAGCCAATTCTCTTTCAAGCTCGTTGTGATAAATTGTTGTGCCAGATATGTTTCTCGTACCACCTGAGCCAGCACCTGCTTCGTCCAGGGCCTCATGCATCGCTTCTAGTACTAAACTATTTTGTC
>JBJLFR010000026.1:0-78029 GCA_045565285.1 Paracoccaceae bacterium
AAATCTCAACATCTCCTACTACTAATCTCTTACCTATTCTTTTTATTTCAGAAATACCAATTAAATTAGATAATAAGGGTTTTTTAATAAAATTAATGGATACATTGGTTGTTACAGATTTCTCACCTAAATCTGTAGATGCAATAACAGCAATATAAAAGGATATATCTGCAAGTTCAAACATAGAAGGACCAGAAATTGTATTACCAGGTCTTAAGTTATTATTATTTGATAAGAGTTTTACTTCACTGCAATTATTTTTTAAAGAAATAATTTCATATTTATTTGCAACCTGCGGAAAAATAATTTTTATTTTTTTGGTAATCTCTTCAATTAATATTTGATTTTTCATTTCTTATTATCATAAGTTAAATAGATTTAGAAAAAAATAATATGGAGGTTTATATGAGTGACATTCTTTTACATGAAGTCAAGGGTAAATCAGAAATAATAACATTTAATAATCCAGATAAATTAAATGTTTTGTCTGATGAAATGCTAGGTTTATTACTTAATGCATTAGAAAAAGCATCTTTAAACTCAAAAACTAAAGTAGTTATTATAAAATCAACTGGTAAAGCATTTTGTGCTGGGCATGACTTAAAACAAATGCAAAATGCTAGAACTGCACAAGATAAAGGTATTAGTTACTTTAAAGATCTTTTCAAAAGATGTTCTAAAATAATGATTAAAATTAATAATTTATCAAAACCAGTAATTGCAGAAGTACAAGGAATAGCAACTGCAGCTGGTTGTCAACTTGTTGCAACCTGTGACATTGCAGTAGCATCAAAAAATGCAAGATTTGGAGTTAATGGTGTTAATATTGGACTTTTTTGCTCTACACCTATGGTAGCCTTGTCAAGAAATATAAGTAGAAAAAAAACTTTTGAAATGCTAGTTACTGGCGATTTCTTAAATGCAGATGAGGCAAAGGATGCGGGATTAATTAATCATGTTACTGAAGAAAGGGAATTATCAAATAAAACTAATGAAATCGCATTAAAAATTGCTGAAAAATATAAAAGAGTGGTTAAAATTGGAAAAAAAGCTTTTTATAATCAAGCAGAAATGAATCTAGAAAAAGCTTACGAATATACAGCAAATATTATGGTAGAAAATATGATATATGAAGAAACGAATGAAGGAATTTCAGCTTTTATTGAAAAAAGAATACCTGAGTGGTCTGATTAAAAATAAATTTAAGTAGTTTTATCATTTATATAAAAATAAATTAAACCATAAATTTATACCTGCTAATAAAAGAAATACTGCAGATAACTGATGTATAACTCCCAAAGAAATAGGAACAGCATAAATAACTGCAAATATACCTACAAAAACTTGAGTAAAAACCAATAAAATCAGTATGTTGTAATCCTTTTTTATTGTTTGGTTTTGATCAGGATTTAATCTGTGTTTTATCCAAATAAATACACTAAATACAAAAATAAAATACCCCATTATCCTATGATTAAATTGAACGGTAGCTGGATTCTCTAAAAAGTTTTGGTAATAAGGTTCTAGACTTAAATAATCTTCAGGTACAAAATTATTATTCATTAATGGCCATTCATTATAACTTTTTCCAGCATCAATGCCAGAAACAAAAGCACCTAATGTTATTTGACAAAAAACAAAAATTATAAATAAACCTATCAAAAATTTTTCAATCGAAAAATTAGAAAAAAAAGTTAAAAGACTGATTTTTTGAAACCAATGATTATTAATTTTTATTAATAAAAAAATAAAAGATACAATTATCAAAGCTAGATTTAGATGTATAGCCAATCTATATGAAGCTACATCCAATAAATTTTTTTCGTTATTAAGGCCGGACTGTACCATCCACCACCCAATAAAAGCTTGAGTAAGACCTAAAAAACCTAATACAAAAAAAGAAATTTTAAAAAAAATAGGAAGTTTTGTTGAAATTAAAAAATAAAGAAATCCAAAAAACCAAAATAACCCAATTATGCGACCAAATTGCCTATGACCCCATTCCCACCAATAAATAACTTTAAAATCAGAAATTGACATCTGGAAATTCTGTAACTTGAATTCATTAGTTAGCTTATATTGTTGGAATGAAAGTATCCAATCAGAATTTGTTAAGGGAGGAATTGCACCTAAAATTGGTTCCCAATTTGTAATAGAAAGTCCAGAATCCGTTAATCTGGTAAGACCACCAATTAAAATCATAAATAATAAAAGAAAAAGAAGACCAAATAACCAATAATTAACTGATGTATTATTATAAGGATGTAGATTTTTATTTGTTGAAATAAGCATTATATTGATGTAAATCTCTATTTTTTTTTTATTATTGCGTCTTTCAGACGCATATTTATTGTTTTTTATCTAAATTCTTTATTATACCAAATAAAGTTTTAAGATTTGATCTTGTAAGCTTTAAACTATGGAAAAGATTATCAATATTTAAATTTAAACTCTCGACCTTATCTTCAGGCCAAAAATAACCTTTTTGTTTAAGTTGAGATTTCAATTTTAATACAAATTTTTCAATATCTATTTTTTTTACATATTCCAACTCTTTTTCGATAACGTTTTTTTCAAAATTGTCTTTTTTAATGGTTTTAATCCATTCATATGAAATTACAGCTACCGCATGAGATAAATTCAGTGATTTAAAATTTTTATTAACAGGAATTGAAATTATTGCATTAGAAGAAGATAATTCGTTTTTTTCTAATCCTGCTCGCTCTGAACCAAATAAAATTCCTACAGAATTTCCTTTATCCAAAAGTTTTTTTGCATATTTAATACCTTTTTCAGGACTAAAAACTTCTTTAGAATATTTTCTTGTTCTGATGGTTGTAGAAAATACAAAATTTAAATCATTAATTGCACTATTCAAATTACTATACAAAACAGCATTATCAATTACACCACCTCCACCTGAAGATACAGTATTTGCTTTTGTATTAGGCCATCCATCCCTTGGTGAAATTAATCGCAAATTTTCTAAACCAAAATTATACATTATTCTAGCAGTAGCACCTATATTCTCTCCCAGTTGTGGTCTTGATAATATTATATGAGGTTTGGACATTATTTCCTAAAAAAAAGCTTGAAACATGTTAATAAACATGATGATAGATAATACAAATATTTAATCGTTTAAACTATTAACAATCATCTCTCAAGGTTACAATAAATTCAGCACTATTGGTATAAATAAGATGCAAAATAAAATAAAAATCGAAACCCCCATTGTTGAACTTGATGGGGATGAAATGACAAGAATAATCTGGAAAACCATAAAAGAAAAATTAATACTACCATTTTTAGATATAGACTTACATTACTACGATTTAGGTATTGAGGAACGAGATAATACCAATGATAAAGTTACTGTTGATGCAGCAAATGCAATAAAAAAGTTTGGTGTTGGTGTAAAATGCGCAACTATAACCCCTGATGAAGCAAGAGTTGAAGAATTTAATTTAAAAAAAATGTGGAGATCACCTAATGGTACAATAAGAAATATTTTGGGTGGTGTAGTTTTTAGAGCGCCAATTATCTGTAAAAACGTACCAAGGCTAGTACCAGGCTGGACTGACCCAATAGTAATAGGAAGACATGCTTTTGGTGATCAATATAAAGCAACAGATTTTCTTTTTCCAGGAAAAGGAAAACTTACAATAAAATTTGAATGTGATAACGGTCAAGTCATTGAAAAAGAAGTTTTTGACGCACCTTCTAGTGGAATAGCCCTAGGAATGTATAATCTTGATAGTTCTATAATAGATTTTGCTAGAGCTTCATTAAATTATGGATTGAAACTAGGATGGCCAGTTTATTTGTCTACAAAAAATACGATACTTAAAGCTTATGATGGTAGATTTAAGGATTTATTTCAAAAAGTTTATGAAGAAGAATTTAAAGAAGATTTTGAAAAAAGCAATATTGTTTATGAGCACAGATTAATTGATGATATGGTTGCTGCTGCCTTAAAATGGTCTGGTTCATTTGTTTGGGCATGCAAAAACTATGATGGTGATGTACAATCAGATACAGTAGCTCAAGGTTTTGGATCTTTAGGACTAATGACTAGTCAACTAATGACGCCAGATGGAAGAACTCTTGAGGCTGAGGCAGCTCACGGAACAGTTACAAGACATTATAGGGAACATCAGAAAGGAAATGAAACGTCTACTAATTCAATAGCATCAATCTATGCTTGGACTGGTGGCCTAAAGCATAGAGCTAATTTGGATAAAAATAAAGAACTCGAAGAATTTGCCTTAAAACTTGAAAACGTAGTTTTAAAAACTGTTGAAAACGGTTACATGACCAAAGATTTAGCAATACTTATTGGCAAAGAACAAAATTGGTTAAACACATCTCAATTTATTGAAAAAGTAGAAGAAAACTTAATAAAAGAACTTTAGGTTTTTTAAAATTTAATTTTCTTTTATAAATATTTCAATATTTTTAATTATTTCTTTTTGAGTAATTTCGTCACTACCCCCTCCTTGAGCAAAATCGGGTCTACCTCCACCTTTGCCATTAGATAATTGATTTAATATTTTAATAATTTCTGAAGCGGAATACTTATCAGTTAGGTTACTTGTTACGCCTACTGTGTAAATAATTTTATTATCCTGATTAGATAAATTTAATATTATACTTTTATCAAACTTTTTTTTACAATCATCCGTTAATGATCGCATTTCTTTTATTGGTATATTTTGAAGTTTATTAACCACAAATGACACCCCTTTTATTACCTTAATTTCGTTTGATTTATCTAGTGAAGGAATAGCTGAAGAAGTTATTTTTAATCGATCAATTTTTTGTGTAAATGATTTTTTATCTTTTATAAGTGTAATTAACCTCTCATTTACAGACTCTATAGGTATCTTTAGGATAGTAGTAATTTGATCAATGTAAGAACGGTTTAATTGTAAATACTTTACAGCATTTAGCCCTGTTAATGCTTCTATACGACGAACACCTGAGCTGGAAGCAATTTCTGATTTTATTATAAAGGAACCTATCATTCCCGTTCTTTGCACATGGGTGCCACCACATAGTTCCATAGAATATCTTTTATTTTTGGAAGAAGCTTTTGAAATTACAGTTTGATTAAACCCCATCATTATAACTCTAACTTCATTATCATATTTTTCACTAAAAAGAGCTTGGGCACCCAATTTCTTAGCTTCATCAATATCCATCAATCTTGTATCTATTATTGTATCTTCAAGAATATGCTTATTGACAATTTGCTCAACTTTTTCAATTTCATACTTGCTCATAGCTTTATTGCTTGAAAAATCAAATCTTAACCTCTCAGAATCATTCAAAGATCCTCTTTGATTAACTTGAACTCCAATAACGTCCTTTAATGCTTGATGCATCAAATGAGTTGCTGAGTGGTTAGCAGCTATAGATCTTCTTTTATTAAGATCTACAGTTAGTTTCACTAAATCACCATTATTAATTTGTCCTTTAATAATATTAATCTTATGAATTATTAAACCAGATATTTTTTTAATATCTTCTATTTCAGCTTCAAATATTTCATTATTTATATACCCAGAATCTGAAATTTGACCTCCACTTTCGGCATAAAAAGGTGACTGATTAAAAATTACTTCAGCAGAATTACCCTCAGCTACTCTATC
Source organism: Paracoccaceae bacterium (assembly GCA_045565285.1). GTDB lineage: Bacteria > Pseudomonadota > Alphaproteobacteria > Rhodobacterales > Rhodobacteraceae > CACIIZ01. Next base: position 5,655 of record JBJLFR010000026.1, read on the forward strand.
TGTAGTTCTACCATTTAATACAATTGCTAGCACCTTAGCTTGAGCGATTAAATTGTTATAACCAAGAAATTCAGTAGAATCCAAATTATTTGCGAGATCAAACCATACTTGATCTATTTTTCTTTCTCCAGAACCTATCCATGCATTTCTTGCCTTTTCTTTTTGTTTCTCCATTGAAATATTGAAACTTTTCATGTCCACTTCTAAATTAATTTCTCTTACAGCATCTTGAGTAAGATCAATAGGAAAGCCATAAGTGTCATACAGTTTGAACGCTAATTCACCAGAAAACTTTTCTCCCTTGTTCAATCTTTTAATTTCTTTATCTAACAGTTTTAAGCCTCTATCTAAAGTTGACCTAAATTTTATCTCCTCATTCAGCAAGCTTTCCTCAATTAAATCTTTTGCTTCAATTAATTCAGGGAATGCAGCTCCCATTTCTCGGGTTAAAGAAGATACCATTTTATGGAGCATCGGTTCATTAACTCCTAAAAAATGAATATGTCTCATAGCCCTTCTCATTATTCTTCTTAATACATATCCTCTTCCCTCATTAGAAGGGAAAATACCTTCCGCAATTAAAAAGGATATCGACCTAATATGATCAGCTATAACTCTATGATGAATATTAAATTTTCCATCTACATTCTGATTAGATAGATTTGCTGATTCTTCTATTAGGGCTCTCATTAAGTCAGTATTATAATTATCGTGTGTTCCTTGAAGGACAGCGCCCATTCTTTCTAAACCCATACCAGTGTCTATTGAAGGCCTTGGAAGATTTTCTCTTCTATCTCCATCTAACTGATCATACTGCATAAAAACAAGATTCCAAATTTCTACAAATCTATCCCCATCTTCATTTGGTGAACCTGGTGGTCCACCATTAATTTTGGAACCATGATCAAAAAATATTTCAGAGCAAGGACCACAAGGACCCGTTGGTCCCATCGACCAAAAATTATCAGTAGTATTAATTTTGATTATTTGGGAATCAGATAGGCCAGCATATTTTTTCCAAATATCGATGGCTTCTTTGTCATTATGAAAAACAGTAACTAAAAGTCTATCTCTAGGTAATGAAAACTCTTTGGTTATTAAATCCCATGCCAAAGGAATTGCAGTTTCCTTGAAGTAATTCCCAAATGAAAAATTACCTAACATTTCAAAAAAAGTATGATGTCTAGATGTATATCCAACATTATCTAGATCATTATGTTTTCCTCCAGCTCTGAGACATTTTTGACTTGTAACAGCTTTATCGTAAGAACGTCTCTCTATTCCAGTAAATACATTTTTGAATTGAACCATTCCAGAATTCGTAAACATAAGAGTAGGATCATTACTTGGAACAAGTGTTGAACTTTTTACCTCTTCATGCCCATGCTTTTTAAAATAGTTTAAAAAAGTAGATCGAATTTCTGCTAGACCTGCCATTAATTTTTCTTTAGTTACTTGGTTTCATAATCTTTTTGGAGAATTAAATTATTTTTAATTAGTTTCTTTAGAGGAATTATCCTCAATTAAATTTGTTATTATATTTTGATTTAAACCATTGGCACTTCTAATTTTTTCTTCAATCTCTAGAGCAGTATCATGGTTATCAATTAAAAACTTCTTAGCATTCTCCCTACCTTGACCAATTCTTTCATCGCCATATGAAAACCATGCGCCAGATTTTTCAATAATGTCAAATTTAACACCTAAATCAATTATTTCACCCACTTTTGAAATACCTTCTCCATACATAATATCAAATTCAACCTGCTTAAAAGGTGGAGATACTTTATTTTTAACAACTTTTACCCTTGTGGAATTTCCAATTACTTCATCACGGTCTTTAAGTGCACCAATTCTCCTAATATCTAGCCTAACTGAAGCATAAAACTTTAATGCATTTCCTCCAGTTGTAGTTTCAGGGCTTCCAAACATTACTCCAATTTTCATTCTAATCTGATTTATAAAAATAACCATGCAATTGGATCTACTAATGGCACCGGTAAGCTTTCTCATAGCTTGACTCATTAATCTAGCTTGTGCCCCAACTTGGGCATCCCCCATATCCCCCTCTAATTCGGATCGAGGGGTTAAAGCAGCTACTGAATCAACCACAACTAATGAAACAGCTCCAGATCTAACTAAAGTCTCAGTTATTTCTAAAGCTTGTTCTCCTGTATCTGGTTGAGAGATTAATAATTCATCTAAGTTAACTCCAAGTTTTTTTGCATAACCAGGGTCTAATGCATGTTCAGCATCAACAAAGGCACATATGCCTTCTTGTTTTTGCTCTTCGGCAACTACATGCAAAGCTAATGTAGTTTTACCTGAACTTTCAGGCCCATAAATTTCAATAATTCGCCCTTTCGGTAATCCACCAATACCTAAAGCAATATCCAAACTTATTGAGCCAGTTGAAATAGATTCTATGTCAATAACAGGATTATCTTGACCAAGTTTCATAATTGAACCTTTACCAAAATTTCTTTCAATCTGTGATAGGGCTGCTTCGAGTGCTTTATCTTTATCCATTGGTACTCTTTCTGAAAAATTAATTAACTTCGTCATATCTCATTCCTTATTTCATATCTTTGTTTATCTATCAACATTACAAAAAAGATAAATAATTAAATTTAGTTTATTTTCCAAATGTTCACTTTATGTTCTAATATATAATATTAAATTTTTCAAGAAATATCTATTTTATCAATCATTTTCAAGACAGCAAAATAAAAACCATCACTAGCATTAATAGGATGAAATAACCCAAAATTAACTATTGAAAAAGATTGGTTGTTCAGTAAAAATTTTTTAACAACTAACGTTCCCTCTTCTTCTAAAAGAGAGCAAACAACATATATCAAAAATCCACCCTTTTTTAAAAAAAGACAAGATTGATTAATGATTTCAAATTGATTTTTGCTTAAAAGATTTAACTTTTGATTATTTAATTCCCATTTAAATTTTGGATCCCTTCTCCATGTGCCAGTTCCTGAACATGGCGCATCAACAAAAACAATATCAAAAAAATTTAAGTACTTTTTTAAGTTATTAGAATAAAGAAATTTTATTTTTGCTCCTGCTCTATTTGCTCTATGGACGAGATTTTTATGTTTATAAAGATTTAAATCATACGCAAAAATATCAGCATTATTTTTTAATCTTGAAGCTATTGCAAGAGCTTTACCACCACCTCCTGCACAAAAATCTAATATTTTTTTTTTTGAAGCAATTTGAGGAAGTTCAGTTGTTAACTGAGAAGATAAATCTTGTAATTCAACTTCACCAAGTTGATAAATTGAAGAATTTTTAATTTTATTTTCACCACTTATGACTTTTAAGGCATATTTTGATCTGGGACAACTTTCACATAAAACCCCTTCACTTTCTAATTTAATTTTGGCTTCTTTAAAATTTGTTTTAATTTGATTAATTCTTAGATAAACGGGTGCTCTTTTTAAAAAGATTTCCATAATTCTTTTAAAATTTTCACCTAATGATTGTGATAATTTTTTTTCAAGAAACTTTGGATAATTAAGAACAACATTAACAGGAGCTTTTTCTATTAACTTATTGATATTGCTAATAATAATTAATTCTTTATCTTTTATTGATGGCAAAAAATATTTATTATCTTTTATTTCATCAAAAGAAAATGAGTTTTTTTTATATAAATAGAGATAGGAAAGGACTAAAATTCGCCCATTTTCCAAATAATCATTTATTTGAAAAGGATAATATAAAATTAATCTTTTTCTTAAAATATCAAAAACAAAGTCTCTAATATTTCTTCTATCATTAGATCCTGCAAAACGATTTTTTCTAAACCATTTTTTTAATGCTTTTTCTATAGGAAAACCATTTAAATAGTCATCCAAAATATTAATGGCTGCAACTGCACGTGAAATTTCTTGCATTAAAACTTATAAATTTTTTCTAAAGTTAGTACTAATTGTTGCTATAATTAGGTGATTCATTTGTTATTCTTACATCGTGCACATGACTTTCTGACAAACCTGCACCACTTATCTTAATGAAGTTACAATTTTTCTTCATTTGCTTAATATTTTCATTACCTGTGTATCCCATTGACGCTTTCAATCCACCTACTAATTGATAAATTATATTATTAACTGGACCTTTATAAGGGACTTGACCTTCTATTCCTTCAGGAATTAATTTATCAGCTTGTATATCTTTTTGAAAATATCTATCTGCAGATCCCCTTGCCATAGCCCCCAAAGATCCCATTCCTCTATAATTTTTAAAACTTCTTCCTTTATACAAATATATTTCACCAGGAGACTCGTCTGTTCCTGCTAACAAAGAACCAATCATAGCACAAGAAGCTCCTGATGCAATTGATTTGGCAAAATCACCAGAAAATCTAATTCCACCATCTGCAATTACTGGTATATCACGCATATTGGCTTCTTTAACGCAATTTATAATTGCCGATAATTGTGGCATGCCTACTCCAGCAATAATCCTAGTAGTACAAATTGATCCAGGCCCTATTCCTACTTTAATGCCATCAGCACCTATATCTATTAATTCTTTTGTGGCTTCCGAGGTAACCACATTTCCTGCTATAATTTGTGTATTAATAAATTCTTTTTTTATTCTTTTAACTGCCTCTATTACATCTGCAGAGTGACCATGTGCAGTATCTATAACAATAATATCTACTCCTGAATCAATTAAAGAAACTGATCTTTCATAACCTTCATCTCCTACAGAAGAAGCGGCTGCACAACGTAACCGACCCAATTCATCTTTACAAGCTAAGGGGTTTAGAACAGATTTTTCAATATCTTTAATAGTAAGCAATCCGGATAAACAATTATTTTCATTAACTATTAATAGTTTTTCTATCCTTCTTTTTGCCATTATTTTTTTTGCTTCAAAAGATGTAATAGGCTCTCTTACAGTAGCTAAATTTTCTTTTGTCATAATTTCACTTACTTTTATAGAATTATCTTCTAAAAAACGTATATCCCTATTTGTTAAAATTCCTAATATTTTCTTCTCTTTATCTACAATTGGGAAACTAGTGATATTATATCTTTTTGCAATTTTTTTTGCAGTTTTAACTGTATCATCACTATTTAAAGTAATAGGATTATAAACTATTCCACTTTCAAATCTTTTAACAGCAGATACATACTTTACTTGCTTGCTTACACTTAAATTCCTATGTATTACACCTATGCCACCACATTGAGCCATTGCTATTGCCATATTTGTTTCTGTAACGGTATCCATTGCTGAAGAAATAAGAGGAATGTTAAGTTTAATGTTCTTAGTAACAAAAGTTTCAGTATTAACCATATCAGGGGTAACTGAAGATTTAGCAGGTACCAATAGAACATCATCAAATGTTAAAGCATTTTCTAATTTCATATATTTTATACCTTTTGGATTTAATAAAATGATTAATTTTTAAATAGTCAATCTTTTTTAAAATTTAAGGCTACTACATATTTTTCAGAACTATCAGATCTACTTGATTTGGGCTTAAAATTTATAACCTTGTCAAACTTTTTTTTAAGAATATTTTGTAATTCCATTTCAGCACCACCAGCAAGAACTTTTGAAACAAAATTTCCTCCTTCATTTAAAATATTAAATGCAAAAAATGCCGCAGACTCGCATAAAGCCATAATTCTTAAATGATCTGATTTTTTGTGTCCTGTTGAATTACTAGCCATATCTGATAATACGTTATCAACTTTATAATTTAATATCTCTCCTATTTTTTCTTCAAAATTGGTTTCTAAAAAATCAAGGACAAGTATTTCTGCACCACTAACTGACAAAATAGGTTTTAAATCAATACCAATAACCCTTCCCTTTTTTTTGTTTAATTGATCAAGGTTTGCATTTGTTTTTTCAACAGCAACTTGTGACCATCCTCCAGGTGCACAACCCAGATCAATTACACAATCACCAAATTTTAAAATATTAAATTTTTCATTTATCTCCAGTAGTTTAAATGCAGCTCTTGATCTATAACCCTTCTCCTTAGCAAGCTTAACATATGGATCATTTAGCTGCCTTCTTAACCAATTTGTAGAGGATAGTTTTCTTCCTTTTGCAGTCTTTATATTTACTTTCAGAGAACGGTCAGTATTTTTTTTTGTTTTTTTTACTAAAGCACTGATCTTTTGATTATTTTTTTTTAATGAGTATTTTTTTTTCATTCTTCTATTGAAAATGATTATCTGCAGACATCAAGGAATATAAAATTCCTTCTCTTAACCCACGATCCGCAACTTTCATACTGCGTGCAGGCCAAATTCTTAATAAAGTTTGCATTATAGCAGATCCAGACATAATTAAATCAGCCCTATCGCTACCTATTCCAGGCTCTTTTTTTCTACCATCAGGCCCTAGCATTAAAAATTTTTTTATTACATTATCAATATCAGTTGAAGAAAGATTTAGACCATCCACTTTTAATCTATCGTACCTTCTGAGCCCTAAATGAACTGCACCAAGGGTAGTTACAGTCCCAGAAGTGCCAATTATCTGAAGTTCTTTTTTAAGATCGATTTGAACATCATTTAAATAAGGTAAAAAATTTTCGATCTTTTGCTCAAAATCACAAGACATTAATGCAAATCTAGCACTATCATCATCAACGTCAGAGAAACGTTCTAGTAAAGTTGCAACACCTAATGGGACTGAAATCCAATCTACTATTTTAACAAAATTTGAATTAAACTTGTCAATTTGAAATTTATTTTTATTTTTTTTATCCAACCTAAGTTTAAGCATTTCTGCTATCCTATTTTCTTCTGAAACTTGTGATAGATCCATCCAAACTAATTCGGTAGATCCCCCTCCAATATCAACTATTAAAACATTAGAAAATTTTGGATCAAATAGTGGAGCACAACTTATAACTGCTAATCTAGCTTCCTCCTCAGGTTTAATAAGTTCAAGCGATAGTCCTGTTTCCTTTCTAACTTTTTTTAAAAAACTTTTACCATTTTTCGAACGCCTACATGCTTCAGTGGCAACAAGTCTTAAATTTTTGACACCAAATTTATTAAGTTTTTTTGCACATACATGCAATGCTTGTAAAGCTCTAGATATACCAGCTTGTGAAAGCTCTCCAGTTCTTTCTAAATCTAAACCAAGCCTAATAGACTTTGAAAAAGCATCTACAATTTCAAATCTTGAACCAGTTGGTCGGGCTATCAACATTCGGCAACTATTAGTACCTAAATCTAAAGCTGCATATAAATTTTTTTTACTATTGTTACCCTTTTTAACATTCAAACTTTTGTTAACCAACTTAGGATCAGAACCTAAGTTTACCATTTTAATCCTCTCTTAAATAGTAAAAAGCTATATCTGACTTAAACTATTTTTTTTTATGATAATATAAACAATTTCAATTAACAACTTTTAAAACATATTTAGTTCTATGTCGGATTATCATTTCAAGCAGTCGATTTTATGTTAACAATATTTTTAAATAGGTTATTTATTCAAATAATTAATAAATATATCGGATTACCAAATGACAAAAACTATTATAGAAAGTTCAACTAAAACTGAGGTTATAGGCCTTGATGAACCGTTCTGCATAATTGGAGAAAGAATAAATCCAACAGGTCGAAAAAAATTAGCTGCAGAATTAGAAGCAGAAAATTTTGATACAGTTGTTAAGGATGCATTAGCGCAAGTAAAAGCTGGTGCTAATATTTTGGATATAAATGCAGGGGTAGTTTATAATTCTAATCCAAATCCAAATGAAACTGAACCTATTTTAATGAAAAAAATAATACAACTAGTTCAAGAAGTAGTTGATGTACCCATTATGTATTGATAGTTCAGTACCCGGAGCACTTGAAGAAGGTTTGAAAACTGCAAAAGGAAGACCTTTACTAAATTCTGTTACTGGAGAAGAAGAAAGGTTGGAAAATATTCTACCACTTGTTAAAAAATATAATGTACCTGTAGTAGCAATTTCTAATGATGATACTGGGATTTCAGAAGATCCAGAAATTAGGTTTAATGTTGCAAAAAAAATAGTAGAAAGAGCTAATGACTATGGTATACCAGCATGTGATATAATTGTAGATCCTTTAGTAATGCCAATTGGAGCTATGCCAACAGCAGGACAGCAAGTATTTAAATTAGTAAAAAAATTAAACCAAGAACTTAAAGTTAATACTACTTGTGGTGCATCTAATATTTCTTTTGGACTTCCCAACAGACATTCTATTAATTCAACTTTTTTACCAATGGCCATCGCTTCCGGAATGTCTAGTGCTATTATGAATCCAACAAATTCTGATGAATTAAATTCAATATACGCAGCAAATTTACTTATGAATAGAGATCCGAATAGTATAAATTGGATAAATCGCAATCGATCTATTATAAGTTCATCAGATCCAAATTTAGTTACTAATATTGATAAAAAGAGCCAATAGAAGAAGAAATAGAAGAGGATAATATAATTTATAAATAATTATTTTTTTATAAAAAAAGAAATGAAAATAGCTAATAAAAGTAAAAAAAATTTATCTAAAAATCTTAATGTATTTTTTACTCCATCCGGTTTAAGAGGTAACATAAAAAGTGGAACTACTGTCTTAGAAGCAGCTAGACAATTAGGAGTTGATTTAGATAGTGTTTGTGGAAGTAGAGGCATTTGTACAAAATGTAAAATAAAGCCATCTTTTGGAAACTTTTCAAAATTTGGAATAATAGCTGAGAAAGAAAATTTAAACTCACTAACTGAGGTTGAAAAAAAATCACTAGAAAAAAAACGTATCAGCGTAGATGAACGGCTAGGTTGTCAAACAAAAATAATTGGAGATGTCGTAATTGATGTACCTGAAGAAAGTCAGGTTCATAAACAAGTTATAAGAAAAAGAATAGAATTAAGAGATATAGATATTAATTCAGCTACAAAACTTCATTATGTTGAAGTTGATCAACCGGACATCCATAATCCTTCTGGAGATTTACAAAGATTATTTTTAGCTTTAGAGGAACAATGGGGAATTAAAGAAGCAACAATTTCCTTAAAAATATTAACAAAATTACAAATCATACTAAGAAAAGGAAATTGGTGCGTTACATGTGCAGTTTTTAATAGTGAAAATGCAAATAGAGAAATTTTAAATATATGGCCTGGTTTTTTGGACTCAAATCTTTATGGAATAGCAATAGATTTAGGATCAACTACCATTGCAGCCCACATTTGTGATCTTAATTCAGGGAAAATTATTAATTCATCTGGCGTAATGAATCCACAGATAAGATTTGGAGAAGATCTTATGAGTAGAGTTAGCTTTTCAATGATGAATATCAATGGTACCGAAAAGCTCAAAAACGCAGTTCAAGGAACTATTAATGAATTATGTGGGAATTTAATCAAGGAGAGTCAAATTGATAAAAAGTTAGTTGTAGAAATCTCTTTGGTTTGTAATCCAGTAATGCATCATTTACTGTTAGGTATAAACCCCACAGAATTAGGCCAGGCTCCTTTTGCATTAGCAGCATCAGATTCTCTTTATTTCCAAAATGATGAATTAGGTTTATTTTCACTAGAAAATTCTAAAGTATATATATTGCCTTGTATAGCTGGACATGTTGGAGCAGATGCCGCTGCAGTGATATTGTCGGAAACTCCAAATGAGTCTAATGATAACATACTGATCATAGATGTTGGTACTAATGCCGAGCTTATTCTTGGAAATAAAAATGAAGTTTATGCTTGTTCATCTCCTACTGGCCCCGCATTTGAAGGGGCTCAAATTTCAGCTGGTCAAAGAGCTGCACCTGGGGCCATTGAAAAGGTACGAATTGATCCAATTTCAAAAGAACCTACATTTAAAATAATAGGATGTGATTGGTGGTCAGACAATGAAAAATTCAAAAATTATATTAAAAAACAACCAATTACTGGTATTTGTGGATCTGGTATAATTGAAGCAATAGCTGAAATGAGAATTGCAGGAATTGTAGATGCCTCAGGATTAATTGGATCAAATTTAGAGACTGGATCAGAAAGGTGCATAGCTGATGGTAGAACAAATAGCTATTTAATTTATGAAGAAAAAAATGATGTTGGAACTAAAATAAAAGTTACAAATGGGGATGTAAGAGCAATACAATTAGCAAAAGCGGCTTTATTTGCAGGCTCCAGATTATTAATGGATGAAATGAATATAGAAAAAGTTGATAAAATAATTTTGGCTGGCGCTTTTGGTGCACACATATCAACAAAGCATGCTATGATTCTTGGAATGATCCCAGACTGCATTCTAGATAATGTGACATCTGCAGGAAATGCTGCCAGCGCGGGTGCAAGAATAGCTTTGCTCAATAAAAATTCACGTACTGAAATATCAAAAATAGTCAAACAAATAAATAAAATTGAAACAGCGATGGAGCAAAAGTTTCAGGAATATTTTGTTTCAGCTTCAGCTATACCAAATTCAATGTTTGCTTTTCAAGAGTTAGAAAAAGTAGTAAATTTGCCTAATATAAGTTTTAATAAAAAGAAAAGATCAAATAGAATAAATAAATAAATTAAAATAGTAAAAAATTTTTCTAATTTTTTAAAATAAATTTTAAATTACTTTTAGGGTGAAATTTTGAATATTTTCAGGTTAATATATAAATCAAAACCATTCGGTTATGATACAGCAATTTTGAATGGTATATTAACTGATGCTATAACCTATAATTCCAAGAATGATATAACTGGCGCTCTAATTTGTAGAGAAGATATATATTTGCAACTTCTTGAAGGCCCTGAGCTTAAGGTTAGTAATACTTTTCAAAAAATACTTGATGATGACAGACACTTAGAAGTTGAACTGTTAATTAAAGAGCATTGTAATAAAAGAATTTTTCCAAAATGGAAAATGAAAGATGATCCTGCAAGAAGTTGGTTTTGGAATAAAGAAGAAATCCAATCAGGAATTTTCAGTACTGTCGATAGGAATAGCATTATAGAAGTTTTTGAAAAAATTTCTTATGAAATTAAAGACCCATGAAAAAATAACAAAGCTTTAAAATAATTAAAATTTAACTATAAAATCTTCAGTATTTATGAATTAAATAAAAATTAAAAAAAATTTGTTTATTTTTTTTTATTTTTAAACTTATAATTTAAAAATGAACTCTTTAAATCAGGACAATTTATTATGGATATTAATTCTAAATTAAAATCAAAAATTAAATCGAATAGGAAGTCTATTTTTGAATTAGACGCTAAAATTGAAGAGAATCGATCAAAAATAGAAGAGATAAGATCTTCATCAGAAAGAGACAATGCATCTATAGCTAGAAATTACACAGCAGCATTTTATGGCAATCATCATTTAACAAAGAGAAATACGGAGGAAATTTTTAAGAATAGAATTGCTATTCTTAATAACATGGATGTTGAAGGTGAAGTTGAAGTTAATTTTAGAGAGACTATGATAAATATGGCAAATATTGATTATTTCACTCATAGAGCTGAAGTGAATCAAGAAATTATAAATATAAACCAGAAATTATCTGAGGTTAATTCATTACTTATTCAAATAAACAAAGCAATAATGTCTAGAAATGAAAAATCCGTAAGATTTAATAGGAAAAATATCGAAATCAATAAGAGATTTTTAAATGGAGAATTTCATCCTTCAAAAGCAACTACTTCGGCTAATAATAAAAGATCAAAAGATAATGAAGTTCAATGTATAAAACTTTCAAAAGCAGCAGATAGGAATAAAATTAAATTAGAAAAACTAAAAAAGCTTGGGCAAGAAAACGCAGCAAATGTTCTTCGAAATTCTATTGAAATCTCGAAAAGAAGAAATCAAATTACTGAAAATCAAGAAGAGGTAATTGCAAATCAAAAACAAATAGCCAATACTATTTTTAATTAAGTTAACTATAAGTTTTTTTTATTAATTAATGTGGAATTATTTCCGCGCTAAGTTAATAATATTATTTTTTAATTTTTTTAATAAAAAATATAAATTTATGGAAATTCCTATCATAGTTTTTTAATAATGACTTATCAATTAAAAATTTCTAAAAGTTTAAGGGAAATAAATCTATCCCAATTGTTTCGAAGTAGGATTTTTAGAAATACTAGCAGTGTTTCTGATGCAGATGAATTTGATGAAAGATGCACTCATTTTTTAATATTTGATCAATTAAATTCAAATAAATTAGTATGTGTATTTCGTATCTATTTTATAAATGATTATGATCAAATCGATAAATCTTATTCTAATAAATATTATAGACTCAATAATTTGAAAAAAATAAACGACCCTATGCTGGAATTAGGAAGGTTCTGCATAGATCCTAATTATAATGACCCAAAGATTATTATGACAGCTTGGTCTGCGATTCGTAAAATTGTTGAATATAAAAAAATTAAATTCCTTTTTGGATGCTCAAGTTTTATAGGTACTAGTATAGATAGATACTTAGATTGTTTCAAATATTTGAAGTATAAATATGTAGCTCCACCAAAATATTTACCTTATGTTAAAGCACCTCAAGTATTAAAATTTAGTAAAATTATTAACTTAAATAAATTTTGTATTAGAAATGCAAAAAAAAATCTCCCCCCTCTTCTTTCTTCATATTTAAATCTAGGTGGATGGGTTTCAGACCATGCAGTAATAGACTACGATCTTCAAACTATGCATGTATTTACTGGTTTAGAAGTTGAAGCAATACCTGAAAATAGGCTTCGTTTTTTAAGATCTTTTAATTTTAATACATAAAATTATTCCTTAATATCAGCAAACTTTCTATTTGAAGCATCTCATCTTTTCTCCATTAGGATCATATGCAGCCTCTTCTATGACTTTTGCAACTAAAAAATCTTGTCCTATTTTTACTTTTACTTTTTTAAATTTGCTGTATGTGTCAGTATTTAATAAAGCTAAAGCTATAGGTTTGTTTATTCTAAAACCAAATGCTGCAGAAGTAGTTATCCCAATAATTTTATTTTTAAAATAAACTATTTCATTACCAATTGGAAAGCAGTTTGGTTCCTCAAATATCAAGCTTACTAATCTTTTATCAGGTTTGTCAGAACCAATATTTTTTAATTCTAAACTATAATTAGAATAACTTTCTTGCAAATTTTTCATAAATCTATCTGAAAAAACCATATTTGGAGTTGTGTCAGAATCAAAATCCTGTCCATAAGAAAGAAACTTTTTTTCTATTCTCATTGAATTTTGAGCAAAAAGACCAAATGGTTTAATATTTTTTTCAAGAAATAATGTGGCTATTTTGTCTACATCTTCTATTTTACAACTCATTTCCCATCCAGGCTCCCCTATAAACGAAAAACGCCCGACCATCACATCTATATCTAAAAATTTACCAAAACCTAATTTAAAAAAATTAATACCATTTATCCATTCTGAACCTGGGATTTCTTTTAGTAAATTTGAAGTTTTTGGACCAAAAACTCCAATAATCGAATATTTATCACTTATATCAATTATTTTAACGTCTGAATAAGGGTTTAATTTATTAAAAAAATAGCTTTTTATTTTAAAAAAAATTGAATTACTTATTTGAATTCTAAAATTAAAATCATTCAATTTAAAAATTACTAAATCACATTCAATTCCACCTTTTTTATTTAGAATTAATCCATAAATAATTGAAAAATCTGGTTTATCAAAATTAGCTGTACAAATTGATTTTAGGAACATTTTTGCGTCTTGACCATTAATTTCAATTTTACCAAAGCTTGATAAATCGATAATTCCTGCACTATTTTGAACATGATATACTTCCTCCTTAACACTATTAAACCAATCAGGTTTTTTAAAGGTAAGTACAGGATCTCTCTTGCAATTAAAGAATAAAGGTCTTTCAATGGCATTAACTTGTCCAAAAAAAGCTCCCATTTTTTTCCATTTATTATGAAGAGTCATTTGCCTTAAATTTCTAGAAGTATTCCATTGCCTACCTGGATAAGAAATTTCATAATGGTTTCCTAATACTTCAGGAACCCTTTTTGATAACACATTAATATCATAAAAAACTGGATCAAATCTTCTTGGATCCAACTCATGTAGATCAAAGGGAGTACTACCTTCAATTATTAACTTTGATAAAGCCATGCCAGCTCCACCTGCACTTGCTATTCCAATAGAATTTAATCCAGCGTTAATAAACAATCCTTTTTGATTACTTATTTCCCCTAATAAGAAATTTCCATCTGGTGTGAAACTTTCAGGACCGTTTAATAACATTTTAATTGGTGCATTTTCTAATAGTGGTAACCTATGTAATGCATTTCTCATCATTGGTTCAAAATGATCCCAATCTTCAGGTAAAAGTTGAAAACTGAAATCTTCACCTAATAATGTAGGATCAATTGATTTACCTAGAGGTTCAAAACAACCTACTAATAAACCGCCTGAATCATCTCTTATGTACAAATGAGAGTCATGATCAGAAAGAGTAGGTAAATTTTGATTAATTTCCTTTAATCCTTGTGTTAACAAATAAAAATGTTCACATGGCCAAATTGGAACATCAGCTCCTGAATTTTGAGCAATTTTTTTGCTCCATAACCCTGAACAAATTACTACTTTTTCAGTTTTAATAACTCCCTTGTTAGTTTCAACTCCATAAATTTTTCCTGACTTAGTTAAAGTATTTAATACTTTACAATTCTCATATATTTTAGCACCATTTTTTTTGGCCCCTTTAATTAATGCATTGCAAAGGTCAGTGGGACTGACCCTACCATCTTCTGGAGACCATACTGCTCCTATAACATCTGCAGAATTCATAAGTGGCCAAATCTGTTTTGCCTCTTTTGGTGATACAAATTCTGTTTTTATTCCAAACAAATTAGCTAAATTTTCTTGACGCCTAATATGTATGAGCCTGTCTTTATTACATGCAATTGAAAGAGAACCTTTATTTATCCACCCAACACTTTGACCAGTCTCTATTTCTAAATCCTTATAAAGCTTTATTGAGTACTTGATTAATTCTGTTAAATTTCTTGATGATCGTAATGCTCGAACTTGTGCTGCAGAATGCCAGGTAGTACCAGAAGAAATTCTGTCTCTTTCTAAAAGAACTACATCTGTAATTCCATATTTAGAAAGATGATAAATAGTGGAGCAACCAATAGCTCCACCACCAATAACTACAACCGAAGCGTGACTAGGTAGTAACAAATTATCACTTGAAGGAGTTGACATTTCAAAATGTTTATTATCAAGATACTAGTTCAATATTGTATGTATAAGGAGAAAATAACAATGAAAAAAATAATAGCTTCCTTTATAACAACTATTTTAATAATCTCACCTTTTTCATTATTTGCAGACGGTCATGCATGTACTAATGATGTATGGAATAAGGTAATGTCCCGCGGAAAGATCGTAGTTGGGGTAAAAGCAGATTATAAACCATGGGGATTTCGAAATTCTGATGGAAGTATAGTTGGAATGGAAATTGATATGGCAGCTGATGTGGCTGCTAAAATGGGTGTAGACTTAGAGTTAGTAGCAGTTCAATCTTCAAATAGAATGCAGTTTTTAGAACAAGGTAAAATTGATCTTATGATTGCAACTATGTCAGACAGAAAAGACCGAAGAGAGATAGTAGGTATAGTGGGACCAAACTACTATACATCTGGTACAAATATTATGTCTCCAAAAGCTTTGGGTTTAAAAAATTGGGAAGATCTTAGGGGCAAACCAGTTTGTGGAAAACAAGGTGCTTTTTATAACCAAATAGTAGAAGAAAGATATGGTGCAAAAATAGTTGCTTTCACAGGAAATGCCGAAGCTAAACAAGCCTTAAGAGATAAAAAATGTATTGCTTGGGTATATGATGATAGCTCTATTGGTTCTGATCTAAGTTCAGGTGAATATGACGAATTTGAAATGCCATTAAATTCTGAAGATGATAATCCATGGGCATTAGCTGTTCCATCGAAAGAAAGAAACTGCACATTTGGAAGATTCATGTCAGGAATGCAATATCAATGGCATCAAGATGGCTCACTAATAGCTCTTGAAAAGAAATGGGGAATAAAACCTACAAAATATTTAGCTGACTATAATGAAAGAATGAAAGACTGGTTAGCTGATTAATTTTTTTAAAACTTGATTAGTGATTTTACAACTATTAATAAAATTACTAGTCAAGTTAAAATTTATTTCATTGGTTTTTCATGGAACATATAGCTGATTTTTTCAGGCAGTTGGCTGAGGAATATCCAAGGTGGAATTTTATTTGGATTTATGAGTCTTCCCAAAGAGCAAAGATACTGAGTGGAATTTGGATGACCATTAAACTCTCAATTGCCTGTTTAATTTTTTCAGTTATTATTGGTGTTTTTGGTGCTTTTGCTCAAGGAAGTAAAAATTTCCTTGTTCGATTATTTGTTCAAAGTTATATTCAATTCTTTAGAAATACCCCACCATTTGTTCAACTTTTATTTTTTTATTTTGCATTGGGACAATTTACTCCTACTTACAGTCCGGATGGTTGGCTTGAACTACCGATCATTTCTAATGTTGGATGGGCTATAATATCACTTTCTTTTTTTGCTGGAGCTTTTAATGTTGAAATCTTTAGAGCTGGTATTGAGGCGATACCTGAAAGCACTCGTGAAGCAGCAGCATCACTAGGCTTTACAAGATTACAGATATTTAGATACATAGTTTTTCCTCTAGCTTTAAGAATTTCATTACCTTCTTTGAATAACAATCTTGTTAATCTTGTAAAAACCACCACTCAAGCTTTTGCCATAGCTGTACCAGAATTATTGTACCAATCCGTAACAATATGGAATGATTATCCATCTGCTCTTTATCCAACTATGCTTTTAGTTTTCATAGTTTACATAATTTTGGTAGGTCTTTTAGTAATAAGTATGAATAATTGGGAAAGAAATATGCGTATTCCAGGATATGGTATTTAAAGTGAAAAATTACTATATTTCAAAATCTAAAACTGATCTTCCAATAATGAAACCATTTATTATTTCGGGTAGCTCTTATGGTAATCTTTCACAATGGCTAGTAAATTTTTCACCAGCAATATTTATTTTTTTAATTTTAATTGTCATATCATGGCCTTTTTTTTCTTTTGGACAAAACAATTATACAATAAAGACAGCATTTGATGCACTAATCAAATGGGTGCCCTTTTTATTTTTTGGAGGCTTTCTATTCAATATTTTAATATCACTATTTGCAATGTTGTTTGGCACATTAGCTGGAGCAATCTTAGGTCTAGGGCAAATTTCTCAACTCTTTATAATTCGCAAATCTTCCTGGTTCTTTACTCAATTATTTAGAAATTCTCCTTGGCTAGTAATACTTTTTATAGTGCTATTAGCATTTCCATTTGAGATAGTTATTTTTGGTTTTATAATTCCAATTCCCGATTGGATGAAAGCAGTTTTTGGACTTTCTCTTCCAGTTATGGCTAATATCTCTGAAATAGTAAGGGGTGCCGTTTTATCTGTACCAAAAGGACAATGGGAAGCAGCTGAAAGTTTAGCTTTTAGTAGACTTCAAATTCTTTGGAAAATCATCTTACCACAATGTTTTAAAAGAATGATCCCACCTTGGATGAACTGGTATGCTATTTTAACAATGGCAACACCACTATGCTCTCTACTAGGGGTTGAAGAAATAATTACTCTTTCAAGGCAAGCAATGGAGGCAGAAAATAATCATCCTGAACTCTTAATACCTTTTTATAGTTTTGCATTAGCTTTATTTTTTATTTATTGTTACCCTATTGCAAAATTTACTATTTATTTAGAAAAGAAATATAGTGTTAAATTATAAATTGACATGAAAAATTGGAATAAAAATAAACCTATTGTATCTCTTAAGGACGTATATAAATCATTCGGTTCATTAGAGGTTTTAAAAGGAATAACATTTGATGTAATGAAAGGTGAAGTGATTTGTATAATTGGACCTTCAGGTTCTGGAAAATCAACTTTAATTAGATGTATAAACGCTTTAAATAACATTCAAAAAGGAAGTATAACTGTCAAAGGCCAAGAATTGACAGATCCAAAACTTGATAAATTAGAACTGCGTAAAACGGTTGGCATGGTATTCCAACAATATAATTTGTTTCCTCACAAAACTGCCTTAGAAAATATAATGATGGCACCATTATTAGTTCTAAATCAAGATAAGGTTGAAGTAATGGAAAAGGCCAAAATACTTATAAATAAAGTAAGATTAGAAGGTAAGGAAAATTCATATCCAGGAGAGTTATCAGGGGGGCAGCAACAAAGGGTAGCAATTGCAAGATCTTTGGCTATGAGCCCTGACGTAATGTTATTTGATGAAGTAACTGCTGCTTTAGATCCTGAAACTGTAAAAGAAGTCTTAGTAACTATTAAAGATCTAGCTCAAGATGGTATGACTTGTATGCTTGTTACACATGAAATGGGTTTTGCAAGAGAAATAGCAGACCATATTTATTTTACAGACAGAGGAATTATAGTAGAGCATGGTCCTCCTAAGACTTTTTTTACAAGTGCAAAAGATGAAAGAACAAAAGAGTTTCTAAGCCAAATACTGTAGGCATTAGAAATAAAAAAATTCAATATAGCTTTACTTAACAAATATTTTTTGACAAGATTTAATTAAATTATCTTATAGGAGGAAAATATGACTTTTTTTGAATTTACGAAATTTAAGATTAGAATAATAAGTATCATATTAATAGCAACGTGTTTTTCATTTTCGTTAAATGCTGCAGAATTTACTGGAAGATTGTCAATGCACTGGAATGATAAACATCACTGCACTAAGCATGCACAAATGTTTGTTGACGAAGTATTTGAAAAGTCAAATGGTAGATTAAAAATTGAAGTTTTTCATTCTGGTCAACTCTTTGGTATTAGAGAGATAATGGGAGGTATCACTTCAGGTGCAGTTGACTTAGGTGGTGTTGTAGGTGTTGTAGGTTTCCCAAAAATCAATAAAAATTTTAATGTAGCTACTATACCTGGTCTATTTAATTCTTTTGAACAGCAACGAGAGTTTTTTCTAAAATCTGATAAAGGAGCAGAAATTTGGGGTGACCTTTTAAAGAAAACAAATTCTACTTTAGTTATGTATAATCCAGTTGGGCCGGTAATGACATTTAGCGGTGCAAGAGAATTAACTGGAATTGACGCTATGAAAGACTTAAAAGCTAGAAGACTAATAGGTGCTGAAGAACCTATGTGGAAGGCTTATGGTGCAAAAATTGTTGGATTAAAAACAAGTGAAGTCTATACTGCGCTTCAAACGGGTATGATTGATACCATTAATACTCCTCCACAAAGTATTAGAGCTTATAGTTGGTGGGAATTCTTAAAGTTTGGTCAAAGACCTTATCAATATTTTGCAGATGCCTATATTATGGCAAATAGTGATTGGTTTAATAAATTGCCAAGTGATCTCCAGAAAATTGTGGTAGATGCAGGTAAAAAATTTGGTGATGTTTCTACAAATAAAATTATTGGAGTTGGTGAAGAAGTAATCTCTGAATTTGAATCAAGAGGTGGAAAAATGACACTTCTAACTGGAACTGAAAAAGATAAATTTGATAATCTTATGTCAGAGAAAATAATACCTGCTATGATGGATAAATTTGATGCCGATGCTTATAAAGCAGCTGAGTCTTTTGTATCCAAATAGATAATTTTTAATTATTCAATTTGTTTAAATGAATAATCTTTTAGGACCATTGCAATTTATAAATGTGATTTTAACCAAAGTTACATTTTTTATTGCAATGGTTATAGTTTGTGTAATGGTATTAGCTCTTTCAGCCAGTGCTCTAACGAGATATATTTCAGGTCATGGTTTTGATTGGTTCATAGAACTACCACCCGCTTTGGTTAGTTGGTTAGTTTTTCCTTTGTTGGGACCTTTGTTAAAAACTGGAAATCATATCGAGGTCGACTTTGTGAGCACTTTTGTATCGCCAAAGAATATAAAATATATAAAATGTTTTGTATATTTAATAAGTTTAGTTTCATCTTTCATTTTTTTTAAAGCGGGTTTAGATGCAACTCTACTTTTTTATAATCTTGGGCAAATGATGGAACTCGAGATTGATGTTCCTATTTGGATTATGTTCCTATCTTTTCCTGTAGGTTTTATTATAATGGGTTTATTTTCCTTGGAATTATTGTTAACCACTTCTCTTGATATATATAAAGATAGATCGTCTTAATGTTCTCTTTTGCATTAATTTTTTCATTCATTTTATTATTTTTATCAGTACCTATTTTTTTAGTCTTTGGGTTAGGTAGTTCAGTAGCAGCAATATGGGGATTAAATTTACCGTGGTCTACTCTTATTCAAATGGCATTCGAGTCTATGAATAAGCACGTCCTTATAGCTGTACCATTATTTATATTTTCTGGAATGGTAATGTTAAGAGGAGGTGCAGCTAGTAGGTTAGTAAATTTTGCAACTTCCCTTGTAGGACATTTGCCAGGTGGACTTGGAATTGCAATGGTTATTGCTATGGGTTTTTTTGCTGCTTTTTGTGGTTCAATTTTAGCTGCAATTACTGCTGTTGGAACAATAATGATGCCTAAAATGATAGAGGCTGGTTATCCAAAGCCTTTTGTTATTGTTTTAGCTGCTTCAGCTGCATTACTTGAAGCATTAATTCCCCCATCAAATGCAGCTATTTTGTATAGTGCATTAACTTATGTGCCAGTTTCACAAACTTTTGCTGCAGGTGTGATACCTGGATTAATTTTATTGTTATTCATGATAGCTTTAGTTTTATTTAAATGCAGGCATATTAAAAGATATAAACCATCAACAAATTATGACAAATTTATACTTGGGTTAAAAGCTTTTCCAGCACTTCTGACACCTCTAATAATTTTAGGTGGAATTTATGGGGGATTGCTTACCCCTTCAGAGTCAGCAGCAGTTTCAGGAATCTGGGCAATTTTTATGGGTTTTTTAATTTATCGAGAACTTACTATCAGCTCTTTATTGCAAAGTATTAAAGATACAGCGATTACTACTTCCGTGATATTTTCAATAATTGCTATGGCAACATTCCTAAGCAAAGTATTTACCTATACTCAATTTCCACAATTTATTATTAAGACAATTACTGAAATGGGAGTTGGTTTGAATTTCTTTTGGTTTGCTATGGCTTTGATTTGTTTAATTTTAGGAACTTTTATTGAAATAGTACCAGTATTTTATCTAACCATTCCAATATTTGCAGCTATTATTTTATCATTTGATCAAAGCTTAATTCATCTCTATGTTGTTTTTGTTGCCTTTGCCGGAATTGGAATGATTACTCCACCAGTTTGTGTTGGAATATATACATCAGCAAGTGTTATTAAAGAAAATCCAGGTAGTGCTTTTAAAGAAGTACCACTTTTTGTTGCTGTTGGGATATTGTATGGTATTATAATGATATTATTCCCAAGTTTATCAACCTGGTTACCTAAATATCTAACTGGTTAAAAAAAAATTATGAAGATTTCGCCCAATCCCAATATAGTTCTCTAATCTTTTTTGTAATAGGTCCAATCTGATAGTTTTTTTCCTTAAACGCTTTAACAGGAGTAACTTTCATCATATTCCCTGACATAAATAATTCATCAGCTTCATCAACATCTGTAAATGAAATTACTTTCTCATGAACTTTATATCCATCTGCTCTAAGATTTGAAATATGCCTATTCCTAGTAATACCAGATAAAAAAGTTCCATTAGGAATAGGTGTAAAAATTTCGCCATCTTTAACTATAAAAATATTAGCTGTAGCAGTTTCTGCAACATTTCCCATTATATCTGCTACCAAAGCATTTGAAAAACCTTTATCTCGTGCTTCTGCTAACATCCTTGCATTATTAGGATATAAACACCCAGCTTTTGCATTAACTACATTATCCTCTAAAACAGGGCGTCTAAAACTTGTCGTAGTTAGCGTTGCTCCTAATTCAGGATCTGCCATGGGAATATCTTCTAAACAAATAGCAAAACCAGTAATTCCCTTTTTTGGAACAATAGCTAAATCTCCTCCTTCAATTGCCCAATACATAGGTCTAATATAAATTGCTTGACTAGATTTAAATTTCTTAATTCCATCCATAATTATTTCAACCATTTTTTCAGAAGAAACCGTGGGAGTAATCATCATTGCTTCTGCAGAATGATTTACTCTATCGCAATGAGCTTTAAGATCTGGAGCCACACCGTCTACATATCTTGCACCGTCAAATACACTACTACCTAACCAAGATCCATGATCAGCAGCCCTCATTACATATTTATCTTCAGAATACCAAGTACCCTCAAAAAAAGTTCTTACATTTGAACCAGTAGCCATGAAAATATCCTATATATAAAAATGTAATTAGACTTTAAAAGTCTAATTACATTAGTTCAATATACAATTTATATATATTTAAAAATTTTAAGATTTAAAATTTATAATGCAAAAAATTACATATAAATTTTATCAGATAATCCCCAAATCAAAATTGCATTAATTACTGTAAAAACTGCAGGAGCAATATAACCTTCTGAAGTATATTCAACTCCTTCCATCTCTGCTACCTCAGAATTTACTGAAATATAACCTAATACAGTAAATATTAAACTTTGTATAAAGAGTATATTAAAATATACCCATGTACCTTCTGGACCACCTCGATAAATAATATACAGACCCATTAAAAATGTTGTTAATACAAAAGATCCTGCTAACCTAGCTGGTAAAAGAGCTGACTTATGAATACCATATTTCTCCATAAAGTTTTCTGTATTTAAAACAGATTGGTAAGCATAATATCCACCACCTGCTAAATTTATTAAATAAAGAATAAAAATGAACCACCCATTAAATGCCTCAATCATGTTAAATCTCCTTTTATTTTTTTATTTTAAACATAATAATAATGATATAATAAAGTTATAGGTCGCTATCAACAAGTTTTTACTTACCCCATTTACTTAATGTCATTTATGACTCTATTTAGAAAGAAAATGTTTATTATAATTATAATAATTGTGAGTATAATTCCTTTATTAATAATAGGGTTTTGGCTGTTAATACCTTTATTATTAGAAAATCCTAAATATACAATCCTACAAAAAAATAAGTATTTTCAACTAAGAAAATATGACGAAATGATAATAGCTAAAATTGTTACAAATGGAGAGAGATATGATAGTTTAAGAACAGGTTTTATTCCTCTAGCGCGGTATATCGGTGCAAAAGAGAGGAGTGGGCCAAAAATTTCTATGACTGCCCCCGTTATGCAGCAAAAAAAGGGAACTAGTACTTGGGAAATTTCTTTTTTTATGCCTTCAAAATTTAATTTTGATCAATTACCTCTTTCTAGTAATAATAAAATTAAAATTACAAGAGTTCCAACCAATACTATTGCTGTAGTAACTTTTAGTGGTATTGTAAATACTGTTTTATTAGAAAAAAAGCTATCAAATTTAATCAGTTGGATTGAAGAAAAAAATTATAAAATCATTTCTAACATGGAACCAATATATTCTTATTATAATGACCCATCCACCCCAGGTTTTCTCAGAAAAAACGAAATAATGATACCAGTTGAATTAACTGCTTCAAATTAATATTTGAAAAAAATTCTTATTATTTTATTTTTATTGATTTTTTTTATTCATATTATAAAATTTATATATGTGAAATTTGCCAACTATTATAGGTTTAAATGAACAAATATTTTAGAGATGCCAGAAAAATAAATCCTACAAATTTTTCTCAAGGAATAAATATAGTTAACGATGAAAATAAAGTTGAAATTGGTCCAACTAACTTAGCAATTTCTGAATGGAAAAATTTAAACCTAGAACTTCCCAATCTAAAAATAATGAGAGAGTACAGATGGCAAAGGTTAGTTCAGCATATAAATTCGAGAGAATATGCTGGATTATTACTATTTGATCCATTAAATATAAGATATGCTACTGATAGTACTAATATGCAAATTTGGAATATGCATAACCCTTTTCGGGCAGTATTAGTTTGCCCTGATGGATATATGGTAATGTGGGATTACAAAAATTCCCCCTTTTTAAGTAAGTTTAATCCATTAGTAAAAGAACAAAGATTTGGTGCTGATTTATTTTATTTTGCAAGAGGAGATAAATCAGATTTGGCGGCTGACAAATTTTCAAATGAAATTAGGGTTTTGCTTTCTGAACATTCAGGAAAAAATAAAAAACTAGCAGTCGATAAAATTATGGTAAATGGTCTAAGAGCATTAGAGGCACAAGGTTTTGAAATTATGGAAGGTGAAGAACTTACAGAAAAAGCCAGATCTATAAAAGGTCATGATGAAATTTTAGCTATGAGGTGTGCTTCTGCTGCATGTGAAAATAGTGTTTATCTTATGGAAAAATTTGCTAGAAATAACGTACCCAATGAACAGTTAACTGAAGATGATATTTGGGCAATTTTACATGCTGAAAATATTAAAAGAGGCGGTGAATGGATAGAAACAAGATTACTTGCCTCAGGACCTAGAACTAATCCTTGGTTTCAAGAATGTGGACCAAGAGTACCAAAAAATAATGAGATTATTGCTTTTGATACTGATTTAGTTGGAAGTTATGGAATCTGCGTAGATATAAGTAGAACATGGTGGATTGGTGACGAAAGTCCTAGAAGTGACATGGTTTACTCAATGAACCACGCTCATGAACATATTATGACTAATATGGAAATGTTAAAACCAGGAGTATCTATGGAGGAATTAACACATAAAGCTCATGTTCTAGATCCTATATTCCAAAAAGGAAAATATGGAGTTTTAATGCACGGTGTTGGCTTATGTGATGAATGGCCTTCTATAACTTATCCAGATGGATTTGTAGAGGGTGCTTATGATTATCCTCTGGAAGAAGGTATGGTACTATGTGTTGAGGTATTAGCTAGTCCAGAAAATGGAGATTTTTCAATTAAATTAGAAGATCAAGTTTTAATAACTTCCAATGGTTATGAAAATTTGACTAAATATCCTTTCGATTCAAAACTAATGGGAATTTAATAAATGGAATCAAAAAAAGTTAAATTCACAGAAATGAAAGATGGTGATGAAGAAGATTACTTGTTATTAAAAGAACTAGAAAAGCCATATATTTCAATGACTTCAGATAGAATAATTGAAGAACTACGAAAACAAGGTGCAATATCCTTGGAGGGTTATCAAATAACACGGCTAGAACATGGACTTCAATCTGGTACCAAAGCATTTAGAGATGGTGCGGATATTGACTGGATAGTTGGAGCACTACTACACGATATTGGGGATGGTCTAGCCCCTCAAAATCACGACAGAATGTCCGCAGAAGTAATTCGCCCTTTTGTAAGGGAAGAGGTTTCTTGGGTTGTTGAGCATCATGGAATATTTCAAATGATATATTACGCCCATCATTATGGGTGGGATAGAAATGCACGAGATCAATTCAAAGATAATATTTACTTTAAATCTTGCTCTGATTTTTGCGAAAGATGGGATCAAAGTTGTTTTGATCCGAATTATAAGTATAAACCTATAGAATTTTTTGAACCAATGATTAAAGAGGTTTTTTATAGAAAAGCATATGACCCAGCAAATATTAAGCCTCAAAAAGTTGTAGGATTACCTCAAATAAAAAAAATATAATATATTTAAATCCATTATTATTGGCATTATTTTGAAGTATAAAAGTATCGATCCCTCAATATTTAAGTTTATTAATGAAGCAAATGAATTATTTCCCCAAAAGCCATATGAGATAGGAGCCACAAAATCTCGGGAAATTTTTTCAAAACATTCTGAAAGCTTATACCAAAAAAGAACAAATAAAATTTCTGTGATAGACGATTATTTCAAAACTGAAAATAAAATAGTCAAAATAAGGTTATATAAACCTAATAATAATGATAAAGCTTCTGCCGGAATGATCTATATCCATGGCGGCGGTTGGATTATGGGAGATTTGAATTCTCATGATTCTGTGTGTGTGGATTTATCAATTAACTGCAATATTATTGTAATTTCTATTGATTATTCTCTTTCTCCAGAACATCCATACCCTATAGCACTAAATGAATGCTATTCACTTTATTTGCAATATCTTAATAAAACAAACTTTTTTAAAAATCTTAATTTAAACAATATTTTAATAGCAGGAGATTCCGCTGGAGGAAATTTATCAGCTGCTTTAAATCTAAAAATTAAAAAAGAACATCTACCATTGCCAAAAGGACAAATATTAATTTATCCATGCCTATCTTTAGATTTTAATTCATATTCTTATCTTAAATATTCAGATGCACCCATTTTAGATAGAAAAACCATGATATGGTTTTGGGAAAATTATTTAGGTAAAAATTTGAATAGCACTAATCCAAATGCAGTGCCAGAGTTAGAAGAGGATTTGTACGGCCTACCAGACACTGTTGTTTGCACAGCTGAAATTGATCCATTAGCCTCAGATGGAATAAAATTTATAAATAAACTTAATGATAAATTTGTAGATAATGTTCATATACATGCAAAAAATTTAGTGCATGGTTTTATAAGGTTCAGAGAAGAAGGATCTCCATCAGAACATTATTTTCAATTAATTTGTAAAGAGATTTCTAAAATAATTAAAAAATAAATTTCTATTTAATTTATATTCAAATCTGTAGATGTTATTTCCGATTCGTAATTATAAATAAATACACCAGAAAAGTTACTTTCCTTATAAACAAAAGTCTTCTTAAGATCAGAAAAAAAATCTTGTGAATTATCTTCAAAATTCTTTAAATCCTTACTTGTTTCAAATTTTAGATGTATAGCTACACTTCCACATTGCCCAATAGATATATTTAGAGAACGCATATTGAATTTTACAATTTTTTTTCCTAACGCTTCCGAGCAAAATGTAGCTGCAACTTTTGCTTCACTTAATCCCTGAAATTTATAATTATAAATCTTTGCATACATAATTATTTTAATTCTTCAAACATGTTATCTATTAAATTTTCAGCCTGACTTCCGCTTAACTTAATTTTTCTCATAGGTTTGGTTCTTAACTGCATATCAGATAGCAATTCTTTACCTTTTTGAGATAATTCAATGTTATTTTTTTCTTCCACACAAAGACCTATATCAATAAGATTTTTTGCACTACTAGAATTTACTTTTAGATTTGTAGTTAATGACATAAAAATTTCAAAATCTTTTATCGAAAGTTCATTATCAAAATTTCTAAAATTTATCAATGAATCCAAAATTTTCTTTGTTGTAATTTCTTTTTGTTCAATTCTTAAGTCAAGCAACAAAGCAATATTTACGGTAATTTTTTTTAGTAATTCAACTTGATTTTGATTTAAGGATTTTGGTTTTTTATTTAACATGCAAAGTGTACCTAGAGCATAGTTATCTTTATTTATAACAGGAAAACCAGCATACCCTAAAGATCCAGAACCATTTACTATTTTCGGGTGATTTTTCCATGTGGGATCTTTACTCAAATCACTTATTAATAATGGTTCAGAATCTAAAATCACATGTGAACATAAATTGAGTGTATCTCTTGCATATTTTTGTCCATCTCTATCTTCTTCATATCCTGTCGAGGAAATTGGACATTGAAAATCTAAATCGTAAAGACTAAAACTAGCCTTATCAAATCCAGAAATATCTTTCGCTAAATCTGAATAAATTTGAAAAAGTTCTGGTTCAGGACTATCTATTAGTCCAGTGCTAATAACTGTTTTAGCTCTTATTTCTTCATTAGCCGGTCTTGGTGCTAATTCTAATGCCATTTTTTAATCCTTAATCATAAAATTATTATTCAATTTAAATAAAATAAGTCAATACTCAGTTTTTTAATTTAATTTAATTACTTCTCGTAATTTAGCCTAATTGGATATAGCATCTGCTATTTTTTCTGCACTAAACCTAACTGGATCAGTAACTGGTAAATTAAGTTTTTCTTCAAGCTTATAAATTTCATTTTTAGCAGAATTATCATCTAAAATTCTAGTATCTAAAGCAATTGCTTTCACATTTGCCTTAGGAAATAAGTTGAGACTTGTAACAAGCTGTTCATTTAGACTAATCACTTCATCTAAAGGAGGTACTAATATTTTAGTTTCACTTTCTACAACTTCCAAACCAAACCTATGACACAATACTAAGGCTGTTGGACAACTTCCTCTCATTAAAGGAAGAGTAGCTGTACTGCCTGGGTTTAGTAAAGAGCCCTGACCTTCAACAATTAAATATTTATTATTTTTATGTTTAAGCACCATTTCTTCTACAGCACCGCTGGCATAATCAACTTTAAATGCATCTAAAGGAATTCCTGTACCTGAAACACAAATTCCCGTTTGACCAGTAGCTAAAAAAACTACATCTTTATCCATAGATTTAAGAGAATTTGTTAACTCTAAGCCAGCTGTCATTTTACCAACTGCCATATCAGTACCTATCATAAGTATTCTTTCATTTGAAAGAAATGAGGCTCTAGCGGCTCCAATCTTGGGTTTATCATTTAAAGGTTTTCTTATATCCCATATCCATTGATTAGGAGCTAATTGATGTGAGAAAATGTCATTTACACTATCGTGTAGTCCATTAACTATTGAAAGACCCTTTTCCAATGCTTTATTAATAACTTGAATCCAGTCCTCAGGAAGTCTACCTCCAGAAGGTGCTGTTCCCAATAACAATACTTCAGCATTCAAATTCAGTGCTTCCTCTAGTGTTTCTACAATAGGAATTTTTTTATCAATTTTACAAATATCAGAGACGAACTTTCCTGCTTGACAACTATCAATCACACAAGTCACAGGATTTGAACTATATCTAATAACGCCTTCAGCCATTTTTGCAAATAAAGTTCCCATACTTCCTTCAGCATAAATTGCAGTTCTTTGATTTTTATTAAGCATTTATAAAAAAAGCTCCATGCCCAGGTCTATTTGTTGGAGTAACTATACCATTAACTAATTCAGCACCTGAAGTTGGATCTAGATCTAGATTTAAATGGGAGTCTAAGTCAATGTAATCAAAAAGAGCACCAATAGCACAGCCAGCAGAAATTGAAATAGAACTTTCTCCCATACATCCTATCATTGTTTTTAAATTAAGATTTCTTGCAATCGTAATCATTTTTATTGCCTCACTCAATCCGCCACACTTCATTAACTTTAAATTGATGCCGTCAACACAATTTGAAAGAGGTAAAATATCTTTTGAATTCCTGCAACTTTCATCTACAAAAATGGGTAAAGGACGATCCTTGAATAAAAATTTTAAATCCTCTTCTTCCCCTTTGGCTAGCGGTTGCTCTACATACTCTACTCCTTTTTTATACAACCATTTTAACATCTTGTGAGCATCATCTAAACTCCATCCTCCATTAGCATCCACTCTTAAAGTGTGACAGTCTTTTTTTGTAAAATGTAAGATTCTTTCTAACATTTCCTTATCTTTATCGATTCCTTCAGGAGCACCTAATTTAATCTTAAGATTTTGAAGCATATTTTTATTTCTTAAGTATGATATTCTATCTTCAATTTCTTCTAATGGCACAATTCCTAGCGTAACCGAAGTACTAACACTAGGTAGGTTTAGACCAAATAATTTAAATAATGGCATATTTGCTTCTTTAGCCAGTAAATCCCATAAGGCAATATCTAGTGCGGCCAATGCGCATGGGGCTAAGTTATAATCGAAAGCTTTATCATAGTTTTCAATAACCGATAATGAAATTGATCCTGTTTCTTCTAAAAATTTTTCTATTTTTGCTTTACCTTCTATTGCACTTTCTGCACCTTCAGTTATTCCTGGGCACATTTCTCCTATACCGACTTTCTTATTTCTAGTTACAAAAACATAGAGATTTTCGGCTCCAGTAAAAGTTCCTCTGCTTATCCTCAAAGGAAATTTCTTTTTTAAAAAAATTGTCTTAAAATCTATGCTTACAACCATTTTTTTTATTCTCTTTTTTACAAAGTTATTTATTTATGCATCAATCTTTTTCTAGATCTAGTCTGCTCAGTTGCTAATTGAGATCCATCATGAAATGTTCCAAACCATCTATCCCAAGGCATTTCCTCATTCCCATAATTACACTCGTAATATCTATGATGTAACTGATGATAAAAAGTACCTAAAGCAAGACGTTTTTTATCTTTAATAAGTAAGTTTTCGTATCCTGTATGAGTCATTGCTGCTCCAGGACCTAAATATATCGCGTGAAAAATTACATGAATTGGATGAGAAGCTAAAACCCAATGAATACAAATACTTGATATATAAAAAAAGTGTTCAACAGGATGCATAGAAAAACCTGACCAAGGACCAACATTTACATTCCTGTGGTGTAAAGAATGATATCTTTTATAAAGAAATGGTATATGCAAAAATCTATGAATCCAATAAAAATGGAATGCAGACCATATAGGAAGTAGCATGAAAAAACCAAAAAACCAAAATGTATTCGATAGAAAATAGTTTACTGGTGAATAATTATTAGCGAGCAACCACATTGTTATAACCTGGAATATAGTCAATTGACCAATACCGCTAGTTAGCGACCAAAACATATTATCATGCACTTGATTAGAAAAATCCCAAAGTTTTCCTTTTGCCAGATCTCGCTTATCAAATTTCAGCCTTTTTTCTTGACCTTTGATTATATAAAAATACCAGTGTAATCCACCTGCAATTAATATCATTAATAAAAAATTAATTACCCAGATTTGAAAAATCCAAGTAAATTCAAAATTTTTGGTTTGCTCTAGTGAAGGATAAAAAAAATACCAGGTTAAAGAAGAAATGAGTACAAGAATAACTTTTTCACTTAAATGAAGCCAGTTTCTTAAAATCCAAGATACCAAAAATTTTAAATAAGGTGATGATCTAAATAGGGAATTGTTTTGTAATGGAATTTCAGGGTGATAATTCCAATCAGTATTTATTTTTTTTTTATCTAACTTTTCTGACATAGCAACCCCCCAATATGAAAAAAAAGTATTCATACCTTAACAAAAATAGTAATATTGATCTAACATAAATTTTAATTTGAGGTTAGAAATATTAAAAAAAAAAGTTTTAGTAATAGGTGCTACAGGGTATATTGGAAATTATGTAGTAAAACAACTTTTAGAATTGGGTTTTATTCCCATATGTCCAATTAGATCAAATAACCTAAATTTTGTAAAAAAACATAATTTATCTTTAAATCAAGTTCCTCTTTGCGAATTAAAAAATTTAAGCTCCGTTAAGAAACTATTCCAAAAACATAGTGATTCGTGTGCAGTTATTTCATGTATTGCAAGTAAAACAGGTACAAAAAAAGACTCATGGGATGTTGATTTTTCTCTTAATATGCATCTTTTAAACTCTGCAATATCAGTAGGAATAAACAAATTAATATATCTTTCCGCAATATGTGTTCAAATTCCTAAATTAAACTTTCAACATGCAAAATTGGCTTTTGAAAAAAATCTAGAAAATTCCAAAATTGATTATACTATAATAAGACCAACTGCTTTTTTTAAATCCTTATCTGGACAAATTAAAAGAATAAAGCAAAACAAAAAGTTTATAGTATTTGATAACGGTAAAAAAACTAAATCAAAACCAATATCGGGTGATGATTTAAGTAAGTTTATTATTTCTGCAATAGATAACGAAAATATGAAGAATAAAATTATACCAATTGGCGGTCCTGGTCCTGCTCGTACATTTAAAGAGTTTGGGGAACTTATTTTTCAAATATCAGAATTATCACCGAAATATTTTTATTTTCCAAGTTTTATATTTAAAATATTGATTTTAATAATCAAACCCTTTTCATTATTATCAAATAAAATAGCTGATAAAATTGAATTTTTGAAAATAGCTCACTATTATGCTACTGAATCAATGCTTTTGTGGGACGAAAAAAACCAAGAGTACTCAGACCACAAAACTAAAGAATTTGGTGATGAAAAAATTGAAGGCTATTATCAATCAATTTTAAGTGATGAAATAGAATATAAAAGTAACCCTAATCAAAAACTATTTTAACTATATTTATCAATATTTACAATTATTTATCTTTCAAGATTAATGTAACAATCTGGATAAAAACGGGGAATACATATACAATAAAATTCTAAGTCACATTTTCCTATATTTGTAATTCTCTGACTTCTATTAGCTTCGATCAAAATGGTGTCGTTTTTTTTCACTGAAATTTGCTCACCATCAATTTCAAGCAAACCCAATCCTTTTTTTATTATGTAAGTCTCCTGAACTCCTGTTAATGAATGTAATTGAGTAGTTAAATCTATTTCTAATCTAGCAAGGGCAATTGAGATATTAGGTGAATTAGAATCATTTAACAATTCTGTTATAAAACAACGTTCTTCTGTCCAAAATTCTTTAACTAGCTTTTTTTTCTTAATTAAATTAGACGGACTCATTTTTAACACCAAGCTCCGGAATTAACTCCTCCAATAAATGAATAATTTTTTTTCCTGCAATTTCTGCAAAATAAAATATATCGTCAATATTATCTGGTTTTTGATCTGACCCACCTGTTGCTGAATTAGTAATTGCTGAAATTCCTAATACATCAAAACCACAATGAATAGCAGATATGTTTTCTAATACTGTTGACATACCTACTGCATCAGCACCTGCCATATTCAAAAATCTCCTTTCAGCTGAAGTTTCAAGTGATGGTCCTTTTATTCCTGCATAAATACCCTGGTTAAAATGAATATTATTATTTTTTAAAGCTTTAATAGAAAGCTCTCTCAATATTTTAGAGTATGCATTAGACATATCTGGAAATCTTTGTCCTATACTTTCATCATTCTTACCAACTAATGGATTTTCTCCAGTAAAATTTATATGGTCAGTTATCAACATAATATCTCCTGGTTGATAATCTTTATTTAGTGATCCAGCTGCATTAGTTATTATTAAATTTCTAGCCCCTAATTTCCTCATTACCCTTATTGGGAACGTAACATGGCTAGCATTATATCCCTCATATAGATGCAACCTACCTTGCATTAAACATAAATTAACTCCTTTAAATGAACCAAAAATTAATTTACCGCCATGAGATGGAGCTGTAGATTTTTTAAATCCAGGAATTTCTTCAAAATTAATAAAAATAGGATTTTCAACCCAATTAATGAAATTTCCTAAACCAGATCCAAGGATTATAGCAATATTGGGCATATCAATATTAAATGACTTTAATTTATCAATAGCTTCATAAATCAATTTATTTTTTAAGTTTTCTCTCAATTTATAATAACGAATCTAAAGTTGGCATTTTTAATTTTTTGACTTCCTGAATTACATTATCTAGATCAAAATTAATAATTGAACCATCCTTAACACATTGCTTTCCAGCAATGTAAACATGTTTTACATCAGATTTTGAACAAGAATAAACTAAATGTGTTATGGGATCAAACAACGGAACTGAATGTATTGAATTAGTAGATATTATAGCCATGTCTGCTTGTTTTCCAATTTCTATACTACCTATTTCAGAACTTTTACCTAAAGCTTTTGCTCCATTAATTGTTGCCATCTGGAATACATCTTTAGCAGTTACTACATCTGGCTTCATTAATTTTCCCTTCGGCAAGGTGGCTGCTAGCCTCATAGTCAACCACATATCAAGATCATTACCACTTATTGCACCATCTGTTCCAAGTGTTACATTTATCTCTTTTGTTAGGAAATCTACTATTGGAGCTATTCCTGAACCTAATTTCAAATTGGATAATGGATTATGAGCTATTATCGAATTGGTTTCTTTAATAATATCCATTTCAACATTATCTAAATGTACACAATGAGCTAATATAGCCTTGTCATCTAATAAATCTAATTTATCTAGATGTCTAATAACCGTTTCCCCATATCTTTTTTTAATATCTTTTTGCTCAAACTTAGTCTCTGCTGCGTGAATTGAAAAAATGGCATTAAAATCATTAGCAATTTTTTTTGCATCTTTTAAATGCTCTGGTCCAACTGTGTAGGACCCGTGAGGCATTACAGCTGGAATAATAAGTTCAGAATTATTAAATTTAGAACAAAAATCTGAAGCTTCAACTAGATATTGTTCATGAGTTCGACCTCCAACCCCTGGAAAGTCAATAAAAATACCTCCCGTACAAAGCCTCATTCCTAAATCTAAAGATGCATTGGCTGTTTCAAAAGGGTACCAGAACATATCAACAACTGTAGTAACACCTGCCAATAAATTTTCTGCAAGGCCTAAATAGGAACCTAGCAATGTTGTTTCAGGATTTAAAATAGCTTTTTCAGCTTTCCAAACTTCTTGCAACCAGTCCTCTAGAGATAAATTCTCGACCAACCCTCTAAATAAGCTATCAGCAGCATGACAATGTGCATTAATTAAACCAGGGATAATTATTTCGTTATTTAGTTCAACGCACTCTTTAGATACTGGTAGATTATTTTTATATTTATTTTTACTTCCAATAAGTGATATCTTACAGTCTTTGACACCAATAATACCGTCTTCAATGATGTTAAAAGAATTATTACAAGTTATTATAGTTCCACCAGTTATTAATAAATCATACATTTAAATAATTCCTAACTTAATAAATTGTTCTAGATAAAGTCCTTAGTTTTTTATATGAAACAATTATCAAAACGACAAGGCACATAATATAAGGTAAAAGTTCTGTAATTTGTTGTGGCAAACCCAAACCTTGAATTCTTAGAGAGAGACTATCTACTAAACCAAATAAAACAATTAAAAAGAATAATGGAATAGGTTTTCCTCCACAGAGTAATACCGCAACTACTGCAATCCATCCCCTTCCAGCACTCATATTTTCTACAAATAACCCAACATTTGAAATTGATAATTGAGCACCAGCCAATCCACACAAAATACCACACAACAAAAGAACTAAAAATTTAATTTTGAAAGGATTTACACCTGATGATCTCAATACTTCTGGATTTTCTCCTAGCAAACGTATCCATAATCCAAATTTATGATATTTTAAAAAGTAGTGTAAAATAAATACAATAACTATTGTTTTCGAAAGATTTAAAACTTGATCTTCTTCAGTTAGATCTGCTGCTAATGAATATAATTTATCTTTACCAAATAGGGATTTAAGATATTTTTCTCTTTCAAAAACTCTATCCGTTGTTGATGTAATAAAAATTTTAGCTCTGCTTTTGCTAATAATTTTGCCGATGCAAAACCAATTCCTGCAGGACTTCCAACACCTGTTACCAAAGCAACCTTTCCCGTCAAATCAAACAAAATTTACTCCAAACTTGATTACAAGTAATTTAATTTTTAATTTCAACTAAGACTATTAAGAAAAAAAATAGATTTAAATATATTTTTTTAAAATCTCATTTAAATCAATTTCAACTTTTAAAAGCTTTCCTAGAAAAAATAATCCTCCTATCTTTCTTTGGATAAATAAGATGTCAGAAGATGGAATTTGTAATTTATTTCGAAATTTAATAAATTCTTGAAGATTATATTTTATCTTTTTTATTATATCAGTTCGATCAAAATTATAAACTTTTTTTTCTCTAATTGGATAAGTAACTTCATAAAATAAATCTAAAAATATAGTTTCTATTTTTTTTGGAAAAGTATCATGCAATATACCCAAATCAAATAAAGATTTTTTAATTTTTCTATGATCATTATTCCACGTAGCTATAAGAAGATTTTTAAATTTATTGCAAACTTTAGGACTTATTTTTTGTGAAGCACCAAAATCAAGTAGAATTATTTTATTTTTTTTATCATCATATAAAAAATTTGAATAGTTTGGATCTGTCTGAATATATCCAAAATCAAAAATCTCATTAAATAATAGTTCCATAAGTTTATAAAAAATTTGATTTTTTTTGTGCTTTGATAAATTTACTATTTCATTAATAGGTATCCCAGGTTTATATTCCATCATCAAAATATTTGTTGAACATAAATTTTTATACAAAAAAGGAATTTCAAATTTTTCATCTTTAACTAAACGACTGAATTTAAGTAGATTTTTTGCTTCTAATTCATAGTTTACTTCCTCATGTAATTGGCTTTTTGCTATTTCTAACAAAGAATAAAGATCTATTTTTGGTGGTAAAATACCAGTTGATTTTATTAAAAATCCAAGATTTTTTATATCACTATCAATGCTATTCTTTACACCAGGATATTGCACTTTAATTGCTACTATTTCGTTATTTTTTAATATACATTTATGTACTTGACCAATTGATGCTGCTGCTATGGGATGTGGATCAAATTCTTTAAATAATTGCATAAAATTAGATCCCCAATTTTTTTTTAATACTTCGCGTAGTTGGGAGGTTGGCATTGCATATCCTTGATCTCTTAATTGGGACAAAATTTTAAGTGCATCATTTGATAATAAGTCACCTGCTTCTAATGAAAGCAATTGTCCAACTTTCATTGAAGCACCCCTCATTTTTGAAAGGTGCCTAACAAATCTATCAATATTTTTTTCCGATGTAATTAAATCTTGAAAATTTGAATGCTTACCTGAAAAAAAATTATTAGCAGCAGAAAACAGCATATTTCCTGTAATTCCAGCAGACATTCCTGTGAAATTCATAAATCTTGAAAATCTACCACTTGGTACACTTACATAATTTCTTTTTATTTCGTAATCTTTTACCATTGATTTTCAAATATTAATTTAATTAAATAAATCAACATTTTCAAATTTTAGAAAGCAACTTAAATGAATAAGTATATGCTCAATCTTTCCGGTAAAGTTGTATTAGTTACGGGGGGTAGTCAAGGTTTAGGTTCAGTTATTTGCAACCAACTTGTGGTATCAGGTGCAAAAGTAATCTTGCACTACAACCAAAATGAAAAGTCAGCAAAGAATCTGAGAAAAGAAATAAATGGAAACATAGAAATAATTAAAGCTAACTTAAATAAAAATTCAGAAATTAAAAAACTGATATCAAAATCAATTAAATTTTACGGTCCTATTAGTGTCCTTGTAAATTGCGCTGCTTTTGGATCAAAAAAAGTTAGTGAATTTTCAAAAGTCTCTAAAAGTTTATGGAATAAAACTCAGAAAATTAACATACTGGCACCTTTAATTTTGATTCAAGAATTTTCAAAACAAAAAAAAGCTGAGTCTGTAATAAATATTTCTTCTATTGAAAGTTTTATACCGGCAAAAAATCATGAATATTATTCCATTTCTAAATCTGCTGTTAATATGCTGACAAAATCTGCTGCTCAAGAGTTTGGACACTTAGGTATACGTGTTAATTCTGTAAGCCCTGGTCTATTGTATAGAAAGAATATTGGAAAAGAGTGGCCAACAGGAATAAAAAAATGGCAAGAAAAATCACCACTTGGAAAATTGGTAAACCCCCAAGATGTTGCAAATACTGTAGTTTTTTTGGCAAGTGATTTTTCTTATTCTATCAATGGTGAAAATATTACAGTTGATACTGGAATGAGTTGTGTGCAAGCATGGTGATTAATAAAAAAATAGAAATTATAATATTATGAATAATTTCGAGGACTTAGATAGTTTATATAATAAAAAAGCAAAATTATATAAAAATATCAAGATTGAGAAAAAAGTAGAAATTTGTGATTTAACTCTTGAAGCAGACGGTGAAGAAATGGCTGGCCTTAAATTCAAAGAGTCAGAAAGGTTAGAAATTGCAAAAATACTTGATGAGGTGGGTGCCCATCGCATTGCAATTATTGGTAATTCACCAAAACCTACAAAGGGTGATATTAAAAGTGCCGAAAAAATTTTGGGCTTAAATTTAAATGCTAGAACAAATGGTTTTGTAAAAACAGAAGAAGAAATTTTAACTTGTCAAAAGATAGGGTTAAAAGAAGTAGTTATTTTGGTAGGTATAAATGAAACAGCTTTTACAAAAAATATTTCTCCTAAAAATATTTTAGAAAAAAGTGAACGCCTTATTGAATATGCAAAAAAACCTTGGATTGCATGCTACTTTTATGGGTATGGACTCAACGCGAACGTCTCCTATTTACCTAAAAAAAATAATTACCAAATTGGAACCTTTATTTGATGAGTATGTTATAGGAGATAGTCTAGGAAGAATTACTCCTTATGGTATAGAATACTTGGTAAAATTAATAAAAAAATGGACAAATAAACCTATTCATTTGCATCCACATAATACTACATCTCTCGCTGTTGCTAATTCTCTTTCGGGAGTCTTGAGTGGGTTATCAGTCGTTCATACAACAGTTAATGGATTAGGAGAATTCTCAGGTTTGGCAGCTACAGAAGAGCTTTCTGCTGCAATTGATATACATGCAGGTATTTCTTTAGGTTTAAATTACTCTAAATTACAAGAGGCAAGTAGTTTAGTTTCTCGTATTACAGGCATACAAACTCCTCCTTTTAAACCAATTACTGGAAAATCTGCATTTGCAATACCTGAAACTGAAGAAACTCAGGAATTTATGTATAATTTAAGTCTTGAAAATAAAATATTTGAAGGGATGCCTATACCTCCTAAGTTAGTTGGAAAAAATATAACATTTTCAATTGGTAAAAAATGTAATGAATTTACAGTATTATATAACTTAAAAGAATGTGGTTATGAAATTACAAAAAAAGAAGCTAAGATTATAGCGAGAGAAGTAAGAAGAAGATTATCCAAAAGAAGTAAATATTGCTTAATAACTCAGCATGAGTTGTTGAGAATATTTTTAGATTTAAGAGATAAACTTTTTATTTAAAATTTATCAGTAAAATTGATTGAGTTTATTTTTAGGTAAAACCTAAGAATTAAACTAATTGATGCTAAAGTG
Organism: Paracoccaceae bacterium; assembly: GCA_045565285.1. Classification (GTDB taxonomy): domain Bacteria; phylum Pseudomonadota; class Alphaproteobacteria; order Rhodobacterales; family Rhodobacteraceae; genus CACIIZ01. Next base: position 44,531 of record JBJLFR010000026.1, read on the forward strand.
AGACCTATAACCATTCCTAACCATATACCGATACTACCTATATTAAAAATAAAACCTAATATATAGCCTGAACCAATTCCAAAAATCCAATAACTAATTAATGCTAGCATGAATGGTATTTGAACATCTTGTATACCTCTCAACAAACCTAATCCCGAAGCCTGCAATCCATCAACTAGATGAAAAATTGCAGCAAACATAAGTAATAATACAGCTAAGTTTATAATTTCATTACTAGAATCTATTTTTTTGTCTAGAAAAAGAGATAATAAAAATTCCGGAAAAGTTACGAATAAGCAAATAACAATAAATGCATAAAATGTTGTCAATAATAGAGTTGCTTTTGCAATATCAAATAATTTAATTTTATCTTCCTTTTTACCATATGAGTTCCCTACTAGAGTTGTAGAAGCTTGAGATAAACCTACATGAAACATAAAAGTTAAACCTGCTAATTGCATAGTGATACCATGTGCTGCTAGCTCAATTTTACCTAACCATCCCATCATAATGGCACTACTTGTAAAAAGACTAGTTTCCGCAAAATAAGTGAAGCCAATAGGGTAACCTAATAAAAAAACCTTTTTAAGGAAATCGAAATCTAATCTCCAAAAACTATTGAAAATCTTATAACTGTAAAGCTTATAATATAAAAAGAAAATAAAACAAATTAGCATGAAAAATTGAACCAAAAGGGTTGATAAACTAGCACCTTTTATTCCTAATTCGGGAATTCCTAAATTACCAAAAATTAAAATCCAGTTTAAAATAATTTTTATTGGAAAAGCTGCGAATGTTATCCAGAAAATAACGTGTGTAAATTTTAAACCAGTTAGAAAACTACGTAAAGTTACCACAGCTAATGCTGGAAACATGGAAAATCCCATCAAAATAAGATATTCCTCAGCTATTTTTGAAATTTCAGAATTTTGACCAATCGCCAGTAAAATAGTTTCAGAAAATAAAAACAAGTTTAATGCTAATAAACTGTAAATAAAGGAAATCCATAATCCCATTCTTGCTACTCTACGTACTTTTATATGGTCACCTTTTGCATCATACGCAGCAACTAAAGGTACAATGGCAAATGAAAATCCAGAACCAATGATGAATATGGAAAAGAAAAAAGATCCCCCTATAACGGCTGATGCTAGTGCTTCAGAGCTGTAATGACCAAGCATAGCAGTATCTACAATATTTAGAGAAAATTGTGCTACATTGCTACCAATCAATGGTAACGCCAATAAAAAGAGTTTGTGAATAATTGGATTAGATAATTTCATAATAATGCCTAATCATTTAAAAGCAGAAATAGCAATAATTATTCTTTATATTTAAAAACAATAAAATTAACCTATTAAATGAAACAAAATTAAAATTATGAGGTTAGAATTATGAGCATAAATTTTAAAAATGCTATTGTTCGTCTACCTAGTGAGGTCCATAATTAATGCGATTAGCTCAAAAGGACTTTCTCCAAACTTTTTAAAAGCAAAAGAACAACATCAAGCGTATATTGACATACTTAAAAAAACTGGTTTGGATGTAAAGATATTAAATCCACTAAAATATCTTCCTGATAGTTTGTTTGTCGAAGATCCAGCTCTTATTTATAATAAAATATGTATCATCTTAAAACCCGGTGTAGTTACAAGATTCGAAGAAGCATCTAAATTAAAAATCGAAATTTCTGAATTATTTGATCAATTTTTTACAATAGAAGATGGTTACATAGAAGGTGGCGATATTTTGAGAATCAACAACCATTTTATTATTGGTATATCTAGTAGAACAGATGAGAATGGAGCTAATAGTTTAAAAAAGATTATAGAAAAAAATGGTGGAACTTCAGAAATTGCAATTACTCCTGATAATATATTACATTTTAAATCAGAATGTAGCCTTTTGGATGAAGAGACTATTTTAGCAACTAAAAACCTTATAGAAACTGGTTTTTTTGATAAAAAATACCGAATAATTAAAGTTCCTGACAGTGAAGAAAATGGAGCTAACTGCCTACGAATTAATGAGCAATTACTAGTCCCAAAGGGATATCCAAAGCTTTTAGATATATTATCAAAAGATTATAAAGTAAGAGTATTGGATGTTACCGAAATGGAAAAAGTTGATGCTGGATTAAGTTGTTTGAGCCTAAGATGGTAATTTGATTTTAATTACCCCAATACTCCAATTCATTTATCCATTTTTTTTCTGCTTTAAATGATTTAGCACCATCAATTACTTTTTCTAAATATCCTTTTTTGGGAATTCCAATTATTTGGTTAAAAGCAATATAAACAAGTATTAATATTTTTTGATTTAAAAATGGAATATAGAAATATTTTTTGAAATAAATTTTCTTTTTTATACCTTCGTAATAATCAAGATTTAATTCGTTTTTTAAATTAATTGACCAAAGAACACCATTAACAGTGGAATAATTACGAGGAATAATAGTTGCTACCCCCTCTTGAATTGATAATAAACTGATAACCCAATATAGATATCTTGCCTAATGTTCTAGAATTTGGGCATCTAAAGTTCATTTGCTCAATGTTCATATTTGAACCATAAGCAAAATAAAAAGTATTAGTATTATTTCTTAATAAATTCCTTTCACTTTTATTTTTCATTTTTAAAACTTTAAAAATTTTTATTTTCTATTATTCTCAAGTTGACTAGATTATTCTCCAATACCAAAATGATATAAAATGAATGATATGATAAATAGAACAATAATTGAACCAAAAAGGTCAATAGATGTGATCCATGAAACAGATGTATTAGTGGTTGGGTCAGGTCCAGGAGGTTTGTCAGCAGCCATTGCCTCTGCAAGATGTGGAGTTAAAACAACATTACTAGAACGATTTGGTTGTTTTGGGGGCAATATTACCGTAGTAGGTGTAGAAGGTTTTGCGTGGTATAGACATGAAAAAACAATTGAGGCTGGAGGTATTGGCAGAGAATTTGAGGATCTAGCAAAAGAAATGGGAGCAGCAGTTCCTGAAAGTCAATCTTTAAGCTATGAGTTAGATAGTGAGGGTTTTAAAATAGTTGCTGACAAACTTGTTACAGATTCAGGAATACATCCCATGCTACATCGATCATTTTCAATGCCCATAATGGAAGGAAATACAATTGTTGGTGTTATTGTTGAATCAAAAGCTGGTAGAGAAGCAATCTTGTCAAAAGTTGTGATTGATGCAACTGGAGATGCCGATGTTGCTTTTCGAGCTGGAGCTAAAATCAAAACTATGCCAGTAGAAGAACAAATGGCTACATCAGTAATGTTTCATTTAGCTGGAGTAAATAAAAAAGCTTTCCTAACCGAAATTCAAAATAATCCTCAGTCCTACAAAGATTGGTCAGATAGTGAATGGGAAGTAGAAACGGATGGAAAAGAGGATGACTTATTTTCCCCATTCATAAAAAAACCTTTTCAAGAAGCAATTAATGATGGTCTTTTACCTTCAGATTTGAAAACTATTGGAGGCACCTGGGGGGCAGTTCACGATACTGGAGAGCTAACATATATGAATATAATTCAATTATCTAATATAGATGGAACTAATCCTAATGATCTAACGAAAGGAGAGATGGAGGGACGAAGACAAGCTATGCTGGCTATCGAAGCTTTGAAAAAATATTATCCAGGCTGTGAAAATGCTCGTTTAAGAAATTTTGGTATGAGTATAGGTATAAGGGATACAAGAAAGTTGGACGCAATTTATAATATGACTGAGTTAGATGTAAGAAATCAAGCAAAGTTTGAGGATTCTATTGGTATTTATCCAGAGTTTATTGACGGCTATGGGCTTTTAATTATACCAACAACAGGTCGATACATGGAACTTCCTTATAGATCAATGATTCCAAAAAATATTAATGGTTTATTGGTAACAGGCCGAGCTACAGGTGGAGATAAAATATCCCATGCAGCTACAAGAAATATGTCGTGCTGCAGTGTAAATGGACAAGGAGCTGGAGTAGCTGCTGCTACAGCAGTAAAATCAAATCGTGATGTAAAAAATATTAATATTTTCAATGTTAAAAAAGAACTGGAAAAACAAGGTGTTCGAATGAATTAATAATAATTAATTAAAAATAAACCCTGCTATTGCAATTGGAATAATTAAAACAACTATAAAGATAGCAATCAAATATATAATTTTCATTTCTGCCAAATATTATTACTAAAATAATCTATATTATTTAACCAAACTCTTTTAATTGTAAAGATTACACACCTTTGACCTTGAGAGTGAATTTCTCCAAATACCCTCAAAAACATTGAGAAATATTAGTTAATAGATGTGATGATAAAGTTACAAAACATGGATTAAATCATTGCCTAAAAGATAAATATCAGATTAATTTAGATTTTAAAATTCAAAATCTTTTAAAAAAGGCTTTAAAAGATCAAAATCTGGGGAAACTTTAGAGCATGAATTTATAACTAATTCGTGATTACCTTCCTCCATATTACCATTAATTAGTCTGAAAGGATCATCTTTGTAAACAGAAATTAATTCTTTTTGGGCCATCTCTGATGTTGTTGCATTTTGTCTATCAACTGTAAAAGTACCATCTATTTTTCCACCAGCAAAGCTAATATGAAACTTCAATTCCCAATACCAATAATCATCCATTTTAATCTCGCAAAATTTTACTTTAGCATTATATTTTTTTAAAAAAATGGGACTAATTGTCATTGTATAAATTAAATATAAATTATATTATACGTATATTAAATATCTTAATTTAGAATTAAAGGGCTTCATCTTGAAAAGCTCCTAAATAAAAAGATATAATATATAAATTCTTCTATTTATGAATGGTTATAAATACAAAAAGATTTATTTATAGATATTTACTAGTCTAATTAATATGAAAGAAATTCATCTATTTTAAAACTGTATAATTATATTGGCGATAAAAATAATGTGCAAAAAATTAATAGTTAGTTATATAACATTAGTCTTATCTTTTGGAACTCTTGCTAATAGTGAGATAGTTGGTAAAGGTTTAATTTGTTATTTAAAAGATAAACCTAGAGTCTCAAATTATTCTGATATCGTAGTATACTTTAATCAGAACAAAGAAGTTGAACTTAATAGAATTTTTAGAGAATTAGATTATTTTAAATTTATGAAAACTCCTGAGATTACACCAAAATTAGAGGCAGATGCAGGTGAGATTCGATGGATCTGCACAACAGGATGTCCAAAAGAAACTTATGGGAATTTTGTTTTAAATAGAAAAACTTTGGAACTAAGATCTGCCACAGAAAAATTTAATTGTGAGGTATTACCTTCTTCAATAACTCTAAAAGAAAAATTATCTTCAAGAGTTAATGAACTACAAAACCAATATGATGAAGAATTAAAAGGCAATAAAATATAAAAATTTTATTTTATTAATTTTCAATCTTTTTGATTCTAATTATCTTAAAACTAAAGTTCCTCCTAGAATTAGAAAGATAAATCTTATTAATTATTATAAAATAGTTTTGCCACTAACGACCCATATACCTTATATATTCAAAATATAAATTTCAGTTTTCTAGCATATTTTGGGTATTTTATTTCATAATTTAGGGCATGGTGCATAATTATTTCTTGAATCACAAAGAAAAACCTGTGACACGGACTTAGACCAATCTTGTATTTGGGTATCATTAGGTTCATATTTCCAAGCTTTTTGAATTATATAAAGTGCATCATTACCAGAAATTACCTTGATCATTGTGAATTCAGGTTTATTTGTGTTTGGATTTCTTCCACAAATTGTCATAAAAAAATTAAATGAATATCCATATTCTTCGCCATTTGTTATTGACAAGCCTCTTCCATTATCACAAATGTCAATTATAGCACCAATGAACTTATGTACAAAGTTCTCAATGTTTCTAGATGGATAATTAAACAAGACTTGAACGGTCACCATTTCTGACCAATCATCTTTATTTTGCCCATAAGGAAACCATTCTGAGATATAAATACCATTATTATTATCAGAAAAACCCATCTTATATCCATCTGGGGGTGCAAAAAGTAGGTTTTCTCCATTAAGTTCTTCAGAAAAAGTATGAAATGGCAAATATAACAGTTGTAATATTATTAGGGTTCTTATCATAAGACAATAATCCATTAGAAATTTACTGGTGAAAAGTTCAAAATTTCATACCTTTCCACACCAAAATGTGTGAGCTCTAGTACTGCCTAATATAAGATACTGTTTTTGTGGTACCCTACCCTTTAACAAATTATATCAATAAAACCCAGATAAAGGTGATTTTTTCTCCTCTTATTACCAAGAAAAAAATACTTTGCCATATTTCGGCTAAGGCTTTTATATGGCTCCGGCGGTTGGGATCGAACCAACGACCAATTGATTAACAGTCAACTGCTCTACCGCTGAGCTACACCGGAACAATAATTTATTCTATATCAATGCTTTTATAATCCATCAAGATCAATTTTTAATTATTTAACAATTTAAAATAATTATCTGAAGAAATTGGTTCTTTACAACTAACCAAATTTCTTTCAAGTAAATTCAATAAATGAGCTAAAACATTCCTACTTCCAGCACTAATTATGAATGAAGGTTGATTTTCATAAATTTTTTCAGCGATTTGATTACAATTTGAGGGTTGTTTTTTCAAAATTTTCAAAATTTGAGTTTCCCTATCAATTCTGTGATCTTTTAATTTAGCAACATACTCTTTGGCATTTTCTACATATAAACCATGCCCAGGCAAATATAAATTTTCACTTCTGTTTAATAATTTATCTAAAGAATAAAAATATTGTCCTATATCTCCATCAGGAGGGGAAATAAGTGTTGATGTCCAACCCATAACAACATCTCCTGAAAAAAGGATTTTATTTCCTCCCATTGCAAAACATAAATGGTCAGCTAAATGGCCTGGAGTGAAAACAACTTCTAGTGACCAATTATAACCTCTTAATATTTGATTATCCTCTAAATAAAAATCAGGCTGGAAATTAGTATCTAGCCCTTCAAACCCACCAATATCAAAAGAAGATTCTAAGAGTTTTTTCATAAATTTCGATCTTGCGTTTTCAATTTTACCATGAGCATAGATAGGTATAGAGAAATCTTGAGATAATCTTTTAGCTAAAGGTGAATGATCTAGGTGTGAGTGAGTAACTAAAATATGACTGGCATTCTCTTTGTTTAGTATATTTTTTATTTCAGAATAATGTAATTCATTGTCAGGACCTGGATCAATAATACATATATCCTTTGAATTCCCAACAATATAAGTATTTGTTCCCTTAAATGTCATAGGGCTAGGATTAGGGGCAGTAATTAACCTTATATTTTCAGAAATCTTTTCCAATTAAATAACAATTCATTTATTTTAATAATAGATTATGTATTAATTATGATTAAATTAAAAGAAAGATCATCAAAAAAAATGGCTCAACATCCTATTAAAAGATATTTACCCAAAAGTTTATTAGGTAGAGCTATTCTTATACTTTTATTTCCTATTATTTTTATAGAAATCGTTGTTGGTATTGCCTTTATTCAAAGACATTTTGAACAAGTAACGAACCAAATGTCTGAGGGTATTGCATTTGAAATTATATACATCCAAAATCAAGCAAAAAAAGGAATAGAAGATAAAATACCAGAAAACGAATTACAAAAAAATATTTCAGATCTAGGGGAAAAATTTGGTTTCAAAGTCATTTTTAATAAAAAAAATAAACTTACAAGATCTACGCAAATTGATTTTATAGATCTATCAGGAAAAACATTTGTAAAAAATATAAAAAAAAAACTTGTGGAAAAATCATCTTTTGATTTATCGAACCCACGTAATGTTTATGTTCAAGTATTACTAAATAAAGGCTTTTTAGAATTTCAAATAAGTAGGAAAAGAATTAGTGCTTCTAATCCACATCAACTTTTAGTGCTTATGTTATTTGTTACAATCTTACTAGTTTTACTTTCTTTAATTATTCTTAAAAATCAACTACGTCCAATAGGTAAACTTGCTAAAGCAGCCGAAGCATTTGGAAAGGGTCAGTTTATAGAATTTAGACCAGGAGGATCTGACGAAGTTCGTAGAGCAGGTATTGCATTTCTAGCCATGCGAGCAAGAATAGAAAGACAAATAAAGCAAAGGACCCAAATGCTATCAGGTGTGAGCCATGATCTAAGAACACCTTTAACAAGATTAAAACTGTCTCTTGCATTAGAAAAGAAAAGTGCTGAAGTAAAAGAGATGCTAGAAGATGTTAATTCTATGGAATCTATGCTAGATGAATTCTTGGAATTTTCCAAATCGAATATAAACGAAAAAACACAAGAAATTATTATTCATGATTTTATAAAATCAATTGTAAATAAAAACAAAAAATATTTCAAAAATCTAGATTTGGAGATTTCAAAATCATTAAAAAAAAGTTTCTCAATGAACATAAGAATAAATGGCTTAAAAAGAGCAATCCAAAATATAATTGACAACTCAATTACTTATGGAAATAAAATAAAGATTAAAATAGTTAAGGATAAAAATAATTTGGTTTTTGAATTTGAAGATGATGGTATTGGAATTGATAAAAAAAATTATGAAATAGCGTTTCGTCCTTTTTCAAGATTAGATGAATCTAGAAATCAAAATAGTCATTCTGGTGTTGGTCTTGGATTAAGTATTACAAATGATGTTATAAGAACGCATGGGGGACAAGTTTCTTTATATAAATCTCCAAATTTAGGGGGATTAGGAGTGAGAATAAGAATTCCTATTTAAAATTTTGGTTAATACTCTCAAGTCCCTTAATAGCATATTTTTTTATATACTCACCCATTTTTAATGCTTTTGAAGGACTAGATGCATTACCATCTAAAGATCTTTTTTTAACTCCTTGTAGGATGGCAGCCATTCGAAAATAACAAAATGGAATTGCAAAATCTAAGTTTGGCACTTTATCAAGATTTAAATAATCACTATATTTTTCTAAAAATTCTATATCATCTGGTATACCCATTTCTTTCCTATCAACTCCATTTAACCCTCTTCCCTCTTCTCCTACATCCATTGACCATTGCATGATTTGTGTAGCCACGTCTGCTCTAGGATCTCCCAATGTAGAGAGCTCCCAATCAAATACTCCTACTAAATTATCATTTTTTTTATCAAACATAAGGTTGTCAATTCTCCAATCACCATGAACTAACCTAGGAGAAACTTCTTTAACTGTAGGAAGATTTTGTCCTAACCATCTAATAAGGTTTTCTAAAGGTTCTATTAACTCTGTTTTACTTTTTTCATACTGAACTGACCAACGTGAAAATTGCCTCAAGAAATAATTACCAGATTTCCCAAAATCAGAAAGTCCAACTTTATTTGGGCAGATCTTATGCAAATTTGCTAAACCTTTTATATTTTCTAGATAAACTTTTTTTCTACTCTCAATATTTAACCCAAAAGTTCTTGGGTCCAAAAAAGAATTTCCGTCTAAATATTCCATAACGAAATACGGAGTTCCTATTTCACTTTCATCTTCACACAAAAAATACATCTTAGGAACGGGTACGTCAGTAAATTTTAAAGCAGACATCACTCTAAATTCTCTTTCAATCATGTGAGCTGAATTTAATAAATTACCAAAAGGTTTTTTTCTTAATACAAGTTTGTTATTTTTACCTGTTAAAATAAAAGTTGGATTAGATTGACCAATTGATGTTTTTGTATACTTCCAAGGTCCTTCCATATAGGGTAATCTTAAGGCTAATGCATTAGTGACTTTATCTATATCTAAAATATTAGAAATATTTTTTGTCATTAAAAATCATTTTTCTTGTTTTTTTTTAGTTCTGCTCTTGCAACTTGCCTTCTATGAACAGCATCTGGTCCATCAGCTAATCTCAAAGTCCTCAAATGTGTCCAAGAAGCTGCAAGTGGAGTATCTTGACTAACTCCCATGCCACCATAAAGTTGAACTGCTTCATCTACCACCTTTAAAGCTACTTGTGGAGCAATAACTTTAATTTTACTTATCCAAGGTGCGGCAGTTTTTGGATCATAATTATCCATCATCCAAGCAGCTTTAAGACAGAGAAGTCTAGCCATCTCAATTTCAATTCTACAATTAGCAATTATGTCATAATTTGAACCTAATTCAGATATCTTTTTACCAAAAGCAGTTCTTGTTAATGCTCTTTCACACATTAATTCAATAGCAAATTCAGCTTGACCTATAGCTCTCATACAATGATGAATTCTGCCAGGGCCTAACCTACCTTGTGCAATTTCAAATCCTTTACCTTCTTTATTAAGTAAAAGATCTTCTTTACTTACCTTTACATCTCTAAAGCTTATATGCATATGCCCATGTGGTGCATCATCATGACCGTATACTTGCATGGGTCTCAATATTTTTATGCCATTAGTATCAGCAGGAACAACAAACATTGAATGGTTATTATGTTTGTGTTCAATAGAATTATTAGTTTTAGCTAAAACAATATAAACTTTGCACCTTGGATCTCCTGCACCTGATATCCACCACTTTTCGCCATTCAAAAGATAGTGATCATTAAAACTTTCTGCTTTTAAAGAGATGTTTGTTGCATCTGAAGAGGCTACATCAGGTTCAGTCATACAATAAGCAGATCTTATTTCACCATTGAGTAAAGGCCTCAACCATATCTCTTTATGTTTTTGAGATCCATACCTTTTAAATACTTCCATATTTCCTGTATCAGGTGCTGAACAATTAAATATTTCAGCTCCAAGCCTACATTTTCCCATTTCTTCAGCTAAATAAGCATATTCTACTGTTGTTAAACCATGCCCTTTCTCAGAATCTGTTAACCAAAAATTCCAAAGATTTCTACTTCTAGCTTTTTTCTTTAGTTCATTGAGTATATCTAACATTTTATTAGTAAATTTAAATCTAGACCCAGCAATACCTAAATCGAGGAAATACTCATCTTCTTTCGGCCTTATTTCATTATCAATGAAATCTCGAACCTCATTTCTTAATTTTTGTACTTTTTTTGAAAGGCCTAATTGCATTATTATTCCTACTATAAATAAGCTTATATACTAAATGACTTAATGATCTATATTATTCATAAAATTAATACGGTTGTAAATTAGGAGCAACAGATTATTTAATAAACATCAAATTTTAACCTAGTAAATAAAAATATCTGAATAATGAAAAAAAGAGTGAATGTACATTGGTTTAGATCAGATTTAAGATTACAAGATAATCCAGCTCTTCTAAAATCTACAGAGAATGCTGAATTAATACCAGTCTACATATTTAATGAAAATATAATTGATAAATTTAAACAAGGTGAAGCAAGTTTAACTTGGCTATATGAGTCTTTAAAATTATTAAATAAATCTTTGGATAATAATTTACTTATTTTAAAAGGTGACCCTCTTCAAATTTTAAAAGAATTAAAAATCAATAATGAGATTTCAGGTATTTACTGGAATAGAAATTATGCTCCCTGGGAAATAGAAAGAGATAGTAAAATAAAAAATGAATTAAAAAAATTAGGTGTTAATTGTGTGACATTTAATGGATCTTTGCTTTGGGAACCGTGGGAAATTTTAAAAAATGACGGCACACCTTATAAAGTATTTACACCTTTTTATAAAAATGGCTGCCTTGGAAAAACCCCTCCAAGAATTCCATTACCTAAACCAAATAAAATAAAATATGCAGTGAATGTAATTAATAATAAAGAATTTAATATTGTAAAAAGAAATAAAAATAATTGGCAGAAAAAGATTTTAAGTAATGCATTAGTTGGTGAAAAGAGAGCCTCAGAACGGTTGGAGTTTTTTATTCAAAATGGTCTTAAAGATTATAAAGAGGGTAGAAATTTTCCATCTCAGGATAATGTTTCAAGATTAGCCCCTAATTTACACTTTGGTGAAATATCACCTAATCAAATTTGGCATAAAATTCTTAAACTTCAAAATGATGAAAATATTACCCACTTCCTAAGTGAGTTAGGGTGGAGAGAATTTTCAAACCATCTTCTTTATCATTTTCCTCATTTTGTTTCTGAAAATTTACAAAGTAAATTTAACGATTTTCCTTGGGTAAATGACGAAAATGCATTAGAAAAATGGCGCAGAGGAATGACTGGTATTCCACTTGTAGATGCTGGAATGCGTGAACTTTGGCAAACTGGATCAATGCATAATCGATTGAGAATGGTAGTAGGTTCTTTTTTGGTAAAAAATCTTCTAATTGATTGGAAATATGGCGCTAAATGGTTTTGGAATTGTTTGTTTGATGCAGATATTGCTAACAATACTGCGGGTTGGCAATGGATTGCTGGCTGTGGTGCTGACGCAGTCCCCTACTTTAGAGTATTTAATCCAGTTACTCAAAGTGAAAAGTTTGATAAAATAGGTAAATATATAAAAAAATTTGTTCCTGAATTAAATAATTTAGATCAAAAATTTTTACATTGTCCATGGGAAGCGCCTAAATCAGTTTTATTAACTGCTGGAGTAAAATTAGGAGAAACATATCCCTTACCAATTGTGGATTTAAAAATGTCTAGATTGAAAGCATTAGAAGCTTTTAATACCCTAAAATCTAATAAAAAAAATTAAAATCATTATCTTAGATATCAAGGAGGTAATTTTTATGGAATATTTAAATGCACTAGTTTCAGGTTTACCCTTTTTAATTTCACATCTCTTTATAACTCTTTGTTTATTATTTTTTGGAATAACAAGCTATATTTTTTTAACTCCAATCAAAGAATTAAAACTAATCAAAGACGGGAATCTGTCTGCTTCAATTTCTTTTTCTGGAGCATTATTAGGTATTGGAATACCACTTGCTAGTTCTCTTTCTGTCAGTAATTCCATCTCAGAAATAATTATTTGGGGCTTAACAGCTATAGTTCTTCAATTACTTTGCTTCAAGGTAACAGATACTTTCCTAAAAGATTTGAGCAAGAGAATTGAAGATGATCAATTAGCACCATCGATTTTATTATTCTCAATAAAAATTTCTGTTTCACTTATAAACTCGGCAGCTATTATTGGATAAATGTATTCTTTTATTAAAAATAATATTTATTTGATTATTGCATTTATCACAATTACTTGGTCTATTATAAATAATGTTCCCTCTGATCAAAAAACAAATACTACATATATTTTTGCGAAAAAAGATGAAAACTTCATTACAAATCAAAAAAATGAATTAAACCTAAGAAAGCTAAATAGATATCGTCTAAATACAAAATCAAACAGAAATCAATCAGGTTCTGGAACCGCGTTTTATGTTGGTGAAAATATTTGGATTACTGCCAGACATGTTATTAATGATTGTAATGAAGTTTATTTAAAAACTGGTTCAAATAATCAATTTATCGAAAAAATACTTATACATCCCAATTCAGACCTTGCTCTCTTTAAATATAAATCTTTTGATATAAAAAGTTTTGGTATTTCTCAAAAAATTTCAGAAACAGCCTTTTCATCAGGTTATCCTGCAGGTAAACCAGGAGATGCAGTACTTCAATTAGCAGGTTTTATGGCTATGGAAGCAAGATCTTATAATATATTAGAAAAACATTCCATCTATGCAGTTTTAGAAAAAAACCCAAAAAGTTTATTATCATTTGGAGGTATCAGTGGTGGACCAGCATTTGATGAATATGGATTAATAAATGGTGTTGTTGTGGCTGAATTTAAAAGAAGAGGTCTTTTAGGAGCTGTAGGTTTAAATCAAATTAATTGGCTAATTTCTGCTTCAAAAAAAGAAATTGAATTTTTAAATAATATTTCAAAAGAAAAAAATAATAATATTAAATTAGATAATATATATAAAAACTATATTAAAATAGGCCACGAGTTAAGAGGAAATAAAAGTATAAGTAAAGTTATATGCATAGCTTAATTATTATGATTTTCGATTAATTTTCAGTTTTGCTTCCCTATATAGTACAAAAAGACCCGATAAAAATATTAATAAAATACCTATTAAACTTAGAAGGTCTATTTTTTCTTTGAAAAAGAAATAACTAATTAATATAGCCCAGATTATTAATGTATACCTAAAAGGACTTACAAAAGATACATCCCCAAAACGCATTGCTTCAACACTAAAAAAATATCCTATCGTCAAAAAAAAAGCAGCTAATCCAAGGATTAAAAGTATATAATAGTCAATTGGCACCCATATTTTAAAAAAAATTAAATAAATCCCAGTAGTAAAGGTTACCATAATTGATGTAACTAAAGAGAGAAATAAAGCAGGAATATGTTTTGGCATTTTTCTAGTTATTATATCCCGAAAAGTTACTGATAAAACAGCGAAAATTGCCAATATTGAGTAATTATTAAAATCATTTGTTCCAGGTTTAACAATAAATAAAACACCTAAAAATCCTAAAACAATAGCGATTGCTCTTTTAAATCCTATATACTCATTTAGTAAAATACTTGCAGCTATAGTTATAACCAGTGGCAAAGTTTGCAAAATAGCATTTACATTTGCAAACGACATATTCATTAATGCTATAAGAAAAAAAAGGGTTGCGAATAATTCTAATGATGATCTAACAGTAATAATTGAAAAGTTATTAAAACATTCTTTGATGTTTTTTTCATTTTTAAAAATGAAAAATATAAAAATAAATATGGAACAATATACCCCCCTTATAAATATAGTTTGTGCTAAACCTAATTCTGAACCAATTATTTTCACAAAAGTATCATTAGTAACATAACCAGCCATTGAAATACTCATAAATAAAGCACCAGTTAGATTTTGGGATTTTTTAGCTCGCATCTATAAAGCATCTTTTTTTGGATAAAAATTTCTATTTAACACTATTCGGTATTGAGTTAATTAATATATAATTAAATTATTTTTAATAATATTAAATATACGTTTACAAAACAATTAATAGAATATTACCTGTAACAAAAAAAAATGGAGTTTTGCAATTAATAAATATAGATCTTTTAATTCAAATTCTAATTCTCAACAAATATTAAATGATAGGCCTAAGCATGAGTGTGGTGTATTTGGTATTTATGGTCATCAAGATGCAGGAGCTTTAACTGCTTTAGGACTACATGCTTTGCAACATAGAGGGCAAGAAGCTGCAGGTATGGTAACATATGATGGAACTCATTTCCATGCAGAACGTCGCATGGGTTTAGTAAGTGACACTTTTACTAAAACTAGTGTTTTAGGAAGACTTAAAGGTCATTCAGCAATCGGACATGTGAGGTACTCTACTACAGGAGGTACACTATTAAGAAATGTACAACCACTATTTGCTGATTTAGCATTAGGCGGATTTGCAATAGCGCATAATGGTAATCTTACCAATGGCTTAACAGTACGCCTAGAATTAGTAAAAGAAGGTGCGATATTTCAATCTACTTCCGACACGGAGACAATTTTGCAACTAGTTGCAAAATCAAAAAAAAATTTATCAATTGATAGAATGGTTGATGCCTTGTCTCAAATTGAAGGAGCCTATGCATTAGTAGCTATTACAAACAAACAACTTATAGGTGTTAGAGACCCCTTTGGAATTAGACCTCTAATGTTAGGAGAATTAGAAGGTAAATATATTTTATGTTCTGAAACATGTGCTCTAGATATAATAGGAGCAAAATATATTAGAGAAGTTGAAAATGGAGAAATAGTAATAATAAGTGATGACGGAATAGAAAGTATCAAACCTTTTCAAAAATTGAAACCAAGACCGTGTATTTTTGAATATATCTATTTCTCAAGACCAGATAGCTATTTGGGAGGGTTAAGTATATATGAATGTAGAAAGTCCTTTGGCAGGCAATTAGCAATAGAGTCTCCAATGGAAGCTGATTATGTCATACCAGTACCTGACAGTGGTGTTCCCTCAGCTATTGGTTATGCAGAACACTCTAAAATTCCTTTTGAACTAGGTATCATAAGAAACCATTATGTTGGAAGAACTTTTATTGAACCCCAACAATCTATTAGAGCTTTATCAGTAAAACTTAAACATAATGTCAATAGAGCATTAATTGATGGCAAAAAAATTATTCTCATCGACGATTCAATTGTCAGAGGTACAACCTCTACAAAAATTATTGAAATGCTTAGAGATTCAGGAGCAAAAGAAATTCACATGAGAATAACCTCACCACCTATAAAGTTTCCAGATTTTTATGGAATTGATACTCCCATTCAGGAGCAATTACTATCCGCTAACCATACAATAGACGAAATTTGTAAGTTTCTTAAAGCTGATAGTATTTCTTTTTTAAGCATAAATGGTTTATATAAAGCTATGGGACATCGAGAAGGAAGAGACACTAATAATCCGGCATTTACAGATCACTGTTTTACTGGTGATTATCCTACGAAATTGAGCGACAAAGAGAGTAAAGAAGAATTTTCTCAACTTTCATTGCTTTCAAATTTAGAATAATATCCATTTAAAGTTATAATTATTTTTTATTTTTTACTGGTTTTACTCTTTTAGGGAAACAAGTTTTACAAATCTGACATATAGTCCCATTACAACCTCTAGCAGTACAAAATTCTCTTCCATAAAAAATTATTTGTAAATGTAATTTATTCCATATTTCTCTCGGAAAAATTTTTTTTAAATCTTCTTCAGTCTTTTCTACGTTCTTTCCACTTGTTAATCCCCAACGTTGCGCCAAACGGTGAATATGAGTATCAACAGGAAAAGCAGGTATTCCAAACCCCTGAGATAATAGTACACTAGCAGTTTTGTGACCAACTCCTGGAAGCTCTTCTAATAAATTAATATCAATTGGTATTTTTCCATTATATTTTTCTACTAAAATACTTGATAATTCAGAAATTGCTTTAGATTTCTTAGGAGCTAATCCACAAGGACGAATGATATCATAGATTTTCTCAACTGGCACGTCTTGCATTTTATAAGGGTTATTGGCTAATCTAAATAATTCTGGAGTTACTTTATTGACTCTTTCATCTGTACATTGTGCGCTTAATAAAACAGCAATTAATAACTGATATTTACTCTTGCTATTTAGTGGAATTGGAGGATTAGGATATAATTCATTTAGTTTTTTCAGAATATAATGTACACGATCATTTTTTAGCATAGTAAGAAATAATTTAATTAGTTAAATATAATAATCTTCAGTATTAAATATTCTAACACCATAATAATGATGGAAATAGGGTTAATTTATTATTATTTATCATCAATTGAGGATATAAATACCCAACTCAGTAATAATAGTGGTAAGCAGACTATAAAAGAAATTCTTATCCCATAAGCTTCAGCCAAATATCCTAAGAAGGGGGGACCAATTAAAAAAACTACGAAAGATATTTGAGCTAATGAAGCAACATTAGCTGCTGAAGATTTATCTGACATCTGTGCTGCAGAAGAGACTGCAATAGGAAATAATACTGCAGTACCTGATCCCATAATAAAAAATCCTATTAATGCAAGAAATGGTGAATTCGTTAATGAGATAGTTAATAATCCAAAAAGCATAGAAATTATTGACACTCTTGAAACAAATTGATTTCCAAAATCTTGTATAATTTTGTCTGCATTGTACCTTACTAAAAATTGTGCAGCAGCACCTAAAAAAAGCGCCATCCCATTTATAAATGGTGGAGTTTTAAAAATATCACGCATAAATATTACTGACCAATCAATTCCAGCTCCTTCAACTAACATAGCTGATAAAGTAAAAAAAACTAATGCCATAATGCCCTTAGAAGGTATAACAAATAACGAAGTTTTTTGAGTTAAAGTTGGGCGGATAGGTGCAGTTGAATATTTTTTTGAAAAATTGAAAACTAAAAAAACACCTAATAAAAAACAAACAAAAAAATGAAAAGAAGGATTAATATTTAATTGTGCAAAAATTGCTCCTAATAAACCTGCAGAAAAAAAACCAAGACTCCAAAAAGAATGGCTTCTATTCATAATTTTTTTCTTTATTTTATACTCAACTCGATCAGCTTCTATATTTACAGAAACTTCCACTACACCCACAATAAAACCAGCACAAAAAAGGAAAATAAAAAAGGTAAAAGGGTTATAGCTAAATGATGAGATAAATAAAAAAAATCCAAGCAAACTAATCCCTAGATTAATTATAATTTTAAAATTTAAATAATATAAAATTTTATCAGCAAATAATAATGCTAATTGCACTCCTATTGGTAATCCAGATAGAGCTAAACCAAGATTGGTTTCACCAATACCCATTTGAGTTTGCAAATCTCCAATTCTTGGGAATAGCATTCCAAAAACGAAAGAATATAAAAAGAAAAAAGAAAAAACATAACGCTGAGAACTACTATGGTTCATTTTAATTTTCATAGTTCCAAATTATAATCAATATAAATATTAGAATATAGATATTAGGAAAAAATTATATATTTTTTTTAACAAGTCTCGACCCAGACCTGCGACAAAAAAAGTCAAATGTTATTAAAGTATATGAATTGGGGTAAAGTTATAATTATTAATAAGTCACTGATAAAAATAAATTAAACAATGAGATGAGATACTAGATTATAGATATATGTATGATTTGATTGTTAACTACTATAGAGTTATGAAATGAGTATAAATAAAATGATGATTATATTAGTATTTTCCTACTTCACAGCTGTTACTATTGCAAAAAGTAGCTCAATTTCTTTTAATAAAGAATGGTGGGAAAATATAAATCAAGAATATTTTGAAAAAATCTTGAGTGATGGTTTTAATCCGAATAGTAAGGATATAGAAGGTTACACATTATTACATTATGCCTCTTTTTCAAAATCACCAGAAATAATTGAAATATTAATTTATAATGGCGCAGATATTAATTCTCAAAAAAATACCTTGGCTCAATCACCCCTACATTGGGCTTCCCATTTTGGTTCTAAGAAGCATATAAAAACACTTATAAATTTGGGAGCAGATATACATGCTAAAGATAGTTTAGACAGAACAACATGCTATTATTTAAAAAGAAATGATAATTTATCTGAGAAGTTTATTAAATGTTACTGCTAAAAAATAATTAATTTGAGCAATTAATTGAATTTTAAAAAGGATTTTAAATTTAAATTATCAAATTTTGAAAACATAAATCATCACACCTTATTATTTCAACTTCAAAGTCCAACACTAGATCTCCATTCACATCTCCCTGGATCAATGTATTCCTTCCTTCATTCTGATACCAAACAGAATAAGGTGCTGGATTTTGAAAGCTAAAATCAAAACTTTGATTCCCATTTTCAAAAATATTGGCATCAATAGAACTTAAATCTATTAGGTCTTCTGAAGTATCAAATTGTCTTATTTGATCTCGTGATTCACTACCAATCCCTGATTCATCTATATTGGAAAATAAAAAAATATCAGTATCAGTATCTCTTCGCCCACCAGCAAACATGTGATCTTGTCCCCTACCACCAAATATACTATCAGCTCCTCTTCGTCCTATTAAAGTATCGTCACCATTACCACCAACAATATTATCTGAAAAAATTGTTCCTCTGATGTAAATAGATTCATCAGTATTTTGTAAAAGTTGATTAAGACTTAATTCATAATCTCCAGTATACAGCCCATCATAAGAGTTCGCTTCTATAAAGTAGGTGCCAGAGTATTGAGTATCAAAAGAAAGTTTCGAATTATAATCCACACCTCCATCATCATCATAACCTACGACATAACCCGACTGATCAAAAATTGTAAGAATAGTATCTTCAACCCCATTCTCTCCTATCCCATAAAGCGATACTTCATAATTTCCTCCAGCAATCAAATCTACCGCTACCCAATCCCGGTCTCCTGAAGTCTCTAATTTCCCTGTATAAGTTCCACCAACTTGCATGCTCGCTGTGGTTGTTTCATCACTTGAAACATCAGTATTTTGCAAAAGTTGATTAAGACTTAATTCATAATCTCCAGTATACAGCCCATCATAAGAGTTCGCTTCTATAAAGTAGGTGCCAGAGTATTGAGTATCAAAAGAAAGTTTCGAATTATAATCCACACCTCCATCATCATCATAACCTACGACATAACCCGACTGATCAAAAATTGTAAGAATAGTATCTTCAACCCCATTCTCTCCTATCCCATAAAGCGATACTTCATAATTTCCTCCAGCAATCAAATCTACCGCTACCCAATCCCGGTCTCCTGAAGTCTCTAATTTCCCTGTATAAGTTCCACCAACTTGCATGCTCGCTGTGGTTGTTTCATCACTTGAAACATCAGTATTTTGCAAAAGTTGATTAAGACTTAATTCATAATCTCCAGTATACAGCCCATCATAAGAGTTCGCTTCTATAAAGTAGGTGCCAGAGTATTGAGTATCAAAAGAAAGTTTCGAATTATAATCCACACCTCCATCATCATCATAACCTACGACATAACCCGACTGATCAAAAATTGTAAGAATAGTATCTTCAACCCCATTCTCTCCTATCCCATAAAGCGATACTTCATAATTTCCTCCAGCAATCAAATCTACCGCTACCCAATCCCGGTCTCCTGAAGTCTCTAATTTCCCTGTATAAGTTCCACCAACTTGCATGCTCGCTGTGGTTGTTTCATCACTTGAAACATCAGTATTTTGCAAAAGTTGATTAAGACTTAATTCATAATCTCCAGTATACAGCCCATCATAAGAGTTCGCTTCTATAAAGTAGGTGCCAGAGTATTGAGTATCAAAAGAAAGTTTCGAATTATAATCCACACCTCCATCATCATCATAACCTACGACATAACCCGACTGATCAAAAATTGTAAGAATAGTATCTTCAACCCCATTCTCTCCTATCCCATAAAGCGATACTTCATAATTTCCTCCAGCAATCAAATCTACCGCTACCCAATCCCGGTCTCCTGAAGTCTCTAATTTCCCTGTATAAGTTCCACCAACTTGCATGCTCGCTGTGGTTGTTTCATCACTTGAAACATCAGTGGTTTCTATAATTACTTCCTCCTGTGGAAGAATTACTTCCTCCTGTGGAAGTTGAAAATCAATAAATAAATTATCACTATTAATTTTTTCAAATGATCCGAAACTATCAATATATGAACAACTATATGAAATTTCACACCCATTATCTTCTTCAGAAATGAAATATTGTTGTAAATTAGCCCCAGAAACTTCTAATTCATTTCTAAACCACTGAAATGTAAAAGATCCCAAACCATCATAATCAGAAATCTCTGTAACATCAGCATTTAGTGTTCCATTATTCGATATATTATTTACAATTAAAGCTTCACCTTCTGCTTCATAATTTAAAATACCACTCAAAATAAATGCCGTTTGATCATTAAGTTCATATTTCCGACTACCGTCCTCAGATCTTGTTTTTCCTACATCCTCAATGTTAACCGTGTTTAAATTACCTCCTTCTGAATTGTAAAAAAGAAGGGAATCCTCATTAATATTAAAATCAATTATTCTATCAATGCCATCTCCACTATTAATAATAAACTGGTCGAAACCAGATCCCCCATATAAATAATCGTTTCCTTTGCCACCAGCAATAATATCATTTCCCGAATTTCCAAATAAATTATTAGATACATGATTTCCAGTAATCTGGTCATTTCCATCACCGCCTACAACATTTTCAATTATCGTATTAGCAGCTATAGTGTGCCCACCTCTTAAATCATAAGCATATGAAACATTCCCAGCTCCACCAATTTCATATTTTAATGTTGCAGGCCTTAAATCTACTACAGACCCAGCATCGCTAATTACTAATATTTCATCATTTCCACCAGTATCCCATATGGTTTGAAAATACTCTGCTGAACCAAGTTCATAAGTTGTATCATCATTATTATAAGTTTCATTAATGCCATAAATGCTTTGTAAAGCTGCAATATCTAATGCTCCAAATGTTGACATATATCCAGCACTCAAATCCTGTGGTAACCCAAGCGGATGACCATCCCAACCATCATTATAACTCATTATCGAAAAGATAGTCTGGTTCATATCTAAATAATCTCCAGTATCTCCAGGAGATGAAACCCCTTCCATAATACTTGAACCACCACCCGTATCATGAGTATGAGCTAAGCCCAGACCATGTCCAAGTTCGTGAATAATAACAGAATTCATAAACCCACCCGTTTGATTTGAAGAATTATTCCAATATTCGGGATTACTATTCAAAACACCTAAACCATCACTTTCTAAAGATGTGCCTTGCGGATACATATAACCATATAATCCATCCCCAAAATCACTTGTTACAAGGCGAATATCTGCTTCGGTCTGATCATCAGTATATTCAAAATTTATATTTGCAAATGATGAAACATTATCAAAAATTTTAGAAATAGACACAACATCAGAAGCTGTAAATCCATCAGAACGGATAGAAAAACCTTCATCATATACTATAGAATTTTCCCCTACAAAATGAACCTTTATAGGCTGAGTGCTATCAAAAGCAGCATTTTCCCAGATCAGAGAATCAATAGGTTGAGGTGCATAAAATTGGAAAATATCAGAGTCATTATTATTTAGAGCAGGATTATAATAAGAGTTAACCTGATCCAACTCAAAAGTAGGCAAAATAGATCTGTCTTCGCATTGGTTAATATCATTTATAATACATCTAATACACATAATTATCCTCCTGTTTATTCTTCCTCCATCTTTAATAATTTATAGATTTAATAAGAAATCTTAAAAAGTAATTACTCTTTTAGAAGAAGAAACATATTATATATATGTGGAAAAAAAAGGAAATCATGGGGAATAAGGCCTAGGTTTTCCCCATTTTAATATTTCAAGCAAGGTATGTTTTTATTTTTTAAAAACTTAAGAATTCATATTTTCTAGTTGAAGTTTTATATCTGTAAGCACTTCCTGTAATGCTACCGCCTCGTTATGAAGTCTTTTACCTTCATTAAATGAAATCTTTCCATCTTCCATTGATTGATGGTAGTCACCAATTAAAATTGCAAAACGTTGGCTTAATTCTAGAATATATTGACTCAAAGAAAAATTTTTGGAATTCAAAGATTCATTTTTTGAATCATGATTTGCTCTTTCATTTAGTGATAATGTTGTACCTGACAATTCCGCAAGTGCTATTGTGATATATGGAAAACTAGCTTTACTTTCAAGATTAGCAACGGAATCAACTGAAATAAAACGATCAGCGTGCTCTGGAAAATCAGAATAATATCTTCCTAGAGTTGTTTTAGATTTCGCAGTTAAATGACATGCCCTTTCTATACCAACGTCCTTAATTAATGCTTCTGTATGTTTTTTTAAATATTTTCCATAGTGCTTCAAAAGAAAAATCCTCCATTTTTAAAGTAGCTGGAATTATTTTATTATTATAGACCCAAATTTTTTTTCAAAAATATCCTACTAATATCAAAAATTGATAATAAAAAATTAAATATAATTCATTATTTTGATAGATTTAATTTCTATAATCAATAATAGTTTTTATACATTTATAATAGGGTAAAAAAATTACCTCTAAAACTTCTTATAACTCTCTAACTTTTTTAATTTTTAAAAAGTGTAGCAGACAAGGACAGATCCTAAACTGAGACCAAATTGAAGCAATACCATCTAATTATTTCAATTATTTAAATCCTTATCTTTATTAAAAAAATTTAATAAATATTAATAAGTTATCTTGTCTAAGTGTTATGTAAAAAGAAGAGTTGATAATGTATTAACCTGAAAAAATATTATTTATATTCCATTTTGGTAAAATAATATTTATGACATTATGCGTAGATTTTTTTTTTGTATAATTTTATTGTTATTAAGTTTCATTTTTAATTATACCACTTGAATCAAACCCCCCATCAACGGGAAATACTGTTCCATTTAAATATGAAGAACCTGGTAAAGTAAAAAACAAAGCTGCTGATGCTACTTCTTCTGGTAATCCATATCTTTTTTGAGGAATTTGTTGTAGGAAAGCTCTTCTAGTTTCTTTATCATGCATATTTTTTACTAGTTCGGTTTCAATAGCTCCTGGGCATAGTGTATTAACTGTTATGTTAAATGGCGCTAATTCTATAGAAAGAACCTTGCTTAAGGCAATAACACCTCCTTTTGAGGCACCATAGGCAGCTCTTCCTGTACCCCCCCTTAAACCTGCTACAGAAGACATAGTAATTATCCTACCATATTTTTGAGATATCATTAATTTTGAAATTTCTTTTGTCATTATAAAAGAACCAGTGAGATTTATTGAAATAATTCTATTCCAATCATCAATGGTAGTATTAACAATTTTTTTTTCTAGACCAATACCCGCAAAGTGCATCAGAATTTCAACAGATTTATATTTTTTATTTATACTATCAACTAATTTTAAGACTGATATTTCTGAACTTACATCACAATATATATAATCTATTTTTTTACCTTCTAATTTTAATTTTTTTAACACTTCTGACCCTAATTTTTTATTTACATCAGCTATAATCACATTTGCGCCTACATTAAGAAGCATTTGTACAGTAGCTAATCCAATTCCACTTGCTCCTCCAGTAACAATGGCTGTTTGACCTGATAGAAAAAAATTGTTGTGATACATAGATTAAATCTTTAAAACTATTTTTTTAATTTTGGTAGGCGAGGCAGGACTCGAACCTGCGACCAAAGCGTTATGAGCGCTCTGCTCTAACCAACTGAGCTACTCGCCCTGACTATTAGAATCTTCAATATCAATAAACTATAATGATGATATAAAGGAAAGAAAAAAAATCTGCAATTTTTAATTAAAAAATTTAAATAAATAATTTTTATTTCTCTCTTAATTAAGTTAAAAGAAACATTAAATCATTAATAAATAAATAAATAATAATATGTCTAAATATAAAGAAGCCGGTGTTAATATTAAGGAAGGTAATAATTTTGTTTCCTTCATTAAACCAAAAGTTAAAAAGACAAATATTCCAGGTGTTATAGGAAATATGGGAAGTTTTGGAGGAGCTTTTGATCTCAAAGAAGCTGGATTTGTTGATCCTATTTTAATCTCAGCTACTGATGGTGTTGGAACTAAACTAAAAGTAGCTATAGAAACAGGAATAACAAATACAGTTGGAATAGACTTGGTTGCTATGTGTGTTAATGACCTTATTTGTGAAGGTGCTAAACCATTATTTTTTCTTGATTATTTTGCAACATCAAAACTAAAAGTATCCAGTTCGATAAAAATAATTGATGGTATTATTGAAGGATGCAAACAGGCCGGTTGTGCTCTTTTAGGGGGTGAAACAGCAGAAATGCCTGATTTATATAATAATAATGACTTTGACCTTGCTGGGTTTGCAGTAGGAGCGTTAGAAAGAGGTGATAGTCTACCCTATAAAATAAACAATAATGACTTAATTGTTGGATTACCTTCTAGTGGTTTCCATTCAAATGGCTTTGCTCTAATTAGAAAAGTTATAAAAGATGAAAATCTAAATTGGGAATCTCCTAATCCTATCAATAACAATGCAAAAATAAAAGATGAGCTTTTAATCCCTACAAAAATATATCAAAGAATACTAGGCCCATTAATTTCAAACAAGATAATTTCAGGCCTGAGTCATATAACTGGTGGTGGAATTACTGAAAATTTGCCAAGGATATTACCCAATCAATTTTCTTTTGAAATTGATTTAACTAGATGGGAACTCCCAAAATTAATGTCCTGGGTTATAAAAAAATCAAAAATGACAGAAGAAGAAGCACTCAAGACATTTAATTGTGGTATTGGAATGATCTGTATTGTTCCAAAAAATAATATTCAAAAATTTTCTGACTATTTTCAGCGAAAAAATGAGACTTTTTATATAATTGGGGAAGTTAAAAAAAATAGATCTAATTTATATAAAGGACAAATAGTTTGAAAACTAAAATTAAGATACTGAGAAAAAAAATTGCTATTTTGATATCTGGAACAGGTTCAAATATGGAGGCCATCATAAAAGATAGCAGATTAAATAATCATCCTGGAATTGTAAAATTTGTTTTATCCAACAAACCAGATGCTTTAGGTTTAATCAAAGCAAAAAATCTTGGAATAAAGACACTTGTTTTTCCCATTGATAATAATCATAGTTTAGAAATTTTTGAGGAAAAACTTCAAAATCTATTAACCATAAAACAAATAGATATTTTGTGTTTAGCAGGTTTTATGAAAATTTTAAGTAAAAATTTTATCCAAAATTATAAAGGTAAAATCTTAAATATACATCCTTCTATTCTACCTTCAATAAAGGGGATAAATACACATAAAAGAATTTTAGAAAAAGATATTAAAACTCATGGAGCAACTGTTCATGAAGTAACATCAAAACTTGATTCTGGTAAAATTTTAGGTCAAGTAACAATAAATATACTGAAAGATGATACTCCTGCAAAACTTGCAAGAAAACTTATTAATAAAGAACACAAGTTATATAAAAAAGTTGTAAGGAATGTTATTGACGGAAAAAATATTATAATACAAGAAAATTAACCAGCCATCTCCAAACCAGAAAAGAAATAACTTATTTCAAAAGCAGCTGTTGTTTCACCATCGGAGCCATGAACAGAATTTTCTCCTATTGAAAGAGCAAATTCTTTTCTAATAGTGCCTTCATCAGCATCCACAGGATTTGTTGCACCCATAACTTTTCTATTCAAACCAATAGCTTCTTCTCCTTCCAAAACTTGAACCACTATAGGTTCAGAAGCCATAAAATTACACAATTCGTCATAAAATGGCCTTTCCTTATGCACTAAGTAAAAAATGCCAGCTTGTTCTTTGCTTAGTTTAATTCTTTTTTGAGCAATAATTCGTAATCCAGCGTTTTCTAACTTTTGATTAATTGCACCAGTAATATTTCTTCTAGTTGCATCTGGTTTAATTATTGATAATGTTCTTTGCACTGCCATTTTTGGGCTCCTAGGAAATTATTGAATAAAAATATCTTCCAATTCTATAAAAGAAATTTAATAATGAATAAATTGTAAGAACATTAAAGTCAAATGAAAGATATTGTATTAATTGAATATAAAATTTAACTCATTTATTATCAATAAAATTAAACAATTAGAGATGGAAATTTATTGACTACATTTGATAAATATATATTTACTCAACAAATCAAATCTTTTATTTTTTTTTCTTTTGTTTTAGTAGGAATCCTATGGCTTATTCAATCCATGCCTAGATTGGATGATGTGATTTCCAATGGCCAGTCTGGGCTAGTTTTTATAAAGATTTCAATTCTTATCTTTCCACAAGTAATGCTAATAGTTTTACCAATATCGGCTTTTGCTGCTACAATCTATGCAATTCATAAACTTATTTCTGAATCAGAACTATTAATTTTTGCCAATGCTGGTTTATCAAATTTAAGAATAGTATTTCCTATTTTAATATTTGGAGGTTTTGTTTGTTCGATGTTATATTTTTTATCTTTGTATTTAGTACCCTTAAGTCAAAATAAATTAAGAACTGACCTATATAACATACGTGAGGAATTTTCTAATCGTCTCATAAAAGATCAACAATTTTTTCATCCAATAAAGGGGGTTACTATTTATATCAGAGAATCTAGTGACAAAGGTGACATAAAAGGTATATTTATTACTGATATAAGACAAAAAGAGAATAAAGTTACTTATTCTGCCAAAGAAGCTATTATAAATAGAACTAACAATGGTTTGATGTTGGTAATGCAAAATGGTTTGCTTCAAATCTTGGATTCAACTAATACTTCACTTACTAACTTAAAATTTAAAAGAATGGGTTTTGAATTAAATAATTTCCTTCCAATTGGTCCTAGAAACGATATTTCACCAGTTGAAATATTTCCATTAAGTATAATTTCAAATCCAACTAAATATGGGATAAATAATAGCTATAAAACAAACGAGTTTATAAGTGAAGCACACACTAAATTAGCCACCCCACTAAGTGCTTTAGCTTTAACTCTATTAGCATTAAGTTTTTTTTCTGTAAGTGGTCTTAATAAAAGAAGTTATTTGAAAACAATAATTTTTGCAATTACTGCAGCTATTTTTGTACAGTCTTTAATTTCAGCGTTAAGAACATTAGTTGTTAAGGATAGTAGCCTTTTTTGGATTTTATATTTACCCTCAATTTCGTGTATTTTAGTTTCTTTGTCCTTAATTATATTTAACGCCACTATTTCTAGTTTTATTATAAAAAAATAATTTTGAAGTAACTAAATGATATTATCATATTATATAGGTTTAAAATATCTATTCAGTTTTTTCTGGTCTTTCCTCGCTATATTTTTTTTAATATTACTAGTTGATGGATCTGACCAGCTTGTCAACATGTCTTCCCAAGGTCATAGCTTTGTTGTTGGTTTAAAAAATGCCTTTATAAGATCTCCTCTTCACATCTTAGAAACATTACCTCTGATAATTATGTTAGGCAGCTTAACTTGCTTTTTAAGCCTTACTAGAAGTAATGAATTAATTATTACCAGAAGTTCTGGAAGATCTGCTATTAGAATACTTTTTTTCCCAATAATTATAACTCTTATTATTGGAATGTTAGGAACTACAATAGGAAATCCATTAGTTTCTATATCAATAAAGTCTTCAGAAAATTTGCTAGAAGAATTGGGGATAAAACAAAAAAGTTTTTTGTCAGTAAGTACTGACGGTATATGGCTAAGGGAAGCTGATAAAGACAAACAAATTGTTGTGAGATCTAATAGGACTAATGCTAGCGGTACAGAATTATTTGATTTGACACTATTTGAATTTGATGGAGAAGATAATTTAAAAAAAAGGATACATGCAAAAAAAGGAAGTATTATTAATAAGCACTGGGAACTTAAGGACATTAGCATTTGGGAATATGTACCTCAAAAAAACCTGATTTCAGATTTTGAATTTAAACAAATCAATGAATTATCTCTTAGTACTAACTTATCTCAAGATCAGATATTGAATAGCTTTTCAGACCCTAGATCAATCAATTTTTGGTCAATACCAGATTTTATAAACAAACTAGAAATATCTGGTTTTTCAGCCACCAGGCATAAACTATTTTATCAAAATGAATTATCACGACCACTTTTTTTACTAGCTATGATGTTAATAGGTGCAACATTTGCTATGAGGTATACGGGGTTTAACCAAGCAGGATTATTAATCTTAATTTCGGTGTTAGCAGGTTTTATACTATTTTCACTAGAGAGAATAGCTATTACATTAGGAGAAGCACAACAAATACCAATTTTATTAGCAGCTTATGGTCCTCCAACTATTGGCATACTTGTTTCACTCGGATTATTACTTCACCTTGAGGATGGTTAGCAGTTTTGAAACTTCTTAAAAATATATCAATTATTTATTCTTTTATATTAATTATATCTTTTTCTAATTTATTATTTGCTAGCAATAATTTTAATTTAATTGCAGATCAAATTTCTATTTCAGATGAAGGTGATAAAATAATAGCTCAAGGTAATGTGAAAATTTATTCTAGCAATAAAGTACTAAATGCTGAAAAAATAATCTACAATAATTCAAATTACTTAGTACAAGTTTATGGTCCAATAAAAATTATTGATGATAATAATATTACAATAACTGCAGATTACTCATTAGTTTCTAAGGATTTAAAAAAAATAATTAGCAGCGGAGTAAAAGCACTTTTTGAAGATTATTTCAAAATTACATCTGAAGAAATTAAATACAATTCTGGAGGTAAAACTAAATTCAAAAACTCAATTGGAACTTCTTGTAAAATATGTTCTGAAGATACTTCTCCTCCTTTATGGAATATAAAATCCAAATTAATAGTTCACGATCAAGATAATAAAACCTTAATATTTAAAAATGCATTATTAGAGATTGGTGGTATTCCAGTTTTTTATACTCCATATTTGAAAACTCCTCAACCAGGAGTAAAACGAGCTTCGGGCTTTCTAACACCCTCAATTATAAGTTCTGATATAAATGGTTATGGCATAAAACAACCATATTTTATTGTTTTAAATAATAATTCAGATTTAACTGTTTCTTTATTTAAAACTAATCAAACAATATTATTCGAAACTGAATATAGAGCAAACCTAAAAAATGAAAATATAAATATAAAATCAACCCTAGAACCTAACATTACCAATAAAAAAATTAATGGCTTTATAAATGTAAAAGGAGAAAAAATATATCCTGAAAGTTTCAATCTTGAATATGATTTTACTTTATTTGACAAAAAAAAATCACTGATATCCTATGATCATGAAATAACTGACTATGTATCTAATTATTTAGCTATTAATAAATTTGAAAATAATAAAAAGAAAACTTTTGAAACTTTTTATTATCAATCATTAAGAACACCTGTTGGAGAAGAACCAATAATTTTTCCTAATTATGAAGAAAAAAATATAAATAATCTATTTATTAATAATACTATATTATCAAATAGTTTTGGTATTTTGAACCTTTTTAATAAGAATAAAAGATATACAAGAATTGATCATACTTCCGAACTCAGGTATAATAATATTTACAAAAGTGGTTTAATTTTTGAAAATTTAGGAAAAGTTTCAAATTATATTTATAATATAAGAGAGAAAGATAATCTTGAATCTAACTACTTTGAAATAAAACCACTAATATCAACAACAATATCTTATCCCTTGATCAAGTTAAACAATAGCAAAAATAAGGAGTTTTTGATACCAAAATTACAAGTTAATTATTCACCTATTAAATTTTCTAATTCAAACTCAAATCAAGACAGTGTAGAAATTGATTTGGATAAAACAAGTCTTTTTTCAATGAATAGATTTTCTGGCAAAGATATGCAGGAACAAGGTTTTTGGGTAAATTCAGGAATAAAATATGAAAATAAAACCATAAATGAAAAAAATTTTGGAACAGAGTTAGGTCAAATATTTAGATTCAATAATATCAATCAATTTTCAGAAACGACAGGTCTCAATGGAAAAAATTCTGATTTTTTAATCTCTAGCTTTTTTGATTACAGTAACTTTTTCAGTTTGAAAAATACTTCATTATTAACAAATAACCTAAAATTTAGAAAATCAGAAACTAGTATGAATTTTAATGGGAAAAAAAACAAAATTTCAAGTAGTTTAATCTATGAAACTAATAACATAAATCACTATGAGAAAAAAAACCTAACTGAATTTTTTATTTCATTACTATCTAAAATTAACAAAAATTGGAAAAGTAATTTTGATTTAAGACATGACATAACTAATAATCAAACAATTAGTGCTTCCACAGGCTTGACTTTTAAAAACGAGTGTGTTGATTTTTCTGTTAATATTGGCAAACGATTTGCTAGTTCTGAAAAACTCCCAGAGGATACACGTATTGAACTGAGCTTTGATCTGGGAGGTTTTGGCAAACGCACTAATCCTTCCAATAGTTGTAGTATTATGTAAACAAGTTTATTTAGGAAACATAAATGCTTATCAGATTAATTTTGAATAAAATAAAAATGAACAAATTCCTATTAGAATTTGTTTTTGTTTTAATTTTGACTTTTATAATAGTAGTTGATTTTGCTCAATCTTCACAATTTTCACCAGCTATTAAGGTGAATAATGTTTTTATTTCTAAATATGAGGTAAATGAGAGAAAAAAATTGTTAATAGCATTAGGAACATCTAAATTAGAAGCAAAAAAAATTGCACAGCAAAATCTAATTAGTGAAACATTACAAAAGCTTCATGCTAAATCGATAGGAGTAAAAGTACTACCCAGTCAAGTAGAAGAAGTTTTTAATAATTTTATTTCTGTTAGATCACTGACAAAAAGTAGTTTGAAAAAAAGTTTAAAGAAATTTGGATCTTCTTTGGATGAACTTAGATCTTATTTAGAAGCAACCGTATTAATGCGCAACATCATTAATAGTACTTTTTATTCAAGAATGACTATTGCCGATTTTGATTTTTCTCTTTTTAGACCTACAGCCTCGACTTCCATCCCCACCCAATTAAATATATCAGAGATAATAATTCCTTTTTCTATAAGAGGTAGAGAAAATACCATAAAACTAGGAGAAAGAATTATTAAAGATCTTAATAATGGTGAGAGTTTTGAAAAATTGGCAAAGCGATTTTCTAAGGCTTTAACATCAAAAAATGGTGGTTTAATTGGTTTTGTATCTTTAGATACATTACAAGATGATTTAAAGGAAATATTAATTACGTTAAAAGGTGGAAAAAATTCTAATCTTATTATTACTTCCCAAAATATAATGATTTTTAAAGTAAATTCATGGAAAAATACTGAAAAAATTCACAATCCACCAAGTGAAGTCACTTATGCATTTATTTCAAAAAAAGAGAGCAAAATAAATACTTGCAATTCAATAGATGAAGAAAAAATTCAAGGACCAATTAGGAATAATAAATTAGATAAAAGAATTAGTGACACTTTAAATCAATTAAGACCGTCAGAAAAAATATTGTTTACAGATAAAAATGGTAAAAAATCTTTTCTGATACTTTGTAGTAGAAGATTAATATTGTCAGTTAATTCAATAAAATTACTACAAGGACAGCTATTACAAAATAGATTACTAAAACTCGCAGAAGGTCTAAATTTAGAACTGAAGAGAACTGCAGAAATAAAATATATAAAATGAAATTTATTAAAGTTAATATATGAGTGCTATTAAAACAATTAATAAAATAAAATCTTATGGAATAAAAGCAAAAAAAAAATATGGTCAAAATTTCATATTTGATCAAAATATTTTGTTTAAGATTGTTCAAAAATCAAAAATAATTGAAAATATCAATATACTTGAGATTGGTCCAGGACCTGGAGGACTTACCCAAGAAATATTAAAGGCGAATGTTAATCAGGTTTATGTTGTTGAAAAAGATAAAGATCTTTTGCCAATACTCAATGACATAAGAAATTTATACCCAAATAAATTGAATATTATTTTTGAAGATGCTTTAAATTTTGATATTAAAACGTTAAATGACTTCCCTTTTAAAATTATTTCAAACTTACCATATAATATATCAACTGTTTTACTAATAAAATGGCTCACAAGTGATATTTGTAATACTTCATGCAAATCTTTGACTTTAATGTTTCAAAAGGAAGTTGCCGAAAGAATAGTAGCTAAAACTGGTTCATCGAAACGATCAAGAATAAGCATTATTTCAGAATTATATACTAATCCAAAATTAGTTCTAAATGTATCCTCAGGTTCATTTATTCCAAAACCTAAAGTAGACAGTGCGCTTATTTATTTTGAAATACTAAAAAAACCAAGATATGAAATTAATCAAAAGAGATTCAAAATTATTGTAGACAAAGCTTTTAACCAAAAAAGAAAAATGATTAGATCAAGTTTAAAGAATACTTTTCCAAACATTAGTTTAACTCTACAGAAAGTAGAAATTGATGAAACTAAGAGGCCTGAATCTATTGATTTAAAAAGTTTTTGTGATTTATCAT
>JBJLFR010000027.1:0-16400 GCA_045565285.1 Paracoccaceae bacterium
CTTGAAATTGAGTTTCTAATTTACTCAGCAAAACCGATAGATTTTAAATACTCATGTGATTTATGAATATCACTTTTGTCTTTTAGCTCAAGAACTAAATGAGGTTTAGATCCAACAGATGATAAGGCATCAAAAACGGATTGCCAATTAATTTGCCCTAAGCCCAGCGACCAGTGCCTATCCGCATATCCATCAACATCTTGAAGATGAACATGCCTTAGCAAGTCACCTGCATCCTTAACATAAAAATCAACCGGCGGAGCACCTGAGGTGCAATGCGCGATGTGAGCGTGCCCGGTATCTACAGAAACCGCGATACATTTAGATCCAAAGCTCAGTGCTAATTCTTTGCGATGCTCAGGCCGAACATCCTGGATATTTTCCAGAACCATTAAAATACCATAGCGCTCCGCCACTTTAATTACCGGGTCAAGCACCGCCTTTATATACTCGATTTTAGAATTCTTATAATTTTTTTGGGCAAAAATATTTCGATTATACCAAGCGTCAAAAGGCGAGTGAATGACCATTTGAGTTGCTGCTAAATGATCAGCAGCCTCTAAAGCTTTTATCAATCTAGCTGATATAATCGCAATAATCTCAGAGTCCTTGTTATCTATATCTAATCCATGGAAAGGGCCGTGGATTCCTAACCTTCCCTCAAAACCCTTCAACAAGCTTTTTGCTAGAGATAACTTATCATCAAAATCATAACTCAGTCCGTTTGGCAGCGCAAAGTCCTGGATTTCAAGATCCCGCTGGGAATCAAACAGCCAATTTCGAAAATCAAGTATTTCTGAAATCAACAAACAGGCTCCGATCTTTAATGGTTTTTTCATCATCTTTTATCCTGTGGGTTAAGCTTGATTAAAATTTAATTTTCACCTAAACGTTCACCAGTTTTTCCATTAAAAAAATGTAGTTTGTTAGGGTTAACATCAACATGAAAGATTTCATTTATCAGCGGCTTATTAACATCACTTAGCTTAACGCAAAATGTATTTCCCGCACCCTCTTGGCCATATATGTATCGATCTGAACCAAGCTCTTCGAGCAAATCACCCGAAACCTTAATTTTACCATGATTACTTAATATACAATCTTCTGGCCGCACACCCATTATCGCAAACTCACAGTCTTCGCACTGCACAGGACACTGGAAATCTTCATAACTAAAAATACCGGCTTCGATACTCCCTTCTAGAAAGTTCATACTAGGAGTCCCAATAAAATCAGCTACAAATTTACTGCATGGATTGTTATATACTTGTAAGGGCGTTCCTATTTGCTCGATCTTTCCATTATTTATAACCACAAGACGATCTCCTAGGGTCATTGCCTCAACTTGATCGTGTGTTACAAAAATGCTGGTTACCTTCATTTTTCGTTGCAGTTTCTTGATTTCAAGGCGAACTTGAAGTCTCAATTTCGCATCGAGGTTGGAAAGTGGTTCATCAAACAAAAAAACTTTAGGATCTCGGGCAATTGCGCGGGCCATTGCAACACGTTGACGTTGACCGCCTGAAAGCTGACCAGGTTTTCGGTTCAGGTACTGCCCTATGTCAAGAAGCTTCGAGACTTGATTAACGCGCTCTTCAATATCAACCTTGCCGATACCTCTGTTTTTCAAACCATAAGCAATATTTTTAAAAACATTCATATGTGGGTAAAGCGCATAGTTCTGAAACACCATCGCTATATCTCGCTCAGCTGGATCCACTTTCACAATCGAAGAGCCATCAAGAATGATATCGCCACCGCTCAGTTCTTCCAATCCAGCGATCATTCTAAGCAGTGATGATTTCCCACATCCGCTGGGACCCACAAATACAATTAGTTCTCCAGAACTCACGATTAGTGACGCTTGATCCACAGCTTTTGTACCATCAGCGTAAATTTTTGTAACATCTGTCAATTCGAGCAAACTCATTTACTTCTCCGTTTGGATTAAACCCTTCACAAACCAACGCTGTAGGAAAATTACAATAACGACAGGTGGAATAATTGATAAAATAATATAAGCAAAGCGCTCAGCGACCCGTGGCAGATTTCCTCCTTCATAACTTTCCATAAAGATGATTTTCATACCCATAACTACCGTCCAATATTTTTCGTCAGTAGTCATAATTAGAGGCCAAAGGTACTGACTATAGCCGTAGACAAACATGAAGATAAACATTGCCGCTATCATAGTCTTTGACAGTGGCACCAGAAAATCGATGAAGAATCTCCAACTGTTAGCACCATCCATTTTTGCTGCCTCAAGGAGCTCATCTGGCACAGATTTATAAAACTGCCTAAAAAAGAAGGTCGCAGTCGCAGAGGCGATAAGAGGTAAAATAAGCCCGCCATATGTGTTAGTTAGATTTAGATCAGAAACAATTTGGTAACTAGGCATTATGCGTACTTCTAAAGGAACCAATAGGGTGATGAATATCATCCAAAACAAAAAGGCCGCAAATTTAAACCGAAAGTAGACAATTGCGTAAGCTGACATAGAGGAGATTATTACTTTTAAAGTCGCAATTCCTAAGGCCATAATAAAACTATTAACGAACATGCCTAGCGCCGTGATCTCTTGAGAGAAGCCACCTTTCCGATTAAGCACTTCGTTATAGTTTTGCCAAAATTGATCTCCAGGAATAAATTGAAGACCTTCAGTAACAATAAAAACGTTTGGGTGCGTTGAACTTGCATATGCAATCCATATCGGTACTACCATGACTAACGCGCCACTCAATAAAACGATATGTGCTATAAGTTGAGAAAACTGTTTCATTAATTGTAATGTATCCTGTTTTCGATGTACCTGAATTGAACGACCGTTATGGCCAGTACAATTAACATCATTATTATTGATTGAGCGCCTGCACTGCCTAAATCAAGTCCCCGAAAGCCGTCGATATAAGCTTTATAAACAAGCGTTTTTGTTTCGCCACCAGGCGCTCCAATGGTGGTAGTGTCTATAATTCCAAGCGTGTCAAAAAAAGAATAAGTAATATTGATAATAATTAAGAAAAATGTAGTCGGCATCAACAAAGGAAAAGTTATTGTCCAAAAACGTCTATTAGGACTTCGGCAGTCAATTTTTGACGCCTCAAGAATAGATTTTTGGATATTCTGCAATCCTGCAAGAAAAAAAATGAAGTTCGCGCTAATTTGCTTCCAGGAGCCTGTTATTACTAAATAGATATATGCGTCAGTTACATTATCCATCCAATTAAAGCCCCATAAATCATTAAACAGGCCGTATAGCATACCCAGACGCTCGCTGAAAAAGAAGTTAGCTGTTACACCTACCACGGCAGGTGCTATTGCATATGGCCAAATTAAAAGGGTTTTATATATGCTCTTGCCATGAAGGACCTCATTAGCCTTAACGGCTAGTAAGAGCCCTAACAGAACTGTAATGAATGTAATTGAAAAAATATAAATCAACGTAAATTTTAAAGCAGCCCAGTAACTGGGATCATTAACTGCAAATATAAAATTATCAAACCAAGCAAACTGCCTACTAAATCCAAAGGGATCTTGAATTGTGAAAGCATCTCTGAACGTTTGGAGTATTGGTAAGTACAAGAAAATTACAATCACGATTAACTGCGGCAAAATGAACAACACAGGCGAGAAACTATTATTAAATTGTACTTTTTTCATTATTTTTAACTAGATAGAATAGAAAGGGGCAATTGATACCCCTTTCCAATTACTTAAATTAGTTTAGCGTTTTTGCGAATTGATTAAGGAGCTTTGCTGCACCTTTATCGGTATTTTCCCAAGCCTGCTCGACAGAAATTTCATCATTAAGCATCTTGTGCACATTGTCGTAAATAACTTCTCTAATTTGTGGCCAATTGCCTGCTCTGTAACCCCCTGGTATGGTAGACCCAGTCAAACTTAATTGTTCACCTACTGCTTTATGGTACGGAGAAGCTTCATAAAAGCCGATCTCATTAGCGAGGTCAGTTGCCGAATAAGTTACAGCGGCGTACCCAGACATATTATGGTAAAATAATTGAATTTCCGGAGTAGTCATAAATTCAGCCAGCTTCATCAAAGCTTCGTATTCCTCATCAGTTTTGCCGGATAAAATCCAGTTAGCAGCGCCACCAATGAATGTAGGATACTCTTTTCCGCCTGTTATGTCAGACCAGTAAGGTATATGATTTACGGTAAAATTCGGGACAACGCCTTTCATTCCGCTAAACGAGGCCGCTGATCCCAGCCAAAAAGCCGCTTCACCAGCTATGAAAGGAGCCTGGTTATCACCCCAAGACCTTCCTTTATAATCATACCAGCCTTTATCTTTCCATTCTTTAACTTTAGTCCAATGCGTTAAAAATTCAGGAGTTTCTGCAAATAAAGTTTTCGTAGGAACAGCGCTATAGCCATTATTTCCGTCCGTCATTAATAAGTTGTGTCGAGAAAAAAAGTTTTCTGTCCAAATCCACGGGCTGTGACTTTGTACAAGCGGCGTATATCCTGCGTCTTTTATCTTCTGAGCAACAGCTTCGAATTCCTCATATGTACGAGGCACATCAACCCCTACCTTCTCAAGTATGTCCATGTTGGCATACATCAGACAGGTAGAGCTGTTGAAAGGAATACCAATCATTTTACCGTTTTCATCAGCGTAAAAATTCCGAATACCCGGAATGTAATCTTCTTTGTTAAAAGCTACTCCATGTTCAGCTGCCATATCCTCAAATGGATAAACGACACCATTCTTAACCTGAGCAACCATAATAGCTGCGCCAGCGTCGTAAACCTGAACCATGTGAGGGTGTTCGCCAGCTCTGTAAGCAGCTATGAAAGCTGCCAGAATATCTTCATAGCTACCCTTAGTAGTGGGTATTAATACAGATTCGTTCTGACTTTCGTTCCATCTTTCCGCAATGGTATTGATAATAGATTCAAGTTTTCCAGTATGACCATGCCAGTAATGTAGCTCAACAGGCTCACTGATAGCTGGAGCAGCATTTAGTATAGACACTGCCGCAGCTACTGATGCTATAAACTTCTTCATCAAATTCTCCTAAGTTAAAAAGGTTTATATCTGCTAGTAACCTTTCAGAAAAATGACAAAAGAGTAAAGAACTCCTGTAATAATTTTGTAAACTATTTATGAAAAGCTTAATGAATTCGACGCCATAATTCATTAATATGTGATCATTTCTAATCCAGTGCATCTATCTCCCTAAGACCTTCATAAAAGTATTACGTTTAATTAGATAAGCTTCGTTACATAAAAAAAGCGTTAGCAAGATGCGAATGGATAAAAGCAACGGAGGATAACTATGACATCGATAGTTAATAAGCTGACACCAGTTACTAGTACTCAGAAGGAAAATGTTAGAATAGCGCCAAAAACTGAACGCTATCACAAAACCCTTTTATCACAAATAGAGTCGATGGATCAAATCGAGATTGGTGAAATTTGTACAAGTGAGCCAAAAAACTCAAAGTTGAGGGTAGCGGCTTGGAATCTCGAGCGATGTTATTTCGTAGACGACACGGCCAATTATCTAAGAAAAATAAACCCAGATATCATATTGCTATCGGAGCTAGATTATGGAATGTCGCGCACAGCTCAGAAACATACTGCTCGAGAGCTCTCACATTTATTAGGCATGGAGTATGCTTACGCAGTTGAATTTTTTGAAATTGGTCTCGGCACCGAACTGGAGATTAAAGAATATTGCAAAGATCGAGTTAACAATTTTGGCTGGCATGGGAATGCAATTTTATCTCGATTACCAATGACTAAACATAGGCTTATACGTTTGGATGATCATGGGCATTGGTTTTGCCTGAACCAAAATGTTGATCCTAATCAGCCAAGAGTTGGCGGGCGATTGGCACTAGCCGTGGAAATTAATGGCGCTTGCTTTGTATCAACGCACTTAGAAAGCGCAGCGGACTCGAAGCACCGCTTTGAGCAAATGAAAATATTATTTAATGCAATTGATCAAAATTTCCCTTCGCTGCCAACTCTAATTGGCGGTGATTTAAATACAGGTAATAATCTGCCACCGACGTATAGTTGGCAGAATGAGTCACTCTTTGGTCTCTCGACCGAAAGAGGTTATGATTGGAGTTTTAATGCAAACGGATATACCACTAGACGATCACTAATTACGCCAAACCCTACGCGAAAAATGAAATTAGACTGGTTTTTGGCTCGCAATTTAAGTATTTCAGAATCAGGTATCGAGGCTTCCCTTGGTGAAACCGGCTTACCACTTTCAGATCACGATTGCATTTGGTGTGATGTTTCTTTTGAGGCCTGATTTAATCAGTCAAATTACAAGCGTTTCCCGAGACCCCCCTCTAACAAAAAGTGACGCGGACAGTGACGTGGAGCACCCCTAAAAGGGTTAAGTTGTTGTTTTATATAGGAAAAGAGTGGCGCGGTTGACGGGACTCGAACCCGCGACCCCCGGCGTGACAGGCCGGTACTCTAACCAACTGAGCTACAACCGCGTTAGTTGTTGTTTATTGATATGACTAACTTCCGTCAAGCGTTCAATTAAGCAATTCTAGTTTTTTATTAATTTTAATTGCTTAGGGTCCAAAGCAATTGATAGATTTTGGAATCTAGGCTGAAAATTGTATAAGGCGATAGACATCACTTTAATTAAGATTACTGAACACAATTTCATTTTTGAAAGAAAAACGAAATTTGATCTGAAATACTGGTTGAATATACCGAAATGAACCCCACATATTGTGTATAAAGCGAGCAGAGCAATAAACCTGTGCATTCCTTATTATCTAGCAGCAGAACTGGTGAATTATATGTCGAACGAAACAATCCTACATCCCGTGCTTCCATTAAGAGACATCGTGGTATTTCCAACTATGGTAGTTCCATTATTTGTGGGTAGGGAAAAATCTGTGAAAGCACTTGAAGTAGTGATGGCTGAAGATAAGGAAATTCTTTTATCCAGTCAGATAG
Organism: Paracoccaceae bacterium; assembly: GCA_045565285.1. GTDB lineage: Bacteria > Pseudomonadota > Alphaproteobacteria > Rhodobacterales > Rhodobacteraceae > CACIIZ01. The sequence continues at coordinate 6,959 of JBJLFR010000027.1, forward strand.
ACGCAACAGAGGACGAACCAACCAGCGAAGGGATTTATAACGTTGGCGTGTTAGCAAATGTTTTACAGTTGTTAAAGTTACCCGACGGTACCGTTAAAGTTTTGGTGGAAGGTACAAGGCGCGTAAAAATCTCCAATTTCAATGAAAATGAAGACTATTTTGAAGCTGTTGCAGAAATATTGACTGAAGAAGATGGAGACATAGAAACGATAAAAGCACTGCAAAAGTCAGTTGCAGTAGAATTTGAAAAATATGCTAAAATCAAGAAAAATATTCCTGAAGAGGCTCTTGCAGCCGTGACTACAGCAGAGGATCCTCGTCAACTAGTAGATTTGATTTCAGGGCACTTAGGGATCGAAGTTGATGAAAAGCAAAAGCTTTTAGAAAATTTGGTTATAAGCGAGAGACTAGAGCAAGTCTACTCTCACATGCAAAGTGAAGTAAGTGTTTTACAAGTAGAAAAAAAGATAAAAACCCGTGTTAAGTCTCAAATGGAACGTACACAAAGAGAATATTACCTTAACGAGCAGATGAAGGCTATCCAAAAAGAATTGGGGGATGGCGAAGATGGACAAAATGAGATTGCTGAATTGGAAACAAGAGTAAGTGATACCAAACTCAGTAAGGAAGCCAAAGGAAAAGCCGAAGCAGAAATTAAAAAACTGAAATCTATGTCTCCAATGTCAGCTGAAGCAACCGTGGTGCGAAATTATTTAGATTGGCTACTGTGCCTTCCGTGGGGAACAAAATCACGGGTAAAGAAAGACCTAAACAAGGCTCAAACAATATTAGATGATGATCACTACAGCTTAGACAAGGTGAAAGAGAGGATCATAGAATATCTTGCGGTGCAGCAAAGAAGTAAGAAAGTTAAGGGACCAATCATGTGCCTCGTAGGGCCCCCAGGTGTTGGAAAGACATCGCTTGGAAAGTCCGTCGCAAAAGCCACTGGAAGAGAATTTATTCGGATCTCCTTAGGTGGCGTTAGAGATGAAAGCGAAATACGTGGTCATCGAAGGACTTATATTGGCTCAATGCCTGGTAAAATAATACAAGCTCTTAAGAAAGCTAAAACAACCAACCCATTGATATTACTTGATGAAATTGATAAAATGGGGCAAGACTTTCGAGGGGATCCAGCTTCAGCTATGCTTGAAGTACTTGATCCAGAACAGAATAGTACTTTTTCTGATCACTATTTGGAAGTTGAGTATGATTTATCTAATGTAATGTTTCTTACAACAGCTAACAGCTATAATATGCCTGGACCATTGTTGGATAGAATGGAAATTGTTCCCTTAGCTGGCTATACTGAGGATGAGAAAAGAGAGATAGCTCTCAGACATCTTTTGGAAAAATCGCTGAAAAATAATGGCCTGAAACAAGGTGAGTTCGCTCTTTCTAACGAAGCTCTTACGGCAATTATTCAATTTTACACTCGTGAGGCTGGGGTGCGTAATTTGGAGCGTGAAATAGTGAGGCTTGCGCGTAAAGTCGTTACAAAAATTGTAAAAGGAGAAAGTCAGACCATAACAATCACCCCAGAAAATCTATCTGAGTTTTTGGGGGTTCAAAAATTCAAATATGGATTGGCAGAACTACAAGATCAAATAGGAGTGGTTACTGGGCTTGCATACACATCAGCCGGTGGAGACCTTCTACAAATAGAAGCCTTGAAGCTACCTGGGAAAGGTAGAATGAAAACAACTGGTAAACTTGGCGACGTTATGAAAGAATCAATTGATGCAGCCAGTTCTTACGTGCGATCTATTAGCCCAAAGATAGGAGTTAAACCGACTCGTTTCGACAAACTAGATATTCACGTTCATGTTCCAGAAGGTGCCACACCTAAAGATGGGCCTAGCGCAGGGCTTGCAATGGTAACATCGATCGTATCTGTTTTAAGCGGTATCCCAATAAAGAAAGACCTAGCAATGACTGGAGAGGTCACGTTAAGGGGTAATGCGTTACCCATAGGCGGTTTAAAAGAAAAACTTCTCGCAGCACTAAGAGGAGGAATAAAAACCGTTCTTATTCCGCAAGATAATGAGAAAGATCTGATTGAAATACCGGATAACGTAAAAGAGGGACTTAATATTATACCTGTTTCACATGTTGACGAAGTATTAAAGTATGCACTCGTCGACGAACCAGAGCCGATAGAGTGGGATCCGAAACATGAAGAGGAACAACAAACTTCATCTTTGTCAGGCGGGGATGATACTTCTGGTGCAGTGACGCATTAATTAGGTCTATTTTAACTATTTGGATTTGTTCTTTTAGTAGGGTGTAAAATAAAATATAAAAATCTATTGCACATATTTGGAGCATTAGATAAGAGCGATTTAGGGGTGATTAGCTCAGTTGGTAGAGCGCTTCGTTTACACCGAAGATGTCGGGAGTTCGAGTCTCTCATCACCCACCATAATATACTTATAAATTTGGCGCGTTATTTTAGGAACTTTCGGACTTTTTTAGACGAACAGATCTGAACAAGAACTTTTTAAAAAACTCAAAAGTTGCTGGTTTTTTAGTATAATGAGATCGTTCATAGTAAGTTATGTAAACAAATATTTTCCAAACATAGCTTGTGTTATATTAGCTAAAAGAAGGTAAAATAATGAAACTAGAGAATGATATAGGCATTTGGGATCCCAACGAGCTCGTGTATAGCGCTAGTGATCTTCCGGGCTATTCGTATTTAGTTATAGAAGGTCATGCTCAAATCTTAAGCCCTAGTGGTCTTCGCTTGAGTTTGATCGGATATAACGAGTTATTTGGCGAAGCATCTTTTATTCTTGGTAAAAATCGTACAGTTACTGCAGTAGCGGGTGAAGATGGCTTAACCGCTCGTCTCATAAAAGCAGATCATTTAATTGCAAAGTTAAAACAGGATATATTTCTCTCCGCTCTTGTTAGAAAACTTGAGGCTCGTCTATCAAATTCCAACGAAAAAAGTGAAATTCTTGCAAACGGTATGAAGGATATTTCTAACGAAATTACAGCTTTTATCGATAGTATTAACGAACGAAATTCTGATGGCAGAGTATTAATTAATAAGTTAGATGAATTAGAAAAAGAATTTGAATACTTAAAGTGGAATTTTGGAATAGTAGATTAGTGTTATTGTAAAAAAGAGACTGAAATGACAATCACCACCTTATATCAAGCGATATCCCTAATTTTCTTGATTTTATTTATAGCTGAATTTATTTTCCCTGGCGCTTTTTTTTTATTTTTTATTTTATTTACATTTATACCGATTAAACTGCTTCAAGTGACAAAAGACAACTAAGCTTTATATTGGTTCAATATCACCTTGAGCGCGAGTAGCGTTAAAGTTATTTTCAAACTTAGCGAAGCAATTTGATAGGATAGCACCTCTAATACCAGCCATTAGATCCTGATAATATTGCAGATTATGCCATGTCAAAAGCATGGAACTTAATATCTCCTGACTTTTAAAAATATGATGGAGATAAGCTCGACTGTAGTTTTTACAAGCTGGGCATGAGCAATTTTCATCAATTGGTCTTGGATCATCTTGGTGACGCGAGTTTTTAATATTTAATACACCCCTGTGAGTAAATAATTGACCAGTTCTTCCTGACCTTGAGGGTAAAACGCAATCCATCATATCAATACCATTTTTCACCGCACCCAGTATATCGTCTGGTTTACCAACTCCCATCAAATATCTGGGTTTCTCAATTGGTAGCAAGTCGGGGGCATATTTCAAAACTTCAAACATCTTTTCTTGCCCCTCACCCACAGCCAAACCACCAACTGCATAACCATCAAATTCAATTGACCTTAAGGCGTCTGAGCTCTCCTCTCGTAGCGCCTGAAATATACTTCCCTGCTGGATCCCAAAAATAGCTCTCCCATTTTCATTATTAAACGCCTCGCGTGAGCGCTTTGCCCAACGCATAGATAATTGCATTGAATTCATCGCAGTCTGTTCATCAACGGGATAGGGAGTACATTCATCGAAGCACATTGATATATCACTACCTAAAAGGTGTTGTAGCTCAATTGATCTTTCTGGAGTAATGACATGACTTGAGCCATCAATATGGGATTTAAAAGTAACACCCTTTTCACTAATTTTTGTCAAGCCAGACAAAGACATCACTTGAAACCCTCCACTATCAGTAAGTATCGGGTATTCCCAGTCCATAAACTTGTGTAAGCCACCAAGTAAAGATATGCGCTCTGCGGTTGGCCTTAACATTAAATGATAGGTGTTTCCAAGTATAATATCCGCCCCCGTGGACCGCACGGAACTTGGCATCATAGCTTTAACTGTACCAGCTGTACCAACAGGCATGAAAGCTGGCGTTTTTATATCACCCCTTCCAGTAGATATCTTACCTAAACGAGCTTTACCATCAGTTGCCTCTATTGAAAACTTAATGCTTTTCTCCCAAAAAGATGATGATAAACAATACTAATAGATATTACTCTATATTATTTTGATTAACTTATTTTTCTTCGAGAGCCTCAACTGCTTTTTGCAAAACACTTTTTGTTACCTCTTTTTCGGTCACACTGGCGTTTTCAAAGATATAATCTACAACCTTATCTTCAAATAACGGCGCTCGTATCTGCTGCTGCATTTGTTCATTTTTTTGAATAAATTCAAAAAACTGTCGCTCTTGTCCTGGATATTGCCTCGCCTGCTCCATTATGGCCTGTGTCATGTCTGCTTCAGAAACCTCTACCTCCGCTTTTTGACCTAACTCTGCCAATAACAAACCAAGTCTTACTCTTCGCTCAGCGAGTTTATTATCTTCCTTACTGGGTTCTATTTTATCATGATCATGACCTTCTACATCTGGATTCTCATCATGCCACAATTGATGTGCAATTTGTCCCGCCTCTGTATCTACCAGAGAAGGAGGTAGAGCAAATGAAACTAATTTATCCAGTTTATCAAGCAGCTCACGCTTCATGATAGTCTTCGAGGCACCTGCATACTCAGCCTCCAAACGCTCTGCGATCTGCACCTTGAGACCTGCCAAGTCATCCGAACCAAATTTTTTAGCAAGTTCATCATTTACTTGGGCATCGACAGGTTCTTTTATTTCTTTAATATTGCAACTAAAGATTGCATCCTTTCCTGCCAAATGCTCCGCATTGTACTCTTGTGGAAAGGTAACTTTTACTTCGGGTGTGTCACCAACTTTTACACCAACCAATTGCTCCTCAAAACCTGGAATAAAACTATTTGATCCCAGTGTAAGAGGGTAATCCTCCGATGATCCCCCCTCAAATTCTTCGTTATCGACCATCCCTTTGAAATCAATAATAACTTGATCAGCATCCTTGGATTTAGCTCCTTTGCGCCTTGCCTTATAATCTTTGGCAGTCGAAGCTAAATTATTTAATGCCTCATCCACTTCTTTGTCAGAAGCTTTTACAATCATTTTTTTTAATTTTATCTTGGAAAATTCTAGTTCGGGTATTTCTGGCAAAGTCTCATACACAAGCTCTACTAAAACGTCATCTCCCTCTTTCCAATCTTCATTTGCCATTTTAACATCCGGACGCATCGCAGGACGGTCTCCAGATTTCTCAAAATGCTTATTCATTGCTCCATCAACTGTTTCTTGCATAGCTTCGCCTAGAACCTTTGGGCCAAACTGTTTTTTCAGCATCACCATCGGAACTTTTCCTTTGCGAAATCCCTTCATTTCCACATTTGGTTGGGCTTCGTTAAGTTTCTCATCAACTTTTTTGTCTAATTCTTTTGCAGTTATTACAATGGAGTAGCCGCGTTTTAGACCCTCGTTCAAAGTTTCAGTGATTTTCATCTTGTTCTCTCCCGACGCCACTGCTGGTGCAGTTAGTCAACATTTTATAAATAATTTTTCTTGCCTTAGTAAATGCGCTGCCTTCTTTGATCAACCCCGAATAATAATTTAAATAGTTCTTGAAAATAATTTGACGCTTTGCAAAACCTTACGGATGCCAGTTATCATTTCAGAACCAAAATTTGGAAAACTTTTAACGCTGACACTTTAAATTTTTAACGCTTGGCATTCAGAATATTTGCAGCGATGAACCTATTACTGGATGGAAATTTCTCAACACACAAAAAGAAACACTATAAAAATACATAGGCGCAAAACCTTTCTTCAAAGTGATTTGATAAATTTACTAATGCTATTATATTATATGTTCTTCAAGCACAGCATCATACGGATTTTAAAATGAAAAGTAGTGGTGCGGGTGGAGGGACTTGAACCCCCACGCCTCGCGGCGCCAGAACCTAAATCTGGTGCGTCTACCAATTTCGCCACACCCGCTTTTTAATACACTACAGTCTAGGATCTCTTAACAAAAGAAGACCAAAGTTGCGAGACCCAAAATGATCTTTTTATATTTTTTGAACCTGAATGTTATTTGGAGAATAAAGTCTAGGTTTATTTCACTGGTTAAATTTTAATCACTTCGCACATTTATTAATCTTTTGCATTGTGGATTACTTAAAAGTTTCTATGTTTGTGCAACGAGTCTGGGCAATTAAATAAAAACAAATGTATCAGAATTTAACCGTTTTAGGAAATAATGATGAAAAAAATTGAAGCGATAATCAAGCCATTCAAGTTGGACGAAGTGAAAGAGGCTTTGCAAGAAGCGGGAATCCAGGGATTATCTGTGATAGAAGTCAAAGGGTTTGGCAGACAAAAAGGTCATACAGAATTATACCGGGGCGCAGAGTACATAGTGGATTTTTTACCTAAAGTGAAAATAGAAGTGGTTTTAGACGACGATCAAGTGGATGAGGCAATAGAGGCAATAATTGACGCAGCCAAAACTGACAAAATAGGCGATGGTAAGATATTTGTTAGTTCAGTGGAACAAGCTATTAGAATAAGAACCCGTGAAAGCGGATCTGAAGCGCTATAATACAATTTTAAGAGAGGAAAAAGCATGAGTGCAGACACAATGCTCAAAACGATTTCAGAGGAAAACATTGAATATGTTGATATAAGATTTACTGATCCGAGAGGTAAGCTTCAGCACGTGACGGTGATGGCGGACCAAGTTGACACTGACTTTATTGAAGAAGGTTTTATGTTTGACGGCTCTTCTATCGCTGGGTGGAAGTCAATTGAGGCATCAGATATGAAACTTATGATTGATACCGACAGCACTTACATTGATCCTTTTTATGCCGAAAAAACTTTGTGTGTTCACTGCTCGGTCGTTGAGCCTGATACCGGAGAAGCTTACGAGAGAGATCCTCGCGGGACCGCAGAGAAAGCTGAAGCGTATCTTAAATCATCTGGTATCGGTGATGTTGCCTATATGGGCCCAGAAGCGGAATTTTTTCTTTTTGATAACGTCAGATATTCTAACGAAATGAATAAGGTATCTTTTGAGGTCGACGCTCTTGATGCATCATGGAATACAGACACAGACTTTGAGATGGGCAACACTGGTCACCGTCCAGGCGTCAAAGGTGGTTACTTCCCTGTTAATCCAGTTGATGACGGACAGGATATCCGTTCGGAAATGCTTTCCACTATGAAGCGTTTGGGAATGAAAGTTGATAAGCATCATCACGAAGTAGCATCATGCCAACATGAATTAGGTTTAATTTTTAGCAGCCTCACAAAACAAGGTGATGAACTACAAAAGTTTAAATATGTGATTCATAACGTAGCCCAGGCCTATGGTAAATCTGCGACCTTCATGCCGAAGCCGATAGCTGGCGATAACGGGACTGGAATGCACGTAAATATGTCTATTTGGAAAGGCGGAAAACCACTTTTTGCAGGCGATAAATACGCAGACCTGTCGCAAGAGGCCATATATTACATTGGCGGTATCTTAAAACATGCAAAATCACTCAATGCATTTACTAACCCTGGCACAAATTCATACAAGCGCTTGATCCCAGGATTTGAAGCTCCTGTTCTACGTGCCTACTCTGCTAGAAACCGGTCAGGCTGCGTGAGGATTCCATGGACTGAGTCTCCAAAAGCAAAACGAGTGGAAGCTCGTTTTCCGGATCCTTCATCAAACCCATATTTATGTTTCTCGGCACTATTAATGGCCGGACTAGATGGCATAAAAAATAAGATTAATCCTGGCGAAGCTATGGATAAAAACCTATACGATCTTCCAGCAGAAGAATTAGCAGACATCCCTACTGTTTGTGGATCTTTAAGAGAGGCCGTTGAAGAGCTGCAAAAGGATCATGAATATCTTCTTGCGGGAGATGTATTCACAAAAGATCAAATTGACGGATATATTGATCTAAAAATGGAAGAGATTGAAAAGTACGAACATACTCCACATCCGGTGGAATATGGCATGTATTACAGTTGCTGACTTAAAAAGGTGCCGAGGGCACCTTTTTTATCACAAACGTATGGATCCCAAATATAACTGCACCAGTACCTGGTAATTTGAAAAAGGTTTGGCGTTCGCTCCGCGTGAAAGACGTTAAGCGGTCTGAATGCAACCTGTATGGTTGGTGAAGGGCAGCGTTTGAGTATTCTAAAACATTAAACCTCCAGACCGGATGGTTAACTTTAATGCCGTCAAATATTCTGTCCACACGTTTTGCAATCCCATGCGTGTATTCGGGAACATTTTCATGAATCGAAAATAGCGGTTTCATGAATTTTTCATCTAGTCGCCAATTAGCAGGAAAACATAAGACAGCTGCAGTTAACACGTGTTGGTTATCCAGTTTTTGCATTATGCAAAAATCATTTTGCACCAATAGTCCGCATGTTAACAAAGGGGCATCATAATTAATTTTAACAGTGCGCATGTCAGGAGTGACTACGTGCGTTTGAAATACCTCAAAACCAACTTTTTTCGATAAAAAATTCAGTAGAGTATCTAAAAGTTCACACGCTGCGGCTTCGCTATTTCTGTTAACAGCGATCACCTCATCAGTGTTTTGAAGCAAAATCTCACGTTCCGCCATCTGCCCTTCATAAGCTTCATCAAATATTATCCACTCCTGCAGATCTAATGGCATGACACCGGGCAATTTTGCCGCATCATTCCAGTTATATGGAATAGCTTTTTGTAGGATTTCTCGTTGCATTATAATCAAAAAAATGGAAATTTATTTTTCAAGTTCTCGGGTCTTTAAATTATTCATGTACATATATTGGATAGAAAGAAATAAAAAGCGACAAGATTTTTCGGTTTTAGACATTATGAATTTTTTTAAAATGTTACATTTTTTAAATCACTATGAGAAATCGAGCCATGAATGAGCATCACAGCAATCATAGAAAGATTGATCCATTAAAAAGTCTTCTTCTAGAAGATAATACTTCAAACGATAAAAATCGGATAGAAATTGGCCCAACGCTTCTTGCAAGGAGAGAGTGGCAAGGCGCTGGCCTAGATCCTCCGAATCTTCAAGCCATGCGAAAATTTAGATGGGAGAGACTCACTAAGCATG
>JBJLFR010000028.1:0-38348 GCA_045565285.1 Paracoccaceae bacterium
CATTTTTAGAAATTCTCTTCTACTAGTTGATTTATCGTTTTTACTCATTTTCTTCTCCTCAATAATTTCGTAAAAGACTAGAACTTGAAAGCTTCAGTCTCTATTCCAATAAATGCTTTTCCCAAAGCACCAACAGGTGCATAAAAAACAGAATATTCTGCAGCAATTAAATCATCAAAAAAATGCTTGGCCCAAGGTCCTAAATGGGTAGCAAAAAAATCACTCTGTTGCCTTAAAGAAAGTGTAGTATAAAATTGGTTTGTTATAATTCCACTCATCATTTCACATAAAGAAGCAATGTGATCTTCTGGATCTGATGAGCTTGGAGACCTAGTAATTCCAATTCTATTCATATCGTCTCGTAAATTAGCCAATGGTTTTTCGTTTAAAAAACCAGTCATATAAAAACTGGCATAAGGAAGTAACTCCCCTCTTCCCACACCAATGAATAAATTATTATACTCTCTTTCAATAGTTTTAATGCCTAATTTTTTAGAAAGTATATTTAAGGTCTTAACTGCTTCACCAATTTTATTGTCACCACCAGATAGGGTATTCACTTTGCTCAACAAGTCTGCTGACGGTGGTCCACTAAGTAATGAAGAAAGCAAAACATAAAGAGAGGAACGATGTTGATCTTCTATTTCAACAATCCCTTTTTTTGTAGCTTCCGTAGCTGGCGAATAAGCGTGCTGCGTAATCATGATTACTTATAAAACATTAACCTTGGGTAAACTGCAAGAAAAAAATTAAAAACATTTTAAATAAAACAAAAAAATTAAATAAAACTTTTAAAAAAAAAAAATTGTATAAAAAAAAATTTTCTTTTGAAAATAAATATAATAAAATCAATGGCTTAATTTTGATTTATTTGTTTCAATCCAGAGTAATTTACTTTGGATTTATCCTGATAAATATAGTAAGAATTGCTGAAAATTAATTAATTCAAACCTTAAAAATCATTTTTTTGGGCTTGATTCGAAAATTAATATTTTCTTCGAGAAGATCTACATTCACCGCATCATTATTATCTATATTATCAATATTTACATCTTTAGCTGACAGATTTTTATCTTTCTCATTTTCTTCTTTCATTTGAGAGTTTTCTAAACTATCAGAATTATTTTCGTAATTGTACTCATCATTTATTTCAACTTTATTAACTTTATATTCTTCATTATTGACGAGCTCTTTGTTTTTTTCATCAAGCCTAACTGATGATGGATTTAAAGTATCATCTTCCAAAATATCTGAATTAGTACAATCAGGATCCGGTTTAAATTGACCTTTAAACCCTTTACCAACTACATAGTTTGTAGCAAATTCTTCTAGCGCAGATGTAGCTAAAGTAAAATCTTCGTCGTATTCATTCATACCATCTAAATATCCAAATATTGGATTGGTTAACCAAAGTTTTCTTAATGCTTTCTTTTTTAAATGATCGGGTACATTTTTTTTTAAAAAATCCTTAAAATTGTCACCAGTTTTCATTTTTTCAGGATCAGGGAGGTTTAGTTTTTTTAAAATTTCTTTATCTGATAAACCAGAGAATTTATCAATCTCTCCTTTAGTTTTTTCTTCATTGAGTATTTTTTTAGAAGAATCTAAAACTTCTTCATTAAACTCCTTATTATTAAAATCGGAAACTGTATTATTACTATCTTCTTCAAAAGAAATTTTTCGCTTCGACCAACGGCGGAAAAAACTATCTTTATCTTTAATTACAGAAATAGCTAATTATCCTTTCTTGATTTTAGAGTAGATGGGGATGAAAAGACATCAGCAATTTTTTCAACACGAATATCCCCTTTTCCTACTTCTTTATTGTCTAAGTTTACTTTATCCCTTTTTCTTTTAATGAAAGGTTTTTCATTAAAATGATCATCTGAAAATTTCTCAACTAATGCCTGTAATGATGGTGGCATCGCTACTGGCTCTACCAAATATTCACCGGAATCTGAATAATCTTGAGCTTCATATGCAGATGCTGTAACTTTGTGAAGTTTGTACTCCTTATCTTCATCTTCCAGTTCATCTTGCTCCATAATTACAAATGCAGAAGCTGGTTCCATTGCTAATGATACTTTATAAGCCTCTACTTCAGCTCTGTGTAACTCTAGATTTTTTGAACCTGCATGATATTCAAATATTCCAGATTCTTCTCTTAGCAATTTCCAATCTTGATCAATAGAACCGGGTAATAAACCTACAGGTTTCCACGACCACTTTAACCAAGGACTTTTATTTGGTGATTTCCTGATAATTACCCCAACAGGTATTTCTTTTTGTTTTTCCATAATTAATAAAAAATTAAAAATAATTTTAAATTATTGATATTTTATTGTTAAAAATGTAAAGCATATTAATATAGACTATAATTTCTAATTGTGGACTATAATTTCTAAAAGAGAAAATAACAAGAGTGTTCCCAGCATGAACAGCCAGAATAGAACTCTCCTTTTATGTCGTTGCGGCGATAGTATGAAAGTTGATTCTAAATCTGCAAAAGAATCATTAAAGGTTTCTTCAGTTATTGAAACAGATCTTCTTTGTACAGAAAATTTACCTCTCGCCGAAAAAGAACTTTTATCAGACAATCAAGTTATTATTGCTTGTGAACAACAAGCCACTCTTTTTAAAGAACTCTGCAATGAAATTGAATTTCAAAAAAAAATCATACCTGATTTAATAAATGTTGATATTAGAGATCGTGCTGGCTGGACGGACGATAAAAACGCATTTGCTAAACAAGCAGCACTACTTTCAGAAATAGACTTAGAAAGTCCTGAAACACCTATAAAAGAAATAACTTCTGAAGGTGTATGCCTAATACTTGGAAAGGATGATATTGCACTAGATGTAGCACTTAAGTTAAGTGATGAATTAGCAGTAACAGTATTATTGGAAGAAGAGTTAGAAAATATAACTCCAAGAAGTGAATATAATTTATGCAAAGGAATTGTAAAAAAAGTTTCAGGTTATTTAGGTAATTATAAGATTTCGGTTAATGAATATTCAGAGTTAAATCCACATGGTAGAGGAGTTACTTCATACGGAACTCCCAAAAAAGAAGTTAACTCAGAATGTGATATTATTGTTGATTTAAGAGGCTCTAATTCGCTATTTCCTAATGAAAAAAAGAAAGATGGTTATTTAAGAATAGATCCAAATGATAAAATTGGTTTGGAAAAAATTTTTAAAGAAGCCATAAATTTCAAAGGTGAATTTGAAAAACCTGTCTATATAAATTTTGATGAAACCAAATGTGCTCACAGCAGAGCTTCTAGAAAAGGATGTACAAGATGCCTTGATCTTTGCCCAGCTAATGCAATTACATCAAATGGTGACTACGTATCTGTCGACCCTTATATATGTGCAGGTTGTGGTAATTGTTCTTCTGTCTGTCCTTCAGGAGCAGCACAATATAATGATCCTCCATTGGACTTTATATTGGAAAGAATAAAAAAACTTAGTTCAACTTTTAAAAAATATGAAAAAAAAATTCTACCCCGATTGCTTTTTATGGATGATCTATTCGGAAAAGAATTAATTTCTATTGTTGCAAGATACGGAAGAGGTTTACCAGCGGATGTTATACCTATAAATATACCAAATATTGAGATGCTCAGTCATGCAGAGATATTAGCTTCTTTTGCTTGTGGATTTAGTGAAGTCTTAATCCTAAAAAATGATAATGAATCACCTATTTCTTTAAATCTCCAAATAGAAATTTGCAAAAATATTTTAGAAGCCTCAGGTAAAAAAAATGGAGATCGATTGAAATTAATAGAAACGATGGATCCTGATTATTTCGAAGAAAAAATATATGACCAAACAAGAAAAGAATTAATTAGAGATCCTATTTTATTAGTTGGAGATAAAAGAGAAATTACAAGAACAGCCACTAAGGCACTTGTGGGTGAAAATGAAGAAGTTATTAAGTTACCTGATACTTCTCCTTATGGTGAAATCATTGTTGATACAAATAAATGTACTCTTTGCCTGGCTTGTATATCATTATGCCCTACTAATGCATTAGAAGATAATGCAGACAAACCAGAACTAAATTTTACTGAGAATGCATGCATTCAATGTGGAATTTGTGAAAATACTTGTCCCGAAAAGGCTATTGAATTAAATCCACAAATAAATTTGAAAAATGATGCCTTAAGTCAAAAAACTCTACATAGCGAGGAACCTTTTGAATGTATTTCATGTCATAGGCCCTTTGGTGTGAAATCAACTATCGATAGGATAGTATCAAAATTAGAGAACAATCATTGGATGTATCAAGATAATAAAAAATTAGATTTAATTAAAATGTGTGATGATTGTAGAGTTAATGCTCAATATCATGATGAAGATTCTCCATTTAAGTATGGTGAAAAGCCTAAGATTAGGACGACTGACGATTACCAATAAATTATTTTACCAGAAGTTTATTGGCTTTCCTAAATCCTTTGGTTTTAATTTGGAAACATAGGATAGAATATCGTCTACCTCTTCTAATGTAAGTTCGATCGGTGCTATGACTACTGGAGATAAATTTGATCCTGCTTCATGAACATCCTTAATTGATATAACATTCAAGTGTGGGCTAACAGTCCAGAATGCTCTAAATCTTTCTTCCCAATCTTCGAAGGATCTCATCGCTTGAAATGACGGGGAAGAATCTATGCCAGCAAAAGCATTATCATCTACGACATGGCATCTTTTACAGTGTTTTTGGGATATTAAAAGACCATTGTTACTGTCACCCTCAAATACGAATTCTTTAATTTCTTTTTTTTCTATTAATATGGCTTTAAATATAGGAGCACCATTAATTTGAAACCCTTCTACTGCTGAGATCCCAGATGAACTTTTTAACCAATCAATAAACCTATCAATTTTTTTTAGTTTTTCTGCATCGGTAGTTTTTTTTTCAATTTTATAAATGACATCATTTAAATCAGAAAAAACCGAAATTCCTTCTTCTTTTACACCAATTGATGCATCCGTATTTTTGATAGTGTCCAAAGCGTTGATTACAATTTGGGTTTTAAATTTGAATCTAGGTAAAATATGCTTGTCAAATTCAACAAGTAATAATTCATCTGAAAAATATAAATAAACTTCTTCACTTGAGAGATTTTTTACTGGAATAAAAAAAACTAAACTGGAAAAAAGAATATAAAATAATTTTTCCAAAATCTTGACAAACATTTCCTTCTACCTCTTATGTAAATTTAATTAATTACTTTAAATCAGAAAAGATAGGAATAATTATGAATATAGATCATGAAAAATTTAATATTTCAATGAGAAAGTTTTTAAAGAAAGTTGGTGTCACCTCTCAGCAAAAAATTGAGGAAGCAGTAAGAAAAGGTATTGAAAATAATTTAATGCAAAATAATCAAATTAAAGTTAAAGTTAAACTTGAAATTACAGAATTAGATCTCGATCATGAAATTGATGGAGAAATTCTTCTTGAGGATGATTCATGAGTGAAAATTTAATTGAGGAAATTAAGAATAATTTAAAAAAAATAATTAACCCTCTTTCAAAAAAAGATATTATATCTGATCAAACTGTTAAATCTACTGAAGTAAAAGATGATAAAATAGTTGTAATTCTAGAAGTAGATTCAAATGAATTAGAGATAATGGAATCTTTAAAAATAAAAGTTGAGGAAATAATTCAAAATTGTGGAAATGGAAAAAAAGCACAGATAATTATGACTTCCCACGTTTCGAGCGACAACAATCAATCTAGTACTCCAAGTCCTCCTCCAAATCTTAAATCACCTACAATCCAAAAGCCAAAAGTAGCCTCCAAAAGCAATCCTGATGGTGTTAAAACAATAATTGCTATAGCTTCTGGCAAAGGAGGAGTTGGCAAATCAACAGTCACATCTAATTTGGCTGTTGCATTAGCCTCTAAAGGTAAAAAAGTGGCTATATTGGATGCAGATGTTTATGGTCCAAGTCAACCAAGAATGCTTGGGTTATCAGGTAGACCATCAAGCCCTGATGGAAAAATTATTCTTCCATTAAGAAATCATGGCGTTACCACTATGTCTCTAGGATTAATGGTCCCAGAGAATGAATCTATTGTTTGGCGAGGACCTATGCTTATGGGAGCACTCCAACAAATGCTAAACCAAGTGCAATGGGGTGAACAGGATTATCTCTTTGTAGATTTACCACCAGGAACAGGGGATGTGCAATTGACTCTTTGTCAAAAAACAAATGTTGCTGGTGCTATAGTTGTATCTACTCCACAAGATATAGCTTTATTAGATGCACGGAAAGGGATAGATATGTTTAAAAGATTAAATATACCCATTATTGGTCTTATCGAAAACATGTCTTCTTTTATTTGTTCTGGTTGTGGTATGACACACCATCCATTTAGCAATGGTACTCTTATGGATGAAGCTAAGAAATTTAAAACTCAATTATTAGGTGAATTACCTCTAGACCTAGATACTAGAGTTGCATCCGATAGCGGAGTACCCATAGTCGTTAGCCATCCACAGAATCCTACTTCAATCGCAATTTTTGAAGTGGCTGATAAAATAAGTAATTTAGATATAAGATGAAAACACAAGTTAACAAAGAACCTAGTTTTCCACCTTTATTTAGAGGAAAATCTTTACCATTAAAAAAAAGTACTTTTTCTGAAGCAATTGAAGAAGCAAAAAAAAATATTGATCCTGGTTTGATTTTATACAACGAAGATATAGGAGAGTTGAATGCTTCGATAATATTGTCACCCGATATTAAATTAAGAGAAGCTTTAGGAATGATCCTTGTTAATCAAATGGGTTTAGCAGATAGTTTAGGGTCATTGGGTCCTCCAGAACTGGCAATACATTTTAATTGGCCCAATCGTATAAAAGTTAATGGTGCATATTGTGGTTATACTTTTTGTAAAGCTTCTACCAATTTAGAAGAGGAAATACCTGAATGGTTAGTTATAGGAATAAACGTCCCATTTTTATGGAACAAATCGATTGAATCTGGCAGTAATCCTGATGAAACCGTATTATCTGAAGAAGGCTGCTCTGAGATAACTCCAAATTCATTATTAGAAAGTTGGTCAAGACATACCCTGGTCTGGTTAAATCGCTTTTTAGATGAAGGATTGTTATCGGTCCATAACGCTTGGTGTGAAAAATGTGAGGATATTGGTAAGAAAATAACTTATCCTAAAAGAGGTGATTTTATTGGACTTGATGAGAATGGTAATATGTTATTAAAACAATTTAATAATACAGTTACAGAGAAGCTTGTTGATTATATGGATAAATAAATGAAATTTGCACGAACAATAACCTTAGATGAATCTGATTCTAGAATTTTTGAAACCGTTGCTAACGCTGGAGAGTGGGCAATCTCTGGTACCTTTGAATTCTCTAACTGGAAAGAGGAACAAATAGAAGGAAAACATAAACAAGCTTTTACAAACGGGTGGATGGGTTTAACCAGCTTTGGTAGATCAACTTTTGTTGGAGTTACTACTATTCTTGTGGAAGAATATGAGCATCTTATCAAAATCCTTGCAAATAAATTTGTAGAGGAATATGGAGCTCCTAATATACAATCAGCTCTTCCAGTTGCAAAAGAAGAAATAGAATTTATGAATTCAATATGTGAAGAACATTCAGACAACACTCTACTCATGGTGAGTAGAGAATTGACGGCAAAAGGAATAAAAGAGAAATTCCGTCACATACAAGCTAGTGATGCTGAATTAGAAGCTTTTGCAGTACATGGTTCAACAGAGTGAGATAATTTATGATATGAATATAGCAGATGAAATTGATGCAACTGGATTATTATGTCCTTTACCAGTACTTAAATTAAGAAAAAGGATGAAGAATATAAATAAAGGGCAAATCATAAAAATCTTTACTGACGATCCAGCCGCAGAACTTGATATTCCACATTTTTGTACTGAAACAAACCATAAAATTTTAAATAAAATTCAAGAAAAAGATCCATCAGGGTTCACTTTTTATGTTATGAAGTGTTAATAATTTCCAAATGATTATTTGAAAACTAATTTTGGTTAGATTTTAATGGAAGTATTTTTAGAAGCTTTTGTTACAGCATTTACTTTGATTTTCAGTTTGGATCATTCTTTATTGGAAATTGTAGGATTATCTTTAAAGATTAGTGTTACTTCACTTATTATTTCTTCTATTATTGGATTTCCTGTTGGTGTTATTTTAGCAATTACTCGTTTTTCAGGAAGATCTATTTTAATCAGTATTTTCAATTCAATGATGGGAATACCACCTGTTGTAGTTGGTCTAATAGTATATTTGTTAGTATCAAGATCAGGACCTTTAGGTTGGTTAGAGATTTTATATACTCCGTATGCTATGATCCTTGCTCAAGTATTTTTAATACTACCAATCATTATTTCTTTATCTACTCAGATTTTTGAAGAATTACATAGGGAATATAAAGATTTTTTTACAATATTTTCAGTACCACCTAATAAATCTGTTATAACTTATATTACAGACAGTAAAGATTCTCTAATAACTATATTTCTAGCAGGGTTTGGAAGAGCAATATCAGAAGTAGGTGCTGTAATTATTGTTGGGGGTAATATTGATCATGTTACACGAGTTATGACAACAACAATTGCACTAGAAACATCAAAAGGAAATCTTCCTTTTGCATTAGCTTTAGGTATTATTTTGCTTTTTATATCTTTAATAATCAATATTATTGCAACTAAAATGAAACTTAAAATAAGTAAAGAAATTAATGGTTGAAATGAAAGACTTTATCATATTTAAAAATCTTATTTTAATTTCTAAAAAAGAAAATAAAAATTTAATAAATATACCAAATCTTCAATTCGATAAGCAATCAATTTCAGTAGTAATGGGTCCTAATGGAGCAGGAAAAACTTTATTATTAAATCTTTTGCAAGGTTTAATTTTTCCTAATACTGGTTCTATAAAATTTAATCATCAAATCAAAAATAAAGATAAAAAAATATCTATTATGATGCAAAAACCAAGTTTTCTAAGAAGAACAACTCAGCAAAATATTAAATTTATCCTTGAGTTAAGTAAAAATACGGGAAATATTTCTCTTCTGAATGTACTTGAAAGGTTTGACCTTGTTTCACAAAAAAATATTTTAGCTAGTAAATTATCAGGAGGAGAAAAACAAAGGCTTGCTTTAGCTTTAGCAATTAGTATAAATTCTAATGTTTTATTACTTGATGAACCAACTGCAAATGCTGATCCTCTTACAACATATAAAATTGAAAAAATTATAAAAGAAGAGGCAAGTACCGGAAAAAAAATAATCTTAGTGACACATAGTATTACACAAGCAAAAAGATTAGGAGAAGATCTTGTATTCATACATAAGGGAAAAGTATTGGAACAAAACGAAACATCCAAATTTTTTACACAATCAAAAATCAAAGAGATAAATCAATTCCTAAAAGGTGAAATCATTTTATAAATAAATCTTGATTATCAACATGAAAAAATTCTTTAACAAATTAATCTTAATTCTGATTTTTATATTCTCATCAAAAATTTATGGGGATTCTGTTTTATTACAATCAACAACCTCAACAAAAAATTCTGGTTTTTATTCATATATTTTACCAATATTTAAAAATCAAACTGGAATAACAGTTAAAGTAGTAGCCGTAGGAACTGGACAAGCTATCAGAAACGCTGAAAACTGCGATGCTGATGTTTTGATTGTTCATGCTAAAAAAGATGAAGAAGCGTTCGTAGCAAATGGTAATGGTGTAAAACGTCATAATTTAATGTATAATGATTTTGTAATACTTGGACCTAGCGAAGATCCAGCAAAAATTTTAAGCAGTATATCAGCTGAATCGGCATTCAATTCTATATTTAAATTTGAGCATAGTTTTATTTCAAGAGGAGATAATAGCGGCACCCACAAAAAAGAAAAACAACTATGGGAAAATGCAAAAATTAATATTAGTGACTACTCTGGTAAATGGTATAAAGAAACTGGTTCTGGAATGGGTACCACACTAAATATAGCTGCGGAATTAGATGCTTATACTCTCTCTGATAGAGCTACTTGGATTACATTCAAAAATAAAAAAAATTTGAAAATTTTATATCAAGGCGATAGAAATTTATTTAATCAGTATGGAGCAATATTAATAAATCCTGAAAAGTGTCCTTTTACAAATGTAAAAGAATCCAAAGTTTTTTTAAACTGGTTATTATCAAAAATAGGGCAGGAAACTATTAGAAAATATAAAGTTAATAAAATACAACTTTTTTATCCTAATGCTAATTAATTTCTTTAAAAGAAATAATTACTCCTTCTTTTTATTTTCATACCAATATTGGATAGTAAATCTTTCAATTTCTTCCATATAGGAAATATTATTTGGAGGCATTGCTTTACTTATGGCAGATTGTAAATATACTTGTTTTGCGTGTTTCTTAATATCGTCTTTATTTTCTATTATAAAACCCCCAGGCGCATTTAATAACCCTTCCCAAAGAGGTTCCCTTGCATGACACATCGTACATCTAGCAGAAATAATATCATGAACTTCATTATTAAGATCCACAAACTTTAGACTATAAATTCTTTCAAAATCATTTACATTTTCAGAGAGAATTAGATTGTTTTTCTTATAAGTAGACAGACCTATAATTGTTGCAAAAATTAAAAAAGTTATAATCCATGTCCAATATAGCTTTTTTTTAGTTGCATGATACGTATTAAAATAATGCCTGATAGAAACCCCTAATAAAAATACTAATGGGGCTATTGCCCAATTTAATTCTGATGCAAAAGCTAGAGGATAGTGATTTGAAAGCATAAAGAAAATTACTGGTAGAGTTAGGTAATTATTATGTGTAGATCTTTGTTTAGCTATAATTCCAAATTTTGGATTGGGTTTTCTACCAGCTTTTAAGTCTGAAACTACTATTTTTTGATTTGGAATAATTATAAAGAAAACATTAGCTGTCATTAATGTCGCAGTAATAGCTCCTAAATGTAAAAATGCAGCTCTACCACTGAAAAAAGACGTATAAAACCATGATATAATTAATAAAAAGAAAAAAAGTAATAAAAGTAATAAATTACTATTTTTACCTAGTGCAGATTTACATGCAGTATTATATATGATCCATCCAAATAGTATTGAACACAATGAAATAGCTATAGCCTGAAAATTATTAATTTCAGCAATCTCAGTATCAATTAAATAAAGATCAGCTCCCCCATAATAAACAATAGCTAATAGAAAAAATCCTGATAACCAAGTTGAATAACTTTCCCATTTAAACCAAATCAAATCTTTAGGTAAATTAGGAGGTGCAATATTATATTTTTGAATGTTATAAAATCCACCACCATGTACTTGCCATTCTTCTCCGGTGACACCATAAGGTAAATTTTTATTTTTCTTTAATCCTAAATCTAGTGCAATAAAATAAAACGATGATCCAATCCATGCAGTAGCTGTTATAACATGTATCCAGCGAACTACAAATTCTAACCATTCTGTTAATATAATTGCTATCATTTAGACTGACCTAATTCACTAAAATTAAAAAAATTAACTTCCCAAGTAGGTAGAATACCCAAAAGGCGACAATAGTAATGGAATGTGATAATTTCTATTTGAAAATATGTTAAAATTGACAGGAATGATTTCATATAATTGTCCCTGTAAATTTGAAAAATTGTTAGAATTTAATTTTATATAATCACCAACATGAAAATTTAATTCAAATTTTCCCAAAAAAAATTCTTTATCATTAAGTAAGTTTTGGTCTGTTCGACCATCTGAATTAGTTATTAATTCTTTGATAAAATTCTTATTTTTATTTTTTATAGAATAAAGAGATATCTTTATTCCCTTAGCTGGAAATCCAATAGATGTATCTAGAACATGAGTTGTTAATCTACCTGACAATTTTTTTCCCTTTTCAATAAAGTTATTGTAAATACAATATAATTGATATTTTACTTAATAAAGCTTTTATTTGAATTGTGAGAAAAAAATGAAATATCCAAGAAATTTATTAGGATATGGGCAAGATATACCCAAAGTAAGTTGGCCAAATAGGTCAAAAATTGCTATCCAGTTCGTAATAAATTACGAAGAAGGTGGAGAAAATTGTCTGCTGCATGGTGATCCAAGTTCCGAAGCTTTTCTATCTGAAATAGTCGGAGCAGAACCCTGGATTGGGAAAAGACATTTTAATATGGAAAGTGTATATGAGTATGGTGCAAGGAGAGGGTTTTGGCGTTTACATGATTTCTTTATAAAAGAAAAAATTCCAATAACTGTTTATGGTGTAGCTACTGCTTTAGCAAGATCACCCGTTCAAGTTTCAGCAATGCTCAAAGCAAATTGGGAAATAGCTTCCCACGGATACAAATGGATTGACTATAAAAACTTTTCAAAAAAGAAAGAACGGAAATTCATTCAAAAAGCAATTAAACTTCATACTGCTGCAACAGGATCAAAGCCAAGTGGTTGGTACCTAGGAAGATGTACAGAAAATACTGTATCACTTGTTTCAGAATTGGGTTGTTTTGATTACATATCTGATGCTTATGATGATGATCTTCCTTATTGGATAGAAAGAAAAAAAAATGCTCAACTGATCATCCCTTATACATTGGATGCAAACGATATGCGATTTGCTACAACACAAGGATTTAACTCGTGGAACCAATTTTATGATTATCTAAAAGGTACATTTGATGTTTTATATGATGAAGGGAACCAAGGTAATCCAAAGATGATGAGCATAGGATTACACTGTCGTTTGGCCGGAAGACCAGGTAGAATGAAAGCAATTCAAGAATTTGTTAAATATGTAAAAACCCATAAAAACGTTTGGTTCGCCAAAAGAATTGAGATCGCTGATCATTGGAAAAACCACCATCCATATATACCCAATAGGATATCTCCGTATGAAATGTCAAAAAAAGAATTTGTAGATATTTTTGGGAATGTTTTCGAACATAGTTCATGGGTTGCTGAAAAAGCTTACTTTAGAGGAGTTAATCCATCTATGAGAAATGCTGACGCATTACACGGATTTATGTGCTTAGAGTTTCGTCTTTCATCAAATACAGAAAAATTAAATGTTTTAAAATCGCACCCTGATTTAGCTTTGGGAAAAGTTAAAACATTTAACAAGTTAACTGACAGTAGTAAAACTGAACAAAAAAATGCTGGATTAACATCTCTTACAGAAAAAGAACAAAATGATTTTAATGAATTAAATTATAATTATAAAAAGAAATTTAAACATCCTTTTATTATTGCCATTAAGGGAAAAACTCGGTCTCAAATTCTTAGACAATTCAAAACTAGACTTAATAATTCAAAACAAGAAGAATTTAACACTGCATGTAATGAAGTCGAAAAAATTGCAGGCTTTAGAATTCAGGAGATATTTAATTCATGAAAGAATTAAAATTAAATCCATTAAAAAAAGATCAATTCAAACCATTTGGGGATATAATTGATAAAAAACAACAAATACCATTCGAAATTAATAACGGTAATTGTTTAAGATACAACGATCTAGCAAAATTATCCTTTAGTGACGGACAAGTAGGTATTAGCCTTTTTGAGTCAAAAAAAATAACACTTCCCTATAGTTTTAATTTTATGGAAAAACATCCTTTGGGTAGTCAGGCCTTTATTCCTGTTTTTGGGTGTAGATTCATAGTGATTGTTGCAAATGAGGTTAATGGGATACCATCGGAACCATTAGCTTTCATAACAAAAGAAGGTCAAGGTGTAAATTATCATAAGAACATTTGGCACGGGGTTTTGGCTCCAATAGAAGAAAATGCTACTTTTACTATCATAGATTGGATAGGCAAAGGAAATAATTTAGAAACCTATACTTTTGATAATTGGTTTCAATTAAATTCTTAGCTATAAAGGTATTTGACGGTTAACATTTTTATACAATAAATATCTAAATGTTTCATTTCCAGTTGCTATACATGCCTGAGGACAAAAAGCCCTTAATGACATAAAATCTCCTGCCTCAACATCAACCCAATCTCCGTTTAAATAATATCTGCCACGTCCTTGAATAATATAAATCGCGTGTTCCATTACATGAGTTTCTGGGAAAGGAATAGATGACCCTGGTTCAAATGAGACTATGTTTAGATGCATGTCATGCCTTAAATCAGTAGGATCAACAAACCTTTTAGTTTTCCAGTTTTTGTCATTTGGCATTTCTAAATTTAATACATCGTTTTCATTTATAACAAAAAACTCTGGAACATCTAAATTTATTTCTTTTTCAAAAATTTTTCTTACCCAATGAAGTTTAGCATTTGATTGCTCTAAATTAGTAATTTCCCATTTTGTTTCTGGTGGAATAAAAACATAACTACCTTCATTTAATTGATATTTAGAACCCTTCAATGTTAATAAAAGACTACCTTCAACTACAAAAATAATAGATTCAACTCTTTGGTCTCGATCTGGATTTTTGCTTCCCCCATCTTTAGAAATGTCCATTATATAATAACTAAAAGTTTCAGTATGTCCTGATAATGGTCTAGCTAATATCCAACCCCTTGTTTTTTCCCATTCAGGGAAATAACTAGCTACAATATCTCTCATACAACCCTTTGGAATAAAAATATAAGCTTCTGTAAATACCGCTCTTTCATCTAAAGAACTTTTAGGTTCAGGCATTCCTCCAAGATTTGAAAAATATACATTTTTTTTCATTCAATAGTCTTTCATCTAAGTTAATTAATTATACTTAACTAATTTTTTTGAGCAATAATTTATGTATGCCAACATCTATCTACGATCCACTATTTTTTTAAGAGATAATGGCTTATCTTTTATTGTCTCTCTAATAGCAATAAAGACTCCAGAAACTAATATAATAAATATACCAATAATTGATAAAAAATTTAAGAATTCTCCCAATATAATGATCCCCCAGAAAATTGAAAAAACTAATGCCGAATACTCAAAAGGTGCAACAAGACCTGCAAAGCTTAATCTATAAGCTTGACTTATAAGGTACCCTCCAAAAGCATTAAAAACACCAATAAAACAAATGACTAGTAGATCATAATTATTGGGCCAAACCCAACCTTTAAAAAAAAACTCAAATGAAGGATGATTTACAATATCAAAGTTGCCATCATGAAAAAAAATCGAAAAAATTCCCATGTAAGTTATAAATGATATTTGAATATAAAATGCCATAGTTGCAGCTTTTTCATTAACGCCCAGATATCTAGTTAAAATTTGAAGAGATGAATAAGCTAATGCAGCAGTTAAGGGAAAAATAATTTCCCACCTAAAAGATACTCCAAAAGGCTTAATGACTAATAAGACCCCCAATAATCCAAAGATTAGCGCAGACCACCTTAAAATACCTACACTTTCTTTTAAAAATACAATTGAAAAAATCGTAATTAAGATAGGAGATATAAAAAAAATGGCTGTCGCTTCAGCAAGTGGTAATACAGCAATTCCTGCAAAAAAAGAGATATTTGCAATAACAACACAAGAACCTCTAAAAAAATGAATTCCTAGGTTTTTAGTTTTTAAAATTCTTATACCTCCCTCTAAAGGTATAAAAATTAGTAAACAAACAGAGAGAGCGACAATTGAGCGGAATAAGGTGAGTTCATATAAGGGATAATCACTACTAAATGCCTTCATCATTACGTCATTCAAAGAAAAGCAAAAACAAGCCGAGATTGCACACAGAATACTAATAAGTGACTTATTTTTTATCAAAATTTTCACCTTATGAAATTAAATTATGTAATTAATTGATTTTAACTTAATAGATTTAAATTAAGATGTGCTAATTTTTTTGTTTAAGCAACAAATTCTTTATTCTATCAATTGCATCTTCAATCTTTTCTAAACTATTTGCGTAAGAAAAACGTATATAACCTTCTCCCATTTTTCCAAAGCTCGTTCCAGATATAGCCGCAACACCAGATAGTTCTAAGAAATCATCTTGTGCTTTTTGAGAAGATAAGCCTGTATTTTTGATATTTGGAAAAACATAAAAAGCTCCACTTGGTTCTTTACAAGATACTCCAGGTAACCCATTTAATGCTGATATTATAAATCTTCTTCTTTTATCAAATTCCAAAAGCATTTCATCTACTACATTTTGTGGACCTCTTAAAGCAGCAATACCAGCATATTGACTAGCGGTATTTACACAAGAATGATTATTTACACATAGCCTATTTGCATATTCTAATAATTCATTAGGCCAAACTGAATACCCAAGCCTCCATCCTGTCATTGCATAAGTTTTTGACCAACCATTAAGGACAATTAATCGTGACCTTATACTTGGAAATTCAAGGAAACTTATATGCTTTTGATTTCCATATAATAATCTACTATATATCTCATCAGAAAGAATTGTAACTTTGGGATAAGATTCTAAACCTTTTACTAATTTCTCTATTTCTTGCTTTGGAATTACGCCACCTGTAGGATTCCCAGGACTATTAATTATAATTAGGCTTGTTTTATCATTTATTTTTTCTAGTACTTCATCAGCTTTAAAAGAAAAATTTAAATCTTCTCTTAGCTTTATAGGAACAGGCTTTGCACCAGTATAATTTATTAATGACTCATAAATGGGAAACCCGGGATTTGGATACATTATTTCCGAATTCTTTGCTCCAAACATTAAAATACTAAAAAACATAGTAGGTTTTCCACCAGGCATTATAATAATATTTTCTGGTGATATTTCTACATTATGTCTATTTAGAAAATCCTCTGAAACTGACTCCCTAAGTGGTAAAATTCCATTGGCAGAGGTATAACCATGATGGCCATCTCTTAACGCTTGAACTCCTGCCTCCACTATATGATCTGCAGTTTTAAAGTCTGGTTGTCCTATACCAAGGTTGATAATATCTCTTCCTTTAGAAACCATTGATTGCGCTCTTGCTAAAACTTCAAAAGCGGACTCTGTTCCTAATCTCAATAAATTATTCGAAAATTGCATAGTAAAATTTGTCCATCATAATTTTTCTACAAACTGTTTATAAACAGCCATAATTAAATTTATTCCGCATTTGCAATATATTCATCTTTCCATTTCAAAATTACATTAAAAGAAATCGAAATTCGAGGTTTGTCCGACATATTCGGATGTACTAGATGATGAAGAAATGCTGGCCACAAAAAAATATCACCATTATTTGGTAAAATTCGAAATTCAGGATCTACCTGTCCATCATTTCGGATAGAGTTCATATTTGCCTGAGGACGTGGATCAAAAAAACTTATGGCACAAGGATTAAGATCCGATCTAAATACATCAGCTTCAGCTTGATCTGGAACAGATACATAGTATGTCCCTGACAACCACGAATGGGGATGGTTATGCAGATTATGATAATCACCGCGCATATTTACATTTGCCCAACCTTGTAAAGTCCATTCTAGATTATAATTAATTCCAATTTTCTTAGCATAATCAAGAACAGCTCGATCACAACATTTTTTCAGCCACTTTATTCCAGGATGATCTAAGTTAAAAATATTGTTGGATATATATTCAACTGTCATATTTTCTAGATTAGCATTTTTTTCCAATACTAGCTCAGATAATATATGATTAGCTTGCTCATTCCCAGGAAGGTTAAAAGACATAAATTGAGTTGGCCATAATTGGAAAAATTTTGGACCAATAGCTTTATTTTGATTTTGTTCCATATTAATTTTAAATAAAAATAAATTAAAATTTAAAAATTATTTTATATCTAAAATATAAAAAAGACTATCTAATTCATATGTAATTTGTAAGACAAAATAAAACCTAAGTTTTAATATAATTGTATTGGATGAGCCAAAATATTTGGCTCATCCAAAATAATGCCTTATTGAGGTATATCTCCCTCAATACCTTCAACATAAAAATTCATACCCAATAGAGTACCAATATCTGCAGTTTCCCCAGATGCCAACCATGGAGATCCATCTTGTTTATTAATTGGTCCAGTAAATGGATGGATATCACCAGAAGCAATGCTATCTGCTAAATCTTGAGCTTCTTTGCGAACATTAGCTGGTATTTTATCTGACATCTTGCCTATAATAACCATTCCATCACTAATTCCATCGAAAGTTTCTTTTTTACCTTTCCAAGTTCCATCCATGGCTTCCTTTACGCGTTTCACGTAATAAGGTCCCCAACCATTTATTATTGCGGTTAAGTGAGCATTTGGTCCAAATTCACTCATGTCAGATGCTTGGCCATAAGCAAAAACACCTGCTTCTTCTGCAACAGTCATTATAGCTGAACTATCAACATGCTGCATAATTACATCTGCTCCTTGTTGAATTAAAGTCTTCGCAGCATCTGCTTCTTTTGCAGGATCAAACCATGTAAAAATCCAAATTACTTTAAATTCAACATCTGGATTAGCTGCTTTAGCAGCAAGATAAGCTGAGTTAATTCCTCGAATTACCTCTGGTATAGGATATGAAGCTACATAACCTATTTTGTTCGATTTAGTCACTTTACCAGCAATATGACCAATGACTGATCTACCCTCATAAAATCTTGCACTGTAAGTAGAAACATTATCAGCAGTTTTAAAACCAGTGGCATGTTCAAATTTAACATCTGGAAATTTTTTCGCTACATTGATGACTGGATCCATATGACCAAATGATGTAGCAAATATCATATCAGCACCCGAAAGAATCATCTGAGTCATTACTCTTTCAGCATCAGGACCTTCAGGAACATTTTCCTGATAAATAGTTTCCACTTTATCTCCAAAAGCTTCGTTTACAGCTTTTATTCCTACACTATGCTGATAATTCCATCCATGATCATCTAAAGGTCCAACCATTATAAAACCAACCTTCATATCCGATGCAATAGCAAAACTTGATACAAAAAAAGTAGACAAAATAATTGAACAAATTTTTAAAATTTTCATTTTAACTCCTTCCAATAAAATTAATAACTAAAGCCCAAAAAACGTTTTACCAAGAGACTTAGGAGCCTCTAATGAATTTTTATTCCTCCGAGCCGACATAAATACCAATACGCCTATTGTTACCAAATAAGGCGACATAGACAAGAGAGCAACATTTATTTCTAAACCGAGTGCCTGCAAATTCAGCTGCAACAAAGTAATTCCGCCAAAAATATATGCACCGATTAGCAGTCTAAATGGTTGCCAGCTTGCAAAAACTACCAAAGCTAAAGCAATCCAACCTGCTCCAGCAGTCATACCTTCTGTCCACTGGGGAACTCTTACCAATGAAAGGTACCCACCTCCTAATCCAGCAAGAGCCCCACCTATAAGAATAGTAAAACAGCGAATCAGTATTACGTTGTATCCCAATGCATGAGCACTATCATGATTTTCGCCAACTGCTTTAATGATTAAGCCAAAATGAGAATTACGAAATAATAAATAAACAAAAATAACTGCAAAAATAGAAAAATAAATAATAAAGTCGTGTTGAAAAAGAATAATACCTATTATTGGAATATCGGCTAAAACAGGAATATGCATGTCAGGAAATTTAACAGGCTTTATTCCAGTATAAGATTGCCCTATAAGAGCTGATAACCCCAAACCAAAAAGAGTTAAAGCCAAACCCGAAGCTACCTGATTAGCTCTAAATATTTGAGTAACTATTGCAAAAATTGATGCTAATAACATTCCTCCTATACAAGAAGATAAAAACCCAAGCCAAGGGTTTTTAGTCTCTATTGTTATAATAAAGCCAGATATAGCTCCGAAAATCATCATACCTTCAACACCTAAATTTAGAACTCCAGATTTTTCGGCTATCAACTCTCCAAGAGCAGCTAAAAGTATTGGTGTAGCCGCTACAATAAGACTTGCTATTAAAAGAGAAAAATTAATGTCACTGAAATCCATCTTTATCCCTTTTTACTTTTAGGGTTTGAATTATTAGTTTTCCAATTTGATAAATTTAGAGAAATCTTATAAGAAACCAACAAATCAGTTGAAAGAAGAAAGAATAGTAACATTCCCTGAAAAACTTGAATAGCAGCTGCAGGTATATTTAACATGAATTGAGCTAATTCGCCCCCAACATAGGTCAAGGACATTAAAAGGCCTGCAAAAAGAATTCCTATTGGATGTAATCTTCCTAAGAAAGCTACAATTATTGCTGTAAAACCATAACCTACATTAAAATCTATATTTATATGGCCCGCTGGACCAGTTAATTCAAACATACCTGCTATACCAGCTAAACCACCAGACAAACCTAAGCAAAAAATAACAATGTAATTAACATTAACTCCTGAAAATTTTGCAGCTTTTGGGGCCTGACCTATTAATTTAATTTGGAATCCTAACCTATGATAGATTAAGAAATAAGTGAGAAGAATTACAGCAATAAAAGAAAAAATTACACCTATATGTATTCCTGAATTGGCAATTAATTCTGGATTAGCTGCTGATGGATACTTGCTAAGATCTCTAGATCCTGGAAAGCCTAAACCATCTGGATTTCGTAAGAATCCAACCGAAGCAAGAGCTAAAATTTGCTCCGCTACATAAACTAACATAAGTGAGACAAGAATCTCATTGGTATTGAACTTAATTTTTAGGATGGCAGGTATCATTGCCCAAAAAATACCACCAATTATCCCACCTAAAATCATTAAGGGAAAAATAAACCAAGCATCTAAGGGGTATAAAGCTAGTCCTATACTTCCACTTATTAACGCCCCCATAATATATTGTCCTTCTGCACCAATATTCCAAATATTTGCACGAAAACCAAAAGATAAACCAAGTGCTATCAGTATTAATGGAGCAGCTTTAATCACTAACTGAGGTCTTGAGTACTCTGAAAATGTCGGGCTCATTATAGGATCCCAAAATATTAACTTGATCGCTTCAAATGGATTTTTACCCATGCTGAGAAATAGGAATCCTCCAATAATCATTGTTAAAATAACTGCAATAACTGGGGCACTTACCTCGAGAAAATTAGAACGGTTTTTTCTTGGTTCAATTTTAAGCATTTAAATTCATATTTATTGTATAGAGTTTGAAATAAGCATACCTATCCTACTTGGATTAAGTTCATTTATATTTTCGGGGGAAGATAATTGTCCTCCAACTAATGCACAAAATACATCAGAAATTTCTAGTAATTCATCTAAATCCTGACTAATTACAATAACCGCTGTACCGTCTTTTGCTAAATCTAGAATTTGTTGTCTGATAGATGACGCCGCAGCAGCATCTACTCCCCAAGTGGGTTGGTTTACAATGAAAATTTTTGGACTTTGTATTAATTCTCTTCCAATAACAAATTTTTGTAAATTGCCCCCCGATAAAGACCTTGCAAGAGCATCTGATCCACCTGTACGAACATCTAGTTTTTTAATGATTTCATCAGAGAGTTTCTTGGAAAGCTTATAATCAATAAAACCTTTATTTGATAATTTCATTCTATTTTCAGCAGTAATTAAACAATTCTCAGTAAGTGACATTGACGGAACTGCAGCATGACCCAAACGTTCTTCAGGAGCACTCAATAAACCTTTGTTTCTTCTCTCTACAACACTTAGTTTTGTAATATCTTCACCATTTAAAAGTAAATAACCATTAGTTGGCTTTAATTCGCCACTTAATAAGGATAAAAATTCCTCTTGACCATTGCCAGCTACACCACCAATCCCAATTATCTCCCCATGATGAAGTTTTAGGTTCAAATTTTTAATAGGAACACCAAATGGATCTAATGGTTTAAATGATAAATTATGAATTTGTAAACATTCTTTACCTTTTTTAATTTTACTCTTTTTTGGACTTGATAAGGATATTCCAACCATTTCTTCTGCTATCTTAGTAGCACTAATTTTCTGGGGGTTACAATTTTTTACAACTCTACCTCTACGCATAATTGTAGCTTTAGTACAAAGAGTCCTGATTTCCTCAAGTTTGTGTGATATATATAGAATAGACATTCCGCTTTTAGATAATTTTTTTAAAACCAAAAATAAATCAGAAACTTCTCCAGGTGTTAAAACTGATGTCGGTTCATCCATTATCATAATTTTTGGATTTAATAGTAAGCACCTTATAATTTCAATACGCTGTCTTTCTCCTGCTGATAAATTACCAACAATCTTATCCAGTGAAATAGCAAGACCATACTCACTTGAAACGT
Organism: Paracoccaceae bacterium; assembly: GCA_045565285.1. GTDB lineage: Bacteria > Pseudomonadota > Alphaproteobacteria > Rhodobacterales > Rhodobacteraceae > CACIIZ01. Next base: position 22,210 of record JBJLFR010000028.1, read on the forward strand.
CAATAATTTGTTTTTTTAACTCTTTTTGTTCTAAGATATTATCTAAACCTAAAACAATATTTTCAAAAACAGAAAGAGCATCAAATAATGAAAAATGCTGGAAGACCATACCTACCCCTTGTGATCTTGCATCTTGTGGACCTTTAGGACGGTACTCAATACCATTCAGAAACATTGTCCCATGATCTGGCTTGACCAAACCATAAACAATTTTGACAAGAGTTGACTTTCCAGCCCCATTCTCTCCAAGTAAAGCTTGAATTTTTCCATATTCTAAATCCAAAGACACGGAATCATTAGCTTTGACGCCAGGATATTCTTTTGAAATATCATTTATTTTTAAAATTATACCTTGTTCCAACATGTTAATTATAAAAAAATTTCATTTCTCATATGCTATCAATTTAAAGGAATATCATTACTAGTTTTTGTTCGCTGATATAGTTCAGAAAGTTTATCATAGGATTTCTTGATATTGATTATTCTTTCTTGAAGGTTTGTATGATTTTTAAATTTACCATTATTCAAAATCTCATCTATAGAATAAGAAACCCAATATTGGTTAGATTTTTTGTAATTTCCATCTTGGATATTAAAAACTTGATTGAGTATATTTAAATCGTGTGGAATTGCAAAAAGATCTCTGCTTTCCTCATAACTGAACAAATAAATAAAATTATCAAATCCAGCCCACGTAATTGCAGATAGACACATTGAGCAAGGTTCGTGGGTCGATAAAAAGATTAAATCTTTGGTTGGAGGATGATTTTTTTGTTCATAAAATTTTTTTAATACATACATCTCACCATGCCAAATTGGATTTTCAAGTTCATGATTAGTGTCTGCAAGAATTAGGGAACAATCGTTCTTATTTAATATAGCTCCACCAAATATTTTATTACCTTTTAAAACGCTATTCCTTGTTTTAGGAATAATATCGTTTTCTATTGTTGATAAAATTTTCTCAAGATCAAAATTCAACGTTCGTACTTTATAATATAAGGTAGATATAAAAATTAGACTGCATAATCACTGCCCTCTTTATCTAAAATCAACTTAATTTCATTAAAATGATTACTGTCATCTCCAGAAAAATTATCAAGTTGACGAGCTGCTTTTTCAGCAATTATGTCTGATATTATCCTAAGTGGTTTACCTGTTTGTAGTGCTAAAATATAAGTTTTGCAGGCCCTTTCAAAATAATACATGCGATCAAATGCATCTGCAACTGACTTACCAATAACTAGTATACCATGATTACCCATTATAAGTACCTTGACTTTTGGATCATTCAACAATTGTGCACAACGTTTACCTTCACTTTCAAAAGCCAAACCTCCATAATCTTCATCAATGACATAACGATTAAAAAACATTGCTGAATTTTGATCAACTGGAAGTAATTTGCTGTCAGATAATGAAGCAAGTACCGTTGCATAAGTTGAGTGAATATGTAATGCGCACACTGCATGACTACAATATTTATGAATTGAAGAGTGTAAACCCCACGCAGTTGCATCAGGGGCACCAGGACGGCTAAGAACAGATTTGTCATCCCAATTCAATTCTAATAAATCAGAAGCTTTAATATTAGAGAAGTGTTTTTGATTTGGATTGATCAAAAAAGTTTTTTGCTCCTCATCTAATATTAAGGAAAAATGGTTAGCAACTGCTTCATGCATATTCAATCTGGCAGTCCATTGAAATGCAGCAGCTAAATCAACTCTTTTTTGCAAGTAATCATTATTTTTTTTTGGGAGAGCAGTTATTGACATTGTTAGTCCTTATTTTGAATTAAACAAATTTTAACATGGTAAAATCTTACCAAAAAAAATGCCAATGAAAAGCATTAAAAAAAAATAAGTTTTGAACTAAAAGTCTTCACCGGTCTTTTGTTTCCCAATTAGCATTAATCCAAGGTTCATAATTGGACTTAGGTAAAACACCCTTCCCCATAATATGATCTGAAGCTTTTTCAGCAGTCATTATAGTTGGCCCGTTTAAATTCCCATTAGTAATATTGGGGAATATTGAACTATCTACAACTCTAAGATTCTTTGCTCCTATAACATTACATTCCTCATCTACAACTGATGTAGGGTCACTTGTAGAACCCATTTTACAAGTACCACATGGATGATAAGCACTTTCTACATGATCTTTTATAAAATCATCAAGTTCTTCATTAGTCTTACAATTTCCTCCCGGTTGAATTTCTTTTCCTTTAAATTCCTTAAAAGCATTTTGATTAAAAATTTCTCTCGTAATTCTTACGCAATGTCTAAAATCAATCCAATCCTGCTCATGAGACATATAATTAAATTTAATAGAAGGGGATATATTAGGATTACTTGATTTAAGACTAATCTGACCTCTAGAAGAAGAGCGCATTGGACCTACATGCGCTTGCCAACTATGAGAAGAAGCAGAAGTTTTTCCATCATATCTTACTGCTAAGGGTAAAAAATGAAATTGGATATTAGGGTATTCCACGCCTAATCTTGATCTTATAAATGCAGCACTTTCAAAATGATTAGATGTTCCATGACCCTTTTTTGCAATCAACCACTGTAGACCAATTTTAGCTTTAGAAACTAAATTCCAGTATTTATAAAGCGTTATTGGTTTTAGACATTCTTGTTGAATATAAACTTCAAGGTGGTCTTGAAGGTTTTTCCCTACTCCTGAACGATTAATTAATGGATTAATGCCTAACTCTTTTAAATCAGCAGCAGGACCTATCCCAGATAATAATAATAATCGAGGAGAGTTTATAGATGAAGCAGAAATGATTATTTCTTTCTTAGCGTAATATGTTTTTTTATTTCCTTTGAAATTAACTTCAACTCCTATTGCTTTAAGTCCATCAAAAATTATCCTTTCTACATAACATCTTTGAAGTTTTAAATTATTCCTTTTTAATGCTGGTTTAAGATATGCGTTAGCCGTAGACCATCTTCTTCCTTTATAAATAGTTTGTTCCATTACACCAAATCCCTCTTGTTTATAACCGTTATAGTCTGATGTAATTTCAAAACCAGCTTCATTACCAGCTTTTACAAATGCTTTGAATAAAGGGTTTTTTTGATCCCCTCTAGAGATATGAAGTGGGCCAGAAAACCCACGGAATTTTTTTGACTCAGAATCTATTTCTCCATGCCAAGTTTCCATTTTTTTGAAATATGGTAATACGTCAGCATAAGACCATCCTCTGGCACCTGACTGAGCCCAATTATCAAAATCTCTTGCATGACCACGTACAAAGACCATTCCATTAATAGATGAAGATCCCCCAATAACATTACCTCTTGGTGTAGCTAATCTTCGATTGTTCAAATTAGGTTCAGGGTCAGATGTAAATCCCCAATCATATTTTTTCATGTTCATAGGATAAGACAATGCTGCTGGCATTTGTATTAAAGGGCTCTGGTCAGACCCACCATTTTCAAGTAGTAGGATTTTACTTTTGCTATCTTCAGAAATCCTATTTCCTAAAACACATCCAGCAGATCCAGCACCGATTATGATATAGTCAGCATCCAATGAGATTCTCTCTAATAAAAAGTTTTAAAATCATGGTTATAATGTATTAATTAAACGAGAAATCCTTTTTATATATCTATGCAACTTAATAAAACAGAATATAACCCAAAACTCAATTCTTATGATGTAGTAATTGCAGGTGGAGCAATGATTGGGACGGCAATAGCTTGGTTCTTAATTTCCAATAAAGATTTCAAAGGAAAAATATTAGTTGTTGAGAAAGATCCATCACTAGAATTTTCAAGTACTTCACGCACCAATAATAGTATAAGACAACAGTTTTCCAGTAAACTCAATATAGAAATTTCTAAATTTTCTTCTAATTATATTTTAAATTTCAAATCATATATGGAAAACGATGAGAGAATCTCTGAAATTATGTTTAATAAAATAGGTTATTTATACCTGGCTGATGATATTAATAAAATAAAGCTCTTGAAGCAAAATCAAAAACTACAAAACTCTCTGAATATTCCAACCAAAATTTATGATCCACAGAAATTACTAGAAAAATTTCCTTATCTTAATGTTACAAATCTAGCTGGAGGGAGTTACAACAATCACAATGAAGGATACTTTGATTCCAGCACAATTCTTAGTTGGTGGAAGAAAAAGTCTGCTGAAAAAGGTGTTGAATTCATTAAGAATGAAGTTGTTAGAATAATTTTAGATTCAAAAAAAATTAATGCTATATCCCTTAAAGATGGATCTAATCTAAATGTAGGAAATTTTGTTAATGCTACAGGTACAAAAGCATCAAATTTTGATAAAAATCATTTTCTTAAAATACCAGTTGAGCCAAGAAAAAGGTATACCTTTATTTTTAAGTCTGAAATGAAAATAAAAAATTCTTTACCACTTATAATAGACCCAACTGGTATTCATTTCCGTTCTGATGGCGATCAATTTTTGTGTGGCTGTGCACCAGAACTTGATAATGCCGCAGCATATGACGACTTTACAATCGATTATGAATTGTGGGAGGAAAAAATATGGCCAATTTTAGCTAATAGAGTCCCAAATTTTGAAAAAATAAAATTAGTAAATGCATGGGCAGGACATTATGCGTTCAATACTTTTGATCAAAATGGTATAATAGGATCACACCCAGAATTTTTAAACTTTTATTTTGCTAATGGATTTTCAGGGCATGGTTTACAACAAAGTCCAGCCATTGGGAGAGCACTTAGTGAAAAAATTATATATAAAAAATACAAATCCTTAGATTTAACCCCACTGAGCCCACAAAGATTAATTGAAAAAAAACCTTATTTGGAGAAAGCTATAATATAAATGAAAAAGTATAATAAAATAGTACTTACAGGAGCATCAGGAAGACTTGGATCTTATTTAAGAGAACCTCTTTCAAAAATTACAAAAAAATTAGTTTCAACCGATAAAATTAAAATTGGGAAAACCCTGAACAATGAGGTGTTTAAAAAACTAAAACTCGAAAATTTCAAAGACGTTAACAAAATCTTGAAAAAAACAGATATCTTAGTTCATTTTGGGGCTTATTCAAATGAAGGACCATTTCAAGAGATATTAGAATCTAACATTTTAGGAGCATATAATATATGGAAATGTGCCGAAAAGAATAAAATAAAAAGAGTAATTTTTGCAAGTTCCATACATTCTGTTGGTATGTATAAGGTTAACCAAACCATAGATCATAAAGTAATGCAAAAACCTGATACTTTTTACGGTCTTTCAAAAAGTTTTGGTGAAAATATTGCCCAAATGTACTGGGATAAGTGTGGAATTGAATGCCTTTGTATTAGAATTTTATCTTGTGCAAAAGTTACATCAAAAAGGTCACTAAGTACTTGGCTTTCCTATGATGACTTAATTCGCATAGTAATCCAATCCATAAAAATGAAAAAATTAGGTTTTGAAATTATCTATGGTGTTTCAAAAAATAAACGATCAACAATTAATAATACAAATGCAACAAAAAAACTTAATATTAAAATTACAGATGATGCTGAAAAGTTTGTGAATAAGTTAGAAAAAAATGTGAATATGAAAAAAAATAAACCAGGGGATCAATACCTAGGCGGACCTTTTTCAATTGCAAAATTAGAAAGTGATGCAATGTCATCTATGAAAATAATTAATGATAAGAAAACAATAGATTAATCTTTAAATCCCATAGTTTGAATAAGGAATAAAATTCAAACTATCACCTTTATTAATTTCTATTGCATCTTCAGATAGTTCTAATAGACCTGTAGACCAACTCAATCCAGAAATTCTCCCAGAACCTTCAGATTTAAAAATATCAAGATTTCCTCTTTCATTAATTCTAGCACGTAAGTATTCTTTTCTACCAGCACGCTTTTTTTTAAAAAAATTTGAAGAAACTTTAAATTTTAGTGGTTCTTTCCACCCTGCACCTCCCATAAGAGACATTGAAGGATAAAAAAATATAAGCGAGCAAACAAAAGCTGCAACTGGGTTTCCTGGTAATCCAAAAACTGGCATTTTATTCCAGAGACCTAAACTTAAGGGTCTTCCCGGCTTTATAGCAATACGCCATTCATAAAGCTCTCCTTCCTCCTTTATCATACGTGATAAATAATCTGCTTTTCCAGCAGAAGCACCCCCCGAAGTCAGAAGTACATCACAATTTTTTGAAGCATAATTTAATTTAGCTTTTATTTTATCATAATTATCCTTCTCAATACCCAAATCAATTACATCACAACCCCACTTAGACACTAATGAAGATAATAAAGGTCTATTAGAATCAAAAATCATTCCTTCAGATAATTTTTTTATATCAATTGAAGGATCTATAATTTCGTCACCTGTTGACAATATACCTACTTTTAGGGGCTCATAAGCATGAACACATTTTACTCCAGCAGCAACTAGTAAAGCTAAATCTTGAACTTTAACTCTATGACCTTTTTCAAAAAGTAACTCCCCTTTTTTAACATCTTCTCCAGCTAGCCTGGTATTACTTCCTTTTTTTAATTTGCCTTTAAAATATATTTGGTCTTTATTTAAAGTAACATCCTCATTCAATATTACTGTGTTTACTCCTTTAGGTAATTTTGCTCCTGTCATTATCCTTATAGCAAAGCGATTAGGCACGACATCAATGAGCGCTTCTCCTGCATAAGCAACTTTTGATAATAGACTAAAGCTATTGTCATCTGACAGACTTTCACAATTAAAACCATATCCATCTACTGCTGAATTTGAAAAAGTTGGATTTGAAATTAGTGCATAAGTAGGCTGAGAAATTATAAAGCCTTCTGACTTTTCTACTGGTATAAACTTTTCCTTTGATAAGATTTGAAGACCGCTTTTTAATTTTTCTAACGCAGTATCTACAGGGCACCAATCGACTCCCTTCGGCAATGCGAAGCAGTTATCTTTAATTGTACTAGACTCACTCATTTTAAGTTAACTTTTTTTAGTATAAAATCTGCTATCTTAGAGATTTCATCCAAATGAAAAATTGGTAATGAGGCATCTGTAATTTTATAATCGGTAGCAATTGCTAATATACTTTCATCAGTTTTATGTATTGGTGTCTTTTTATTTTCTCTCCTAATAACTTCAATTTTATTGTGTCTTTCTTCTTTAAATCCTTCAACCAGTATCAAATCAGTTTGTGATAAACTATTAACCAAAAAATCAAAATCCTTTTCAGGTTTATCCTTTAATTCATGCATAAGAGCCCATCTTTTTCTAGATGCTAGTATTACTTCTTTTGCGCCTGCCTTCCTATGTCTAAAACTATCTGTACCTTCATGATCTATATCAAAAGAATGATGTGCATGCTTAATAGTTGATATTTGATATCCTTTATCCGTCAAGTATTGAACCAATTTTTCAACTAAAGTGGTTTTACCAGAATTTTTCCAACCCACGATTCCAAAAATATTTTTATTTTTCATAAAAGACCTTGTTGTAATCTGTAATTTGCTTTTTCCAAATCGTCAGGAGTGTTGATATTAAAAAATGGATCATCTAATTCATTATTAATATCAAAATAACAATAATCTAATTTAAATTTCTTAGCCCACTTCATTATTTTTCGTGTATCACCTGCTAATTCTTTTCTTAAATCATTCTTAAGATCTACTTCCCAAATACCAAAAGTTGGATGTTTGAATATATCATCAGTATTTAAAATTCTAGATGCAGCAATTCCAATATTTAGTTTTTGATTTTTGACCAAAGAATATAATCTATGAATGAAGTCTTCTGGCATAAAGGGAGAGTCTGCTGTAACAGTTGCTATATATTTGTATTTATTTTTAAAAGCCCAATCCATTCCTGCTAAAATACCAGAAAGTGGACCCAGAAACCCTTCCATACTATCTGAAACGATCGGTAGCTCATAATCTGGAAATCGAGAATTATCTCCATTTATATTAATAGCTAAAGAACTTACTTGTGGTAAAATTTTATCAATAACCCTTTTAATAATTGTTTTTTCACCCAACTCAAGTAAACCTTTATCACCACCACCCATTCTTCTTGAAAGGCCACCAGCTAGTATTATTCCAGGAATATCATCCATAATTTTTCCAGAGTTGGAGGTCAATCTTTATTGTTTATATCCACATCATAAACGAGGCGATTTTCACCACTTAAACAGACAAACCTTTTCCCTCTCAACCTTCCAATTAATGTCATGTTAGTTAATTTTGCCAATTCTACTCCCCAAGCAGTAAATCCAGATCTAGATACTAAGGCAGGGATACCCATATTTGCACACTTTACTACCATTTCAGATGTTAATCTTCCAGTAGTATATAAAATTTTGTCATCAGGAGTGGTTTTTGTCGTAAATAACCAGCCAGCAACTTTGTCTACAGCATTATGTCTACCAACATCTTCCATATATACCAGTGCTTTATCTTCACGACAAAGAACAGTACCATGAATTGCTCCTACCTCTAAATAAAGACTATTCATCTGATTGATTGCTTTTGCTAAATCATATAACCAGGAAATTTTTATTCTACTTTCAGGAAGTACTATTTCTTCAACACTTTCCATCATATCGCCAAAGACTGTACCTACTGCACAACCACTAGTCCTAATTTTTTTCTTTATTTTTTGTTCATAATTACTTTCTTTTTCTGTTCTAACTATAACTGTTCTTGTTTCATCGTCATAATCTATACCAGTTATTTTTTCATTATCTTTTATTAATTTTTGATTTTTTAAAAACCCTAATGCTAAATATTTGGGATGATCACCAATAGTCATCGCAGTAACTATTTCTTGTGAATTAAGATAAATTGAAAGAGGTCTTTCTTCTATTACTTCAAGTTCACTAGTCTGTCCAAGATGATCTTTCCCAGTTACTTTAGAAACTAAGCTTTTGTCATCTATATTAGGACCAATTATAATATTACTTAAATTATTTTTGATACTCAATTTTTTTCCCAAAAAAGATTATTTTTTTAAGATATTATGGACTTAAAGCAGTAACAACAAAAAAAACTAATTTTTGTCACTTTCTTTTTTCGAGGGATTTAAAAATTTTCCAAAAATTAATGATGTTCTTGGTAAATACATATATGGCGTCTTTTCGGTGACCGACGGTCTAGCCATCATTCTAATTCCACCTATAACAGAAAGTAGTATATGAGCAATAGATAAAAAAATGAACAATGCAGACGGACCAAAAAAGTCGATTAAAGTAGAACTTAATAATGGACTAACTATTGATCCCAAACCAAAAATAAAAATCAAGGAAGCTGCCAAGTCTACATACTTATCGTTCTCGGCAAAATCATTCGCATGCGCAGCAGCTACAGAAAAAATTGGGAATGTCGCAAAACCAAATAAAAAGGAGCATAGATATATATAAAAAACAAACTGAGATGCAATCACAGACAGTATGATTGAAATGGTGGCAGCAGAAAGTGATAGAAAAATAAGAACCCACCTCCGATCAAATAAATCAGCTAACCGTCCAACAGGTAGTTGGGCAATCAACCCCCCAAAAAGAAATACTGTCATCAAAATAGCTATTTCTTCTTTTATTAACCCAATTTCATTTCCATAAATAGGTGCCACCATTCGTATTGATGATCCAGTTAACCCAGCTACTATTACAGCTGAAAATGCAAGTGGAGAAAGTTTAAATGAAGATATAACTCTTAACCTTGGAGATTTCGGAATATCAGGAACTACCCTTGTTGTTAATGTAAGTGGAAACAAACAAAGGCAGAAGAAAACAGCTATTAAATTATAGCTAATAAAGGATGTTGGATCTAAAAAACCAATTAAGAACTGAGCTACCATTTGAGAACCTAAATCGGCTAATCTATATACTCCAAAAACTGATCCTCTTGATTGTCTATCTACTTTTGAGTTTAGCCATGCTTCAATTACTGTAAAACAACCTGCTATGGTAATTCCATTTCCAATTCTGAGAAAACTCCAAAAATATGCATCAACAATAATTGGATGTAATAAACAACCTATTGCCCCTATTGACGCCAGAACTGCAAAGGTTCGAATATGACCTATCTGCCCCATTAATTGTGGAGTTATCCAACACCCAATCAAAAAACCTAAAAAATGTGAGGAGCCTAGTAACCCTATCTCAGTACTTGAAAAAGAAGCATCAATACCTGCTAAAGCGTCTAAGGGAGCAATTGCTCCATTACCAAGTTGCAGAAAGATAGTAGAAACTATAAGGGCTGAAAAAGATAACAGAAGTCCCACTTAATTCTTCCTATTTAAATTGATTAATTTAGATAATTTAAATGCTGAATGGAACTTTTATTGCTTAGTGTCAATAAAAATAATCACTAAGTCAAAAATAAAAGAAGAAAAATTAATTTACAAATAAAATTGAAGGGGTACTTAAAATACCATACCCCTCACAATTGGCGTTAAATTTATTTTAAAGCTGCGTTAGTAATATCATGTGTCCAAGCACCTGCAGGCTCTTTAGTAATTACTGGGTCAGAAGCTCCAGACATTAAAACTTCCACAGTTCTTTGATAATCTGACGGATCAAGTGACCCATTAGAACCAGCTGTAAGCTTGGCAATCTCACCCATCATCCTTACTTGATGTTTTTCAGTTTGAACACCAGCATCATCATTGTCTAATATTATTGATGCTGCTTCTTTTGGGTTAGCCTCTGCATATTTCCAACCTTTCATTGATGCACGAACAAAACGAACCATCTTATCTTTAAAGCTAGAATCGCCAAGGTTTTTCTCTAAAACATACAAACCGTCTTCTAAGGTTGAAGCACCTTCATTTTGATATTTAAAAACTGTAAGCTCTTCTGGAGTATAACCCGCATCTCTTACAACCCAGTATTCATTATATGACATTGTTGAAACACAAGCGGCCTGCCCCTCTGTAAGAGGTTCAACTCCCCAACCTTGTTTAAGAACAGTAACTCCATCAGCACTTCCATCAGTAGCTAAACCAAGTCTACTCATCCAGCTTAGAAAAGGGTACTCATTACCATAAAACCAAACACCGAGAGTTTTTCCCTTTAGATCATCAGTAGAATTAACACCCATATCTTTTCTACATGTAAGCATCATACCAGAACTTTTAAAAGGCTGTGCAATATTTACTAAGGGTAATCCCTTTTCTCTTGCAGCTAAAGCAGAAGGCATCCAATCTACCATTACATCTGCTCCACCACCTGCTAAAACTTGAGCTGGTGCAATATCAGGACCACCAGGTTTAATTGTTACATCTAAACCTTCTGCATCATAAAATCCTTTATCTTTAGCTACATAGTATCCAGCAAATTGAGCTTGAGTAACCCACTTTAACTGAATGGTTACTTTATCAGCAGAAAATGCTGTACTTATCATTGCAGTGAAAATTATTGCAATTGATGATATTAATTTCTTCATATTTATCTCCTCTTTCTTCTAAGTTTGATTTTAGTCAAATTTTAAACCTTGGCAATTTTTATTTTTGTTGGCTTGGGTGCCAGAAAGTAAAATGTTTCTCCATTAATGCTATAAAACCATAAAATAAACAACCCGCTAGAGCAGCTACGAATATTTCTGCCCATACCATGTCCAATGCAAACCTTCCTACCTCAGAGGATATACGAAACCCCATTCCCTTTATCGGTGAACCAAAAAATTCCGCTACTATTGCTCCTATTAGTGCAAGTGTAGAACATATCTTCAATCCATTAAAAATAAACGGTAGAGCAGATGGTAACCTCAATTTTAATAGAGTTTGCAAATATGAAGCACTATAGGTTTGCATTAAATCCTGTCTGCTTTTATCTATAATACTTAGCCCTTGTACAGTATTAACAAGCATTGGAAAAAAAACCATCATAACAACAACAGCACATTTAGATTCCCAATCAAATCCAAACCACATCACAAAAATTGGAGCCATACCAACTATTGGTAGAGCTGAAACAAAATTTCCTAATGGGAGGAGACCTCTTTTCAGAAAATCAAATTTGTCTACGAAAACAGCAATTAAAAAAGCTGAAACACATCCTATCATAAAACCTGACAGCGCTCCTTTTATTAAGGTTTGTGTGAAATCTATCCATAAGGTTGGTAATTCTGAAATAATTTTTGTACCTATTGCAGTTGGAGCGGGTAAAAGAACAGGATTAATACTTAGACCTAAAACTAAAAATTCCCACATTATTAAAAAAACAATACCAAAAATAGTTGGTACAAAAAATTTTATAAAATTTGATTTATTTTTTTTTGAAAGTAATGAATTTAGCCCCCAACCCAAAAACCAAACTACAAAAAATGCAAAAAGATATATATTCATGTGATTATAGCCATTTTTTTTAGTGTGAAATTTTGGATTAAATTTACTGTTATAACCAAGGAGGCTGCTAGAAATGCAGCAGTAAATAAAGCACTCCATATCATGATAGTTTGTCCATAGTAAGTACCAGCTAGCATACGAGCACCTAATCCGGCTATCGCTCCAGACGGAAGTTCACCTACGATTGCGCCCACCAAAGAAGCTGCAATACCAACTTTCAAAGAAGCAAATAAGTAAGGAACTGAAGAAGGAAAGCGAAGTCTCCAAAGTAGTTGGTTTGAGCTAGCAGACCAAGTTCTCATTTGATCTATTTGCATTTGATCTGGTGATCTCAATCCTTTTACCATTCCGACGACTACAGGGAAAAAAGATAAATACATTGAAATTATTGCTTTGGGTAATAACCCAGTAATTCCAACAGAATTCATAACAACAATGATCATAGGAGCTATTGCTAAAATGGGAACAGTTTGACTGGCTATGACCCATGGCATGACACTTAGATCCATAGCCCTATTGTGAACTATTCCTAAAGCAAGCAAAATACCTAATGCAGTACCAAGAAAAAATCCTGCTAAAGTAGCTTCTAAAGTAATCCATCCATGATATACTAATGAACGTTTTGATGTAATCTTTTTATAAAAAACTGTATTTACAATTTCATTGATTATTTGATGAGGTGTTGGTAATTTAGGTTTTTCTAAATTCCAAGATTTAATTATTTTTTCTGTAGAATTTAAATCTTTAAATTTTCTTTCAACTTTTTCGGCATTCATTGGTATTGCAATAAAATACCAAAAAATACCAACTACAGTCAAAATAGTCAGTATTGGAAAAAAATTTCCTTCAAAAAAAAACTTATAAAAGTAATTAGAGGACATCATCTTCATGTCCAGACTTAAGACCTTCTCTTACTCTTTGAGCAATTTTAATAAATTCTTGGCTATCTCTAATATTTAAATCCCTATTTTTTGGTAAAGTGCTTTTTATAATATCTGTTATTCTTCCTGGTCTTGGAGACATGACTACAATCTTAGTAGAAAGAAAAACAGCTTCTGGAATTGAATGAGTCACAAAACATATAGTTTTTTTTGTTTGGCTCCATAGATCTAATAGTTCACTATTCAAACGATCTCTTACTATTTCATCGAGTGCTCCGAACGGTTCATCCATAAGTAAAATATTAGCATCAAAAGCAAGAGCCCTCGCTATGGATGCTCTTTGTTGCATACCCCCCGAAAGCTGCCAGGGAAATTTTTTTTCAAAACCTTTCAACTCAACTAATTCTATAACTTTTTTAATTCTTTCTTTTTTTTCTAGCGGGGAATATCCCATGATTTCAAGAGGTAGTTTTATATTCCCTTCAACAGTACGCCAAGGATATAGCCCAGCAGCTTGAAAAACGTAACCATACTCTCTATCTCTCCTAGCATTATCTGGTGATTTACCATTCACGCTTAAACTACCTTTTGAAGGTATTTCTAAAGCTGCAATGGCTCGAAGCAAAGTAGTTTTTCCACAACCAGAAGGGCCAATGAATGAAACAAAATCTCCTTTTTCAACGTCCAATGAAACACTTTTCAAAGCTTGAACAGGACCATCATTAGTTTCAAAAATGAGATCTACATCTTTGACAGAAATCATATAAACTATTTCCTAATTTCTAAATACCAGCAGGTATATTCATAGGATCTCTTTCAACTTTTCTTGGAGAATTAAGTTCTTTCCATTTTTTCAATGCTTCGTGCACAGGTGGAAAAGCTGGACGAGGAATAAATTTACCTCTTCCAGGATTAGGCATAGAATTTTTTCCCCAAGCCCAAATCACCTCACCCCTAGACATTGTATATCTTGGCTGAGCATTTACTTTAAAACCTTCAAAAACATTATAATCAAGTACGGATTTATGACTTGCAACAGATATCGTCTTTGAAATTTTTGGATCCCAAACAACGATATCAGCATCTGCACCTTCTACCAAACTACCTTTTCTAGGGTAAACATTAAGTATTTTAGCTATATTAGTTGAAGTAGCTGCAACAAATTCATTTTTAGTTAACCTCCCAGTTTCAACTCCCTTAGTCCATAAAACAGACATTCTTTCTTCCAATCCTCCTGTTCCATTTGGAATAAGTGTAAAATTATCAATTCCCATTTTTTTCTGTTCTGTTGAAAATGCAGCATGATCAGTTGCTACTACCTGAAGTGAGAGAGCCAGCTTGTAATCCTGCCCAAAGTCCATCTTGATGGATCTTATCTCTAAAAGGTGGTGACATTACTCGCCTTGCAGCATATTCCCAATCTTTATTAAGATATTCGCTATCATCAAGTGTTAGAAATTGTATTAAAGGCTCTCCATAAACTCTCATTCCCTTTTGTCTAGCCCTTCTAATTGCTTCATGACTTTGTTCACAAGAAACATGGACTACATAAAGAGGAACACCTGCAGCATCAGCTATCATAATAGCCCTATTCGTAGCTTCTCCCTCAACTTCAGGAGGACGAGAAAAGGCATGACCCTCTGGGCCAGTAATACCTTGCTCTAAATATTTTTTTTGGAGTTCAGCTACGATATCACCATTTTCAGCATGTACCATTGGCAAAGCTCCTATAGCCGCACATCTTTGAAAGGATGCATACATTTCATCATCTTCAACCATCAATGCACCTTTATATGCCATAAAATGTTTAAAGGAATTAACGCCCATTTCTAAAGCTTTTGGCATTTCATCAAATATCTGCTGATTCCAACCCGTTATGGCCATATGGAAACCAATATCTGAGCAGATTTGAGGTTTTGATTTTCTGTGCCATTCATTAATTGCATTAACTAAACTACCATCTTCTCCAGGAAGACAAAAATCTACTAACATAGTAGTTCCACCAACTGCAGCAGCCCAAGTCCCTGATTCAAAAGTTTCAGCTGCAGTAGTTCCCATGAAGGGCATTTCCAAATGAGTATGTGGATCTATCCCCCCAGGAATAACATATGCACCTTCTGCATCCACTACTTCATCTCCTGTCAAATTATTACCAATTTGCTTTATTATCTCACCTTCAATTAATATGTCTGATTTCCATTCCCGATCAGCTGTTACAATGGTTCCACCTTTAATAACTTTAGACATATTTTTTCCTCCAAATAAAATGTTATAAATCAAATAATTTCAGCAGTTTCTAGAACTGAATGAAATAAAACATTGCTGCCTGCAACTGCCCAGTCCTGTGATATATCTTCAGCCTCATTGTGGCTCAAACCATCGACACAAGGGCACATAACCATTGCAGTAGGAGCAACTTTGTTTATCCAGCAAGCATCATGCCCAGCACCAGAAATAATATCCTTATGAGAGTATCCTAATCTTTCTGCAGCTCTCCTAATAGTAGAAACACAGCCTTCATCAAAAGTTACA
This sequence comes from Paracoccaceae bacterium, assembly GCA_045565285.1. Lineage (GTDB taxonomy): Bacteria > Pseudomonadota > Alphaproteobacteria > Rhodobacterales > Rhodobacteraceae > CACIIZ01. Next base: position 37,935 of record JBJLFR010000028.1, read on the forward strand.
GGATCAAAATGTCCCACCTTCTCAATTTCTAATTCCAAATCAAGATCTTTACATATTGTTTTTGCTCCTTCATGTAATCTTTTTTCCATGTCATCCTGTGTGTCAAATGATGGTGATCTAAAATCTATAGTAAAAACCACCTTTCCAGGAATTATATTCCTACTGTTTGGATAAACATCACAATGACCTACAGCCCCAACTGCTTCAGGTTGGTGACTCATAGCAATTTCATGAACCAAATTAGTTATTTTTGCCATACCTAAACCTGCATTTCTTCGCATAGGCATTGGAGTTGAACCAGTATGGCTTTCCCTCCCAGTTAGTGTTACTTGCAACCAATTAAGACCTTGCCCTCTAGAAACTACACCAACATCCTTACCTTCTGCTTCTAGAATTGGTCCTTGTTCAATATGT